>NZ_JBIXJQ010000004.1:437302-715431 GCF_052871255.1 Streptomyces sp. LARHCF249
GGACCGGCAGAGCAGCCGGCCCGCCGGGGGGGGGTACGGGTGGCGTTGGTTGCGCCCCGCCCCCCCCCCCCACCCCCCACGGCTGTCGTAACGGAGAGGGCCCCCCTGCGCATTCAGACAGCGCAGGAAGGGATGCGGCCGCCCGCAGTGCGCGGTGCGCGACCGGCCGTATCCCGCCTCGGCATCACGCGTCGATGATCACCGGGATGATCAGCGGCTTGCGCCGGTAGGTGCGAAACGCCCAGGAGGCCACCGCGCGGGCGATGAGCTGTTCGAGCTGGACCGCGTCCCCGACACCTTCCTCCGCGGCGGTGGCCAGGGTCTTTTCGATCACGGGGATGACGGACGCGAAGGTCGTGTCGTCGTGCTCGAATCCGCGGGCCAGGAAATCGGGTGCCTCGGCCAGCGTGCCCGTATCGGCGTCGACGATGGCCACGACGGTGACCACGCCCTCGTTGGCGAGGGCGACGCGGTCCTTGAGGGACGCCTCGGTGGCGCCGCCGACCGTCATGCCGTCCACGTACACGTTGCCGGCCGGGACCTTGCCGGTGATGGAGACCCGTCCGTCGACGAGGTCGACTACGACGCCGTCCTCGGCGATGACGACCCGGTCGGGGTCGACGCCGGTACGGATGGCCAGGTCGCCGTTGGCGCGCAGGTGGCGCCATTCGCCGTGCACGGGCATCACGTTGCGGGGTTTGACGATGTTGTAGCAGTAGACGAGTTCACCGGCGCTGGCGTGTCCGGAGACGTGCACCTTCGCGTTGCCCTTGTGGACGACGTTGGCGCCCCACCGGGTCAGGCCGTTGATGATCCGGTAGATGGCGCTTTCGTTGCCGGGGATCAGGGAGCTGGCGAGCAGGACGGTGTCGCCCTTGCCGATACGGATCTGGTGGTCGCGGTTGGCCATCCGCGCCAGGGCCGCCATGGGCTCGCCCTGGGAGCCGGTGCAGATCAGGGTGACCTTGTTGTCCGGGAGCTGCTCCAGCTCCTTCATGCTCACCACCAGGCCGGACGGAACCTTCAGGTAGCCCAGCTCGCGGGCGATGCCCATGTTGCGGACCATCGAGCGGCCCACGAAGGCGACCTTGCGTCCGTGCTGGTGGGCGGCGTCCAGTACCTGCTGGATGCGGTGCACGTGGCTGGCGAAGCTGGAGACGATGACCCGACGCGGGGCGGTGCGCAGCACCTGCTCGATCGCGGGGTTGAGCTCGCGCTCCGACGTGGTGAATCCGGGGACCTCGGCGTTGGTGGAGTCGGTGAGGAAGAGGTCGACCCCCTCTTCGCCGAGGCGGGCGAAGGCGCGCAGGTCGGTGATGCGCTCGTCCAGGGGGAACTGGTCCATCTTGAAGTCGCCGGTGTGCAGCACCATCCCGGCGCCGGTACGGATGGCGACCGCGAGGCTGTCCGGAATGGAGTGGTTGACCGCCACGAACTCGCAGTCGAAGGGGCCGAACGTGCGCCGGTCGCCCTCGCGCACCCGTACCGTGCGGGGCCTGATGCCGTGCTCCTTGAGCTTCGCCTCAAGGAACGCCAGCGTCAGCTTCGAGCCGACGACGGGGATGTCCGCCCGCTCGCGCAGCAGGTACGGCACGGCTCCGATGTGGTCCTCGTGGCCGTGGGTGAGCACCACAGCCACGATGTCGTCCAGCCGGCCCCGGATGGAGGTGAAGTCGGGAAGGATGACATCGACCCCCGGCTGGTGCTCCTCCGGGAACAGCACGCCGCAGTCGACGATGAGCAGCTTGCCGGCGTGCTCGAAGACGGTCATGTTGCGGCCGATTTCGCCCAGACCGCCCAGGGCGGTGACCCTCAGCCCTCCGGCGGGCAGCGGCGGGGCGGTTTTCAGTTCGGGATGGGGATGACTCATACCCTGACGTTACCCGGATGGAAATCGCCGACCGTCTCTTCACCCTCTCCGCCAACGGCGTGGTGAACAGAAGCGACCTGCTCGGCGCGGCCGCCGACGCCCGCCCGGAGCTCCGAGACATGCTCTCCCGGCTGCCCGTACGAGCTCTTCTTCGCCTCCTCCAACGGCCTAGCACCCCAGCGTGCCGTAGCAGCCGACGACGACGACCGGCCGCCTCGCGAGCTACTCGACCAGGTAGCGGCCGAGCTGTTCGAGCCTGTTCCTCGCCGCCCGGTAGCCGATCCAGCCAAAGATCACTCCACCGCTCCTGCACACGCAACTTGGGGCCGTGTCCGCCTGTTGTGCCGCGCGTAACGACTCCTCACGCAAAGGCAGGGCTCACGCGGATGACCATCACCCGTACCGTCACCCGGGCCGCGATCGCGGCCGCACTGACCACCGCACTTGGCACGGGCATCGCCTCTACGGCCATGGCCGTCCCCGCCGGGCCGGCCAAGACCGGCACCTCGCAGACGGCTACCGCCCAGCAGCCGGGCGACGGGTGGACCGGGGAAGGCGGGCTTTCGCTCAGCCCGGCCGACAACAAGCGGGTCGACGACTACGTCGAGAACGCCGAGCGGGCCGAGCGGGCCATCAGCCCCCAGGTACGGGCCGCAGCCTGGATCGCCGGCGCCGAGGTCATCGGCTTCGAGAACCGGCTCAAGTCCCCGGATTCCCTCAAGCGCAAGGTCGCCACCTCCCTCAGGGAACACCCGGGGCAGAGCGCCGAGGCTGGCCTCGCCACCCTCGGCGACGCGGTGCGCTACACCCTTCAGTGGCGCGACGATCAGTACACCGACGGCGTCACGACCGCCGCGCAGGTGCTGTCCTCGTGGGGTAACGACAGTACGAAGTGGTCCAACACCTGGGGCCGCACCGATGGGTACAGGGGACTCAACACCGGCTGGCGCGCTCCCCGCTCAGGGCAGCTCTTCGAAGTCCAGTTCCACACCCCCGCCAGCAAGTGGGCCCAGGAAGCCACCCACAAGCTGTACGAGGAGCAGCGCCTTCCGGGCACCAGCCCCGAGCGGAAGAAGGAACTCCAGGAACAGCAGAACGCCCTCTTCGCCGCCGTGCCCGTCCCGGCCGGCGCGGACCGGCTCACCGCGCCCGCTGCGCCCCGGGTACCCGCGCCCCTCGGGTAGCGAGCTCCCGACAGCCCACGAAAGCCGGCCCTGGCACAGCCGGCGCCGAGAGGGTGCCCCGCATACATGCGTTCCCACGAGTGCGGGGCACCTCTGTCGACCCGGTGGGAGCGTCAGTCCCCCTCGATTTCGAAGGTGCGCAGCAAATCGGCGGCGACGCTCACGGCAATGGTCGCGGGGTCCTTGCCGGTGATGTCGGCCAGCCCGATCGGGGTCTTGATCCGATCGATGGTGGCCTGGTCGTGACCGCCCTCCGTGGCGAGGCGTTTTGCGAACCGCACCCACTTGGCGGCCGACCCGATCAGCCCGGTGGAGCCGAGATGGGTGGTGCGCAAGGCGGCGTCGCACAGAGCGGCGTCCTCGGCGTGATCATGGGTCATGATCAGGACATGGGTGCCGCGCGGCAACTCCGCCAGCACCTCCTCGGGCAGCAGCGGCGTGTGATGCACGTGCACGTGCGCCACCGCGTCGGCCAGCACGTCGAGCCGCTCCTCGGTGAGGATGTCGGAGCGGGTGTCGATCAGATGGAGGTCGAGATCCTGACGTGCCAGGATGCGCGCCAGTTCCAGCCCGACGTGCCCGACGCCGAAGATCGCCACGGCCCGTACCACGGGCAGCGGTTCGAGCAGTACCGAGACCGTGCCGCCGCAGCACTGCACGCCGTGCTGGTTGGTCACCTTGTCGTTGAGGGCGAACTCCATCAGATCCGGCTCCGGCTTGGACGCGGCGATCATCTCCCGGGCCCGATCGATCGCGACGGCCTCGACATTGCCGCCACCGATCGAGCCCCACGTCTCGGTCCGCCCCACAACGAGCTTCGCACCGGCGTCGCGCGGGGCATGGCCGCGTACGGCCGCGACGGTCACCAGCACGCCGGACTCCCGGCGTGCTCGCAACCGTGCGACCGCGGCGATCCATGTCATGTCAGGCACCGCTCAGCGCTTCTGAGTCGGTTCGGATCCTGCCGCCGGCGTGCCCGTTTCCGCCGTGGCCGTTTCCGGCGTGGCCGTTGGTGGCAGACCCGTCACGGGCGTGACCGTCCCGCGCTGCATCGCCCTGGCGAACCGCCTGGATCGCCCAGTACACCGCCTCCGGGGTTGCCGGCGAGGCCAACTCGACGCTGACCCCGCTCGGCCCGAACGCGGCGGCGGCCTGCCGCAACGCCTCTCGCACCGAGAACGCCAGCATCAGCGGGGGCTCACCCACCGCTTTGGACCCGTACACCGCGCCCCCTTCGGTGGCGTTCTCCAGAAGGGTGACGTTGAACTCCTCGGGCATCTCCGAGAAGCTCGGCAGCTTGTAGGTGCTCGCGGCCTGCGTCAGCAGCCGGCCGCGCTGCGGCCCGTCACTGCCGTCCCAGCGCATGTCCTCCAGCGTCAGCCAGCCCGCGCCCTGCACGAACCCGCCCTCGACCTGACCGATGTCGATCATCGGAGACAGGCTGTCGCCGACGTCGTGCACGATGTCCACCCGCCGGATGCGGTACGCGCCGGTGAAACCGTCCACCTCCACCTCGGCCGCGGCGGCGCCATGGGAGAAGTACTTGAACGGCGAGCCCCTGAACGACTTCGCGTCCCAGTGCAGACCCTCGGTCCGGTAGAAACCGGCCGCCGACAACTGGACTCGCTGGAAGTACGCGGTGCGCACCAGGTCGTCCCACGCCAGTTCCTTGTCGCTGCCCAGGGTGCGCGCGACGCCCCCGACGATGCGCACGTCCGAGGCATTCGAACCGAGCTGGGTGGCGGCCACCTGCAGCAGCCGCTCGCGCAACTGCTCGCAGGCGTTCTTCACCGCGCCACCGTTGAGATCCGTCCCGGCACTGGCGGCGGTGGCAGAGGTGTTGGGTACCTTGTCGGTTCGCGTCGGGGCCAGCCGTACCTTGTGCAGCGGGATGCCCAGGGTGGTCGCGGCCACCTGCAGCATCTTGGTGTGCAGGCCCTGGCCCATCTCGGTGCCGCCGTGGTTGATCAGGACCGAGCCGTCCTTGTAGATCAGCACCAGCGCGCCGCCCTGGTTGAAGGCGGTGAGGTTGAACGAGATTCCGAACTTGATGCCGGTGACCGCGAGCGCCCGCTTGGTGTGCGGGTGCGCGGCGTTGAAGGCGGCGATCTCGCGCTTGCGACCTGCGACGCCGCCGTTGTCCAGGGTCTTGTGCCAGACGGCGGAGATCCGTTCGGGCTGGACGACCGGCTGTCCGTACGGGGTCGCCTGACCCTGTCGGTAGAAGTTGCGTTCCCTCAACTCCATCGGATCCAGGCCGAGCAGTGGCGCGCACCGGCCCATGATGTCCTCGATCACCAGCATGCCCTGCGGCCCGCCGAAGCCTCGGAAGGCGGTGTTGGAGACCTTGTTGGTCCTGGCGATGCGACCGGCGATGCGCGCGTTGGGAATCCAATAGGTGTTGTCGATGTGGCACAGAGCTCGGGCCACCACCGGCTCGGAGAGGTCCAGGCTCCAGCCGCCGTCCGCGGTCAAGGTGGCGTCCAGGGCCCGGATGCGGCCGTCGGCGTCGAAGCCGATCTTCCAGTCGGCGCGGAACCCGTGCCGCTTGCCGGACATGGTCAGATCCTGAGTCCGGTTGAGCCGCAGCCGTACCGGACGGCCGGTCAGCTTGGCGCCGAGCGCGGCAATGGCTGCGAACCCGTGCGGCTGCATCTCCTTGCCGCCGAAGCCGCCACCCATCCGCAGACATTGCACGGTCACCGCGTGACTGTGCAGGCCGAGCACGTGCGCGACGATTTCCTGGGTCTCCGAGGGATGCTGGGTGCTGCTCTGAACGAACACCTGCTCGGCCTCGTCGATGTGGGCCAGTGCCGCGTGCGTCTCCAGGTAGAAGTGCTCCTGGTCGGAGAACTGGAACTCGCCGGTGAAGACGTGCGCGGAGTCGGCGAAGCCCGCGTCGACGTCGCCGGTCAGCATCACGGGTCGAGCGCCGTGAAAACTGTCGGCCGCGATGGCGTCCTGCAGCGTGACCACGGAGGGCAGTTCGTCGAGTTCCACCTCGACGGCCGCCGCACCGAGCCGGGCCGCCTCCAGGGTCTCGGCGAGCACCCAGGCGACCGCGTGGCCGTAGAACATGACCTCGTCGGGGAACAGCGGCTCGTCGTGCTTCATCCCGGCATCGTTGACGCCGGGCACGTCGGCGCCGGTCAGCACGCGGACCACGCCCGGCACGGCGAGCGCGGGCTCGGTGCGCAGCGCGGTGATCCTGCCGTGGGCCTTCATGACCTGGACCGGGTAGGCGTGCAGCACGTCCTTCGTGCGCCAGACCAGGTCGTCGGTGTAGAGCGCGGTGCCGGTGACGTGGAGGACGGCACTCTCGTGCGGCATCGAAACGCCGACGACAGGCTGTTCGGGACGCTCGGACAGATGACTCATGACGACACCGCCTCGGTGGTTTGCGCGTGCAGCTTCAGCAGGCTCTGGCCGAGCATCGCGGAACGGTAGAGAGCGCTGGCGCGATGATCGTCCATCGGTGTGCCCTCGCCCCGCAGCACCCGGGCCGCGGCCTCGACGGTCTCCGCCGCCCACGGCTTGCCTTCCAGGGCCGCCTCGGTGGCGAGGGAGCGGATCGGGGTGGCGGCCACGCCGCCCAGGCCGATGCGCGCCTTGCGGACGATCCCGCCCTCGATGTCGAGCGCGAAAGCGACCGCCACGCTGGAGATGTCGTCGAAGCGCCGCTTGGCGATCTTGTGGAAGGCCACGACCGGCGACAGCGGCAGCGGGACGCGCACCGAGCGGATCAGCTCGCCGGGACGCCGCACGCTCTGCCGGTAGCCGGTGAAGTAGTCCGCCAGCGGGACCTCGCGCTCACCGTCGGCGTCGGTGAGTACGACGGACGCCTCCAGCGCGAGCAGCACCGGCGGGCTGTCGCCGATGGGGGAGCCGGTACCCAGGTTGCCGCCGAGGGTCGCTCCGTTGCGGATGAGCCGGGACGCGAAGAGCGGGAACAGCTCAGCCAGCAGCGGGATTTCGCCGTCGAGGCGGCGCTCGATCTCGGTGAGCGTCAGCGCCGCCCCGATCTCGATGTGGTCGGATTCGACGCGCAGCTCCCGCAATTCGGACAGCCGGTCGATGCCAACCACGCAACCGGTGCGCCGGGCACGGATGTTCACCTCCACGCCCCAGTCCGTGGAGCCGGCGACCACCACCGCGTCGGGCCGCTCGCGCAGCAACTGCAGCGTTTCGGCCAGAGTGCTCTTCCGCAGGAACGCGCTGCCGTCCTGGGCGTATTCGGTGGCGACCGGTGCGGGCGGGGACTGATCGCGACGCTGCGCCAGCGGGTCCTCGTCGGTGGGCGTCCCCACGGCGAACGCGGCATCGCGAATCGGGCGGTAGCCGGTGCAGCGGCACAGGTTTCCGCTCAGCGCGTGCAGATCGAAACCGTTCGGACCGTGCTCGGGGTCGGTGCTTTCGGTCGCGTACGGGCTTTCGGTCGAGTCCGCGCTGTCGGTCGAGTCCGCGTGCGTGCAGCGGTCGGGTCGGTAGTACTCGGCGGCCATGCTGCAGACGAATCCCGGCGTGCAGTAACCGCATTGGGAGCCGCCGCGGACCGCCATCTCCTCCTGCACCGGGTGCAGGGTGGGCGGCGTGCCGGATTCACCGGCGGTGGCGAGACCTTCGGAGGTGATGATCTCCTGGCCGTCGAGCGCCGCTGCCGGGACCAGGCAGGCATTGACCGCCACCCAGTCGGTGGGCTTGTTCACCCCGGGACGGGCCACCAAGACCGAACAGGCGCCGCATTCACCCTCTGCGCAGCCCTCCTTGGTGCCGGTGAGGCCACGCTCGCGCAGGAAGTCCAGCACGGTGGTGTGGGGCGCAGCCGGGGAAATCGGTGTTTCTTTCCCGTTGACCGTGATCCGCGCCGCTACCATGACAGGCCTTCATTTCGGTGCGCGATCGATTGATTCATCATGTTCGCCAATTTCAGGCAGCTTTCTGTGCTCAGACGCGCCACGTGAGAGAAGCGGGCGCAAAACGGCACGCAGCAGCGACGTGCCGGGAAATGGTGAGGGGAAACGCGGAATGTGCCACACACGGGCACATCAGAACGGCTTGCTCAGCAGCCGTTCCGGAACGTGCCACTGACGGGCATACGGCGTGCTCGGCAGCCGTGCGCGATCCGACCCGGAACCCAGGCCGTGCGGCGGGCGAGGCGACTCAGATCAGAGCTGATGTACATCCGCTGGTCGCCTCCTTTCGGGAGCCATGGGTCGACGTCTACGGCAAAGTAGTGGCCAGGGCCATAGAGGTCAAGAGGTTGACCTTGAACGTGCACCAGTGGATCGGCAGCATCGTGCCGAACGGGCCGCCGCCCAGCTCGGCCCCAGACACCCCGCACCTTGATGGCCGTACGCCACCATGGCCGCGCACCCGGCCCTTCACGGCATGGCGCACGCAGCGTAGGCAGGCGCCGACACCCTGCCGCCCGCATTCCGACTCGCCCGAACGGTACCCGGCGCGACAGCATGGAGAGAGGGCGGTCGGCTGGATGCTTCGGGAGGAGCGATACAGACAGTGACCAGACATCGCTTTGCGTTCTGCGGGGCTGAGCTTGCCGCTGTCTATGTGGTCGCCGACCAGGGCAGGGAACTTCATCTGGCCGAGCTGACCGGAAACCGCGGCGTCCTCTACGGGCTGCCCGCGATCCTCGCCGTGGCCAGCCATTCGCCCGCCGCCAACGCCTTCCGCTCAGGCCGCCCGCTCTGGCTGAGTCCCAAGGAACTCGCCACGTTCATCGAGGACGATCCCCACCACTTCCCCACCCGGATTGGGGACGGTGACCCCACCTCGCCGGCCAGGATCTCGCTGGGCGCGCTGCCACTGGGGCACGGCGACCAGGAGCTCGGGTGCCTGATCGTCGCCGGCGTGGTCGGGGACGGCTTCAGCGCCGACGACCGCAGCCTTCTGGAGCTCTACGCCGATCAGGTAGCCGCCGGGCTCGAATCGGTCGCCGCTCGCTTCGCCGGGCGCAAGGCCCCGCAGGCACATCTGGGCCAGTCCCTGGTGCCTCACCAAGGCGGCGCGTTCATCCTGGAACTGAGCACCGGCCGCATGGAGGCCCACGCGCACGTGCTGGAACTGCTCGGTCTGCCTCCCGACCAGTTCGACGGGCAGGTGGAGACCCTGCTCGCCTGCGCCGTTCCCGACGACATGCCCGCACTGATGGCGATCGTGGAGCCGGACCGGCTGGCCGCCGCCGGACAGCAGCTGGCGTTCCGTATCCGCCGCCCGAACGGCGAGCTGCGCTGGCTGGGGCTGCGTTGCCGCGTGGAAACCGACTCCGATGGCGCACCGCAGCGCGTCCTCGGTGTGGTGGCCGATGCCACCTATCTGCGCCCCAGCGCGGACGAGGTCTCCCTCGTGCAGCGGCTGTCGGCCACGCTGGCAGGAGCGGCGACCGTCCGGGAGGTCAGCCGGCGGGTTGTCGCCGCCCTGCGCGAGCCGCTCGGCGCCTCCCGGGTCGCGGTCGGCGAACTGGAGCACGAGCGACTCGTGGTCACCGCCCTCGACCCGCCGGAGTCCGATGCCTGGCCCGAGGTCTGGCGCTCGGAATGGCGCTCCGAGTGGCCCGACGCGTCGCTCAGCGACCTGCCCACCCTGCAGGGCGCGCTGCGTGGGGGGCATATGAGCCTGTGGCCGCCGGGCGCGGATCTCGAGCCCGGTCTGCTGGGCGTCGGGCCCGGTGGTCTCGCGGTGCTGCCGCTGCCCGCTGAAGGCCGGATGGTCGGGGTGTGTCTGGTGGGGTGGGACGCGGAGCACCGGTTCGGACCGGAGGAGCGGTCGCTGCTGACGGCGACCGCGGGGTTGGTGGGACAGGCGCTGGTGCGCGCCCACGCACTGGACGCGGGCCACGAACTCGCCACCATGCTCCAGCGCAGTCTGCTGCCCCGCAAGCTCCCGGAGCTGCCGGGCGGGGTCGCTGTCGCCCGCTACCTGCCCGCGACGGCGGGACTCGAGGTCGGCGGCGACTGGTATGACGTCATTCCGCTCAATGACGGTCATGTGGCGTTCGTCATCGGCGACGTACAGGGGCACAGCGCGGGAGCCGCCACCATCATGGGCCAGATGCGTACGGCGGTCAGGGCCTACGCGGTGGAGGGCCACCCGCCCGATGTGGTGGTCGCGCGGGCCAACCGTCTGCTCGTTGGCATGGAGACCGATCTGTTCGCCACCTGCGGGTATGTGGACCTGGACATGGAGGAGGGCATCGCCAGGGTCGTACGGGCCGGCCATCTGCCGCCGATACTGCGCCATCCCGACGGCGTCGCCGAGGAGATGGCGGTCGAGGGCGGGCCTCCTCTGGGAGTGCTCGCGGAAGCCGAGTTCCCCATGACCGAGGCGGGGCTGGTCCCCGGCACCCTGCTCGTTCTGCTGACGGACGGCCTCGTCGAGTCCGCCAGGCTGCCTCTGGAGGAGGGCATGCGGCGGGTGTGCGATGCGCTCGCCGCGGCCAACCCGGTCGATGTCGGAGCGGTCGCCGACGAGTTGGTCGCCGGTGTGGGCCGTCGCGACGACGATGTGGCGTTGCTGTTGTTGCGCTACGACGGCACAGGGGGCCGGCCGATGCGGAGCCATTGGACGGTATGGCGGTTGCCCAACGCGGTCATGCACGCGCGCCGCTTCACCGCGCGCATCCTGCGGTCCTGGGGAGTGGCGGAGGAACTCGACGCAGCTCTGCTGGTCGTGTCCGAGCTGGTCACCAATGCCATCACGCACACGCAGGGCGAGGTAGGGATGGACCTGACCCTGTCGACGGACCGGCTGCGGATCGCCGTAAGCGACGCGTCGCCGCGCAGCCCCGTCAAACCGGTATCGGTGAGCTGGGAGTCGACCGGCGGTCGCGGGCTCCTCATCGTCGAGGCGACGACGATGGCTTGGGGCTCGGTGCCGCTCAGCGGCGGCAAGCAGGTGTGGGCCGAGATCCCCTGGCGGCGCGCGAGCGGCTGACGCAGAGCGCGAGGGCCCGCTGCGCCCCCTCGCCACCGGGGCTCTGCGCTCACTCCGGGCGTAGAACGTAGCCGGGGTGGAGGTCTCACAGCAGTTGTGACTGTTCACCGTGGGCTCTGCGACCGGCAGCTACGCGAGTGCGCGCAGGAACGGCCTGATGGTGCGGACGAATTCCTCGGAATGATTCCACTGCGGCGTGTGTGCGCCCGGGGTCTGCACAACCTCGACCCCGAGTCGGGCGGCGAGCCAGGCGGCAGCTTCGCGGAAGGAATCCGGTGATTCCCGGCCGACCAAGACCTGGGCAGGGGCGGTGATGCCGGCGAGCGTCGCATCGTCAGGGCGGTAGGACTCGAACGTCCCCATCTCGACGCCGAAGAGGGTTTCCCCGTTCGAGGTCATCCTGTGGCGCAGGTCCGGGTCCAGGCGATCCCAGGTCTCGTCGCCCGCAGCGAATCGGATGAAGTGCTCTACGGCTGTCTGAGGCCCTCCGGCGGCCATCCCTGCTTCGACGACTGACCTCACGACGGCCTGGGCCTCGCCCGGATTTTCCAGGATCGAGAAGAGCGTGATCTCGTGCAGGAGGGCGCCCCGGACGACGCCGGGGTGGCGGATGAGCAGGTCGAGGGCGGTGATCGCCCCATAGCTGTTGCCGAACACGGCGGCGGGAGCGAGCGCGAGCGCGGTGAGAAGTGCCGCGGCGTCGTCGGCCTGCTCACCTGCAGAGGTGGTCTCCCACCCGCTGGGGCGGGGGCTGCGGGAGTTGCCGCGGCGGTCGTAGGTGACCACGGTGAATTCGTCGGCGAGCAAGTCCGCGACTCGGTCGAAGTGTCCGGCATCGCCGGTCGCGCCGGAGATGAACAGCACCGATGGGCCAGTGCCCCGAAGCTCGTAGTAGAGGTCTGTCCCGTTCACGGCAATCGACGGCATAGCGACTTCCTTAGCTGGACGAGGGCCTTCGCGCCCCTGCTGGATACTGCTGGTTCTGCTGCCTGTGCGCGTCGGGCGCGGCGCGCGGTGTCGCCTGCGGAGGGGCGCGTCGAACGGCCGAATGGCGGTCTCCCGCTGCCCCTCTTCAGGTGCCGGCTTCCGTGGTCTTCGCAGGTGCTGCGGCCGTACTCCAGTTGCAGGAGAACAAGGGCGGCTGGGCGGCGATCTCGGCGATCCGGCTGGAGTCGAGGCTGGCTCGGCGCAGGGCGCTGCAGGTCCGCACCATCAGCCCCACACGTCCCTGGCAACACTCTCGTTCGCATCGCTGTAGGCCAACGGGCGACGTATCGGATCCAAGCCGAGCATGTGGCCGGTAGGCGCCCTGTCGACCGGGCCGGTCGCGAGGGATCCTGAAGCCCGCCGAACGGACACCTGCTCAGGAGGAAGTTGTGCGAGTTCCCGGAAAATCGTCGCTGTCAAGGACTCTCCTCACGGCCGGTGCGGCCTTCACGCTCGCCCTCTCCGCCGCCAGTTCCGCCTCCGCCTCCGCCTCGGCCGCGCCCCATCCCGTGCCAGATGCCGTCGGACAGTACTGCGCGATCGACCTCAGCGCCCAGAAGAAGGCTTGCTTCACCTCCGAGCAGGACCTGACCACCCACAGTTCCACCCTGGCATTGCTCCCGCTCGTCGCTGTCTACAACTGGATCAACTACAACCAAGCGGGCGGCTACAGCATCTGGTACGGCGATCACGCATGCACGGCCACCACCACGGACGTCGATTACGCGCTCCCCGACCTCACGGGAGAGACGTACGACCACAACGGTCCCGGGATCAGCGAGAACAACACCTACAGCTCGGTGAGCACTTATGTCGCACAGTCTTGCGACATCAAGCTGTTCGACGGGACGAACTACAGTGGCTCCTCCTCGCCGTGGATCGACCGCTGCACTCACCTGGGCGGGTCAGGGACCGGGGACTGCCCCACCACCAACTGGTACGACCGAGCGGGCTCGTACCAGCTCAGCTGACCATCCCTACGGCCAGGGCCTGGTCATGTCACCCGTCACCTACGCGGTCGAACACGCCGAGACTCACGGCACCACACTGGTGATCACCACCAACCAACCCCACCCGAGCAACTGGTTCGGAACGCAAGGCGGCCGAGGACTCGTGGCGGAGACGGCCGAGCGCACTGGCCAACCACTCGCCCAGCCCGCGGAAACGATCGCGCGCTTCTTCCTCGCAGGCTTCGACGGACTCACCACGCAGCGCTTGGCCCTGGCCGGCGGCCGGCTGGACCTCGTGTCCCTGCCGAGCGCCTGATGACGATTGCGCCCCGCCGGCGGCCCGAACCCGGTGCGGCGCCCGGTCTCTCCGGTCGCCGCCGACTCACTGCCTCGACTCGCGAGGCCAGGTAGGCGACCGAGGCGGCCCGTGTCAGACCCGCGCTCTGCCTTCCCTCTCCGAACACGCTCTGTGACAGGCCGAGAGCCGTCCAGCGCGAGGACGGCCTTCGGCGCCACGCACTGCTCCGGCGCCATCGGGCATCGCGGACCGTGGTCGGGCGCTGCGACGGCGGCAGAAGCCTCGGCGTGCCCGCGGACCGCGACGTGGCGTCGCCGCAGGCGCGCCATGCCAGGCCGTGACGCGTGCGCCCTCCGGACCGGTCGCTCCGCGGGTCAGGACGCCGCCGACGTGCCTTCGACGATTCGGCAGGCTCCTGCGCTTTCAGGAAATCGCTGACGAGGCCGCGCGGCTGCTCGCCGCTGCGCGTGGTCGGACCGGCGGAGCTGTCGCCCCCGCCCGGTTCCGTACGACACTGAATGCGAGAGGAACCCCGCCATGGCACCTACCGTTCCGGCTCAGGCCGAGCACACCGTGGAGCTGGCCATCACTGGCATGACCTGTGCGTCCTGTGTGGCGCGGGTCGAGCGGAAGCTGGCCGAGCTGCCCGGAGTGAGCGCGACGGTCAACCTCGCCACCGCGACCGCGCACATCACCCGGGACGACCCGCAGGTGTCGCAGGAGCAGCTGATCGCCGCCGTCGAGGCCATCGGGTACGGGGCCTCGGCGACGGGCCGCGAGTCCGGGCGGGAGGAAGCCGAAACGGATGCCGAGAGCGCCCGCCTCGCCGGGCTTCGGCGGCGGCTGATCGGTTCGGCGCTGCTGGCACTGCCTGTGGTGCTGGTGTCCATGATTCCGGCCCTTCGGTTCGACGGGTGGCAGTGGGTCGCACTGCTGCCGGCCACGCCGGTGGTTGTGTGGGGCGCCTGGCCGTTCCACCGGGCCGCCGCGCTGAACCTGCGGCACGGGTCGGCGACGATGGACACCCTGGTGTCGCTGGGAGTGCTCGCCGCCTACCTGTGGAGCGTCGGCGCCGTCGCCGCAGGTGGCGACCACCTGTATCTGGAAGTCGCGGTCGTCCTGACGGTCTTCCTGCTGGCCGGCCGGTTCTTCGAGGCCCGCGCCCAACGCAGGGCCGGGGACGCCATCCGCGCGCTGTTGGACCTGGGCGCCAAGGACGTCGCCGTGCTGCGCGGCGGTACTGAGGTACGGATTCCGGTTGAGGACCTGGCAGTCGGTGACCTGTTCGTCGTACGGCCCGGGGAGAAGATCGCCACGGACGGCGAGGTCGCCGAGGGTGCTTCGGCAGTGGACGAGTCTGTGCTGACCGGGGAGAGCCTGCCGGTGGATGTCGAGCCTGGCTCGGCGGTCACGGGCGCGACCGTGAACAGTCACGGCCGGCTGGTCGTACGGGCCACCCGGATCGGAGCGGACACCAAGCTGGCACAGATCGCCGCCCTGGTGGAGAGGGCACAGACGGGCAAGGCGGCCGTGCAGCGGCTGGCCGACCGGATCTCGGCGGTGTTCGTGCCCGTCGTCATCGCGCTCGCCGCAGGCACCTTCGGCGTCTGGCTGCTGACCGGCGCCTCCGCCGCAACCGCGCTGACCGCTGCCATCGCCGTGGTGATCATCGCCTGCCCTTGCGCGCTCGGCCTGGCCACCCCGACCGCCCTGGTGGTCGGGACCGGCCGTGGCGCGCAGCTCGGACTGCTCATCAGGGGGCCGGAGGTACTGGAGTCCACCCGTCGGATCGACACGGTCGTCCTGGACAAGACCGGCACGGTCACCGAGGGCCGGATGCGCCTGACAGAGGTTGTCGCTGCCGCCGGTGAGGACGAGGGCGAGATCCTGCGGCTCGCCGGAGCCTTGGAAGACGCGAGCGAGCACCCCATCGCCGCCGCGATCGCCCAAGCTGCACGGGAGCGGCTCGGCTCCCTGCCCCCGGTGACCGGCTTCGCCAACACCCGGGGCCGGGGCGTCACCGGGACCGTCGAGGGGCGCGCCGTACACGCGGGCCGCGCCTCCTGGCTGGTGGAACAGCAGGAGCTGCGGCTGCCGGCCGAACTGGCCCGGACCCGGGACGCGGCGGAGGGCGACGGGCGCACCGTGGTCTTCGCCGCCTGGGACGGGCAGGTGCGGGCCGCGTTGGTGGTCGCCGACACCACGAAGGCGACGAGCGCCGAAGCGGTCGCAGACCTCAAACGGCTCGGCCTCACCACCGTCCTGCTGACCGGAGACAACACCGCCGCCGCCCGCGCGGTGGCCGCCGAGGTCGGCATCGAGCGGGTCATCGCCGAAGTGCACCCCGAGGACAAGGTCGCCGAGATCCGGCGGCTCCAGGAGCAGGGCCGCGTGGTGGCGATGGTCGGCGACGGAGTCAACGACGCGGCCGCGCTCGCCCAGGCCGACCTCGGTCTGGCCATGGGAACCGGCACCGACGCCGCGATCGCCGCCTCCGACCTGACACTCGTACGGGGAGACCTGCGGGCTGCCTGTGACGCCATCCGGCTCGCGCGCCGCACCCTCCGCACGATCAAGGCGAACCTCTTCTGGGCCTTCGCCTACAACGTGGCGGCACTGCCGCTGGCCGCCCTCGGCATGCTCAACCCGATGATCGCCGGCGCGGCCATGGCCTCCTCGTCCGTCTTCGTCGTCACCAACAGCCTGCGGCTGCGCCGCTTCCAGCCGCTGCATCGCTGACCCGCGGGTTCTGTGCTGAGCTGGAGATGTCCTCGTGCAACGGCGCCGGGCGCCCGGTCCGTCCCCCTGGGAGGCACGTCATGCCGCACGTCCATCTCGACGCACCTGCGCCGACCCGGCCCGGGGTCCTTCTGCCCCGGCGGGATCTGGCGGTCGCGTGGACGCTGATGGTGCTGATCGCCGTACTCGCGTGGGTACTCACGATCGGGCAGGCCCGTCACATGGGGATGGAGCCCGGCACCATGGGCATGGCGCTGCCGCTCTTCGTGCTGCTGTGGGTGGTCATGATGGTGGCGATGATGCTGCCGTCGGTGGCCCCGGTCGCCATCACCTGGGTACGGGGCATCAGCCGCCGCTCGGCCGGCCCGGCCCGCGCACTGCACATCGCCGAATTCGTCAGCGGCTACCTCCTGGCCTGGACCGCGTTCGGGCTGCTCGCTTACGGCGCCCTGGCGGTGGCCGGACACCTGGTGGAGGGTGATCCGGGTGTCGGCCGCTGGATCGGGGCCGGGGCGTTCCTCCTCGCGGGGCTGCACCAGTTCGGGCCGCTGAAGCGGGTCTGCCTGCGGCACTGCCGCAATCCGATGTTCCAGCTGCTGCGGTACTCGCGGTTCCGGCCGTGGGCGAAGGATCTGCGGGTCGGCGCGCACCACGGCCTGTACTGCGTCGGCTGCTGCTGGGGTCTGATGCTCGTCCTGATTCCGCTCGGCATGATGAACGTGGCGGCCATGGCGGCCGTGGCCGTGGTGATCTTCCTGGAGAAGCTGTGGCGACAAGGCCCCTGGCTCACCTGGGCCGTCGGGGTCGCCTTCCTCGTCCTGGCGGCTCTGGCTCCGTTCCAGGACTGGCTGCTGCCGGGCCTCGAGAACGCTCCCCCGATGGAGGAGATGGACCAGATGACGAACCTGCGGTGAGCCGCGGCCCCGAAGCCGCCCGCCATGCGGCGCGGCGGCAGCTGAAGAATCCGGCGCTGGAGACACAGAACGGCACCACGAAATTGACCGCCACGCGTACGGCCGTGGCCGCGCCGGCGTCGCCCGAGGCGATGACGGAGCCCTGGTTGACCAGGGAAAGCAGCATGCCGACGAGGATCGCGATCGGTACACACCGGGACAGCGACATGCGCGAGAACACCGTCGCCAGCAGGCGCGGCTCGACGTGCGCGGGAGGAGACATGCACCACCCACTCCCGTGTTCAACCCACCCGTGTTCAACCCACCGGCCGACTGCGCGCTACCGCCCTACGGGCGCGCCCTCGGGCTGCTCGCTGGAGAACGTGTAGTCGGACCGCTCGCCGTAGGTCGGCTCGAAGGACAGGCCGAAGGCGCTCGACGTGCCGGTCGTACGCCCCAGGGTGAACTCGGGGGAGAATCCGAACATCGCGTTCTTCATCGTCGTGGGACCGCCGTCGGGACCGCGCAGGGGCTCGAATGCCAGTTCGGTCTTCCCGCCCACGCTGAGCTGGGGTTCCTCCCCGTCCGTCAGGGATACGCTCGCCCGCTCCACGCCGAGGTACTCGCCGTAGAACTGCGACAGTTCACCGAACGCACCGCCCTCCCGCCCGGACAGAATGCGCTCGAGCGCATCGACTTGCTCGTCGCTGGCACCCTCGTCGACGACGATCCCGACCTTCCAGTTTCCGGCCGTCAGGTTGGAGGGGAAGTGGTTGTAGAAGGCGAAGGTCACCCCGGACAGGTCGACGTCGTCCAGGCGCCCGTCCGCCACATGGAATGCGGCGCACCCGAGGCATTCCTCGCGTCCTTGCGGGTCGTGCGGCTTCGCGTCGACGGCGCACCCGCAGACCATCGCGCATGAGCAACCAGCCAGGTAGTTGCCCGAGATACTCCACGTCATGACTGTTCCCGATCGCTGGATGGTTTCCGCCGTCCGACGGAGGCGGACGGCGCGCCGGCACCGAGAGCGGCGGGTGGGGAGCGCGCGGACCGCAAGGCGGTCGGACCGCAGGCCGTGGAGCCGGAGCTGACCGCGGCAGCGGCGGAGTGGGTCACCCTGCTGCCCGGTCCAGGAATTTCGTCCATCGCGACGGCAGCGTTCATGGTCGACTGGCCTCTGCGTGTTCCGGTCCGAGGATCCAGCCCTTCCCTTCAAGGCTAGGCGTGCCTGGGAGAGGTGTACAGATCGCCGTACACCCCCGGCACGGGTGCGTGCTGGACGGCCGGTCACGTCCATGCGGACGCGACGCTCCGGACCGTCGACCGGTGGTCCAGCGACGGGTCGTGGTTCACATCCAGTCGTCGGGGCCGGGGTCGCCGCCCTCTGCCCAGGTCACCAGGCGCCGGATGTAGTGGGTCCAGCCCTCGGCGTGGGCGGCGCAGGCTTCGGGGGAGGGGAGGCCGCTGTGTGTCAGGCGCAGCAAGGTGCCCTCGTCGACCGGTTCGAGGGTGATCTCCACGGTGCTGGAGCCGGGGGGTACGGGCACTTCTCCCTCGGCCCACCCCCAGGTGAAGACGATCCGCTTGGGCGGGTCGATCTCGATGAACTGCCCCGCGGCGACGTTGTCGCCGCTGACGTTGGTCCGGTAGGCGCCGCCGGGCTCGAAGGTGAACTCGCCGTCCTTGCCCATCCAGGCGAGCCACTTGTCGCGTTCGGTGAAGAAGGAGAACACCGTCTCGGGGCGGGCGGCGATGTGCCGCTCCAGCGTGACTACGTCCGTGTTCACTGCGCGTCCCTTCGGACTACTCGCTCTGCTCGCGCGCCTCGCCCCGCTCGGCCGCTTCCGCGAGAGCGGCGAGCGTGTCGAGCTTCGTGGCCCACATGGACTGCAGGTAGTCGGCCAGCGGGCCCATGCCCTGGCGGTCGGCGCGGTAGAAGCGCTTCTTGCCGTCCTGGCGCAGCGTAACCAGGCCGCAGTCCCGGAGCACCTTGAGGTGCTGGGAGACCGCGCCGAAGGTGACGTCGAAACGCTCGGCGATCTCGCCCGCAGACAGCTCCGCGTCCCAGACCAGGCGCAGGATTTCGCGCCGCCTCGGCTCGGCGACCGCTCGTACCGAATCCATGCGGCTCATTTTAGTCACCGCTATAGCTTGCGATCAAGGGAGGGTCATTTTAGTGTTGACTAAAGCAAAGAACCCCCACACGCAGCAGGAGCAGTACCCATGTCAGAGATCACCTTCCACACCGATATCGACGCCAACCGCACGAAGGTCTACGAGGCGCTGAACACCCACGAGGGCCTTACCGGCTGGTGGACCACCGGGGTGAACCGCAAGGACGAGATCCTCTTCTTCGAGTTCCCCGAGATTCCCGAGCCGTTCGAGCTCCGCCGGGACCGTGCCGACCAGGACGAGGTCCGCTGGACCTCCGTCGGAGTCTTTCCGCCCCACTGGACCGGCACCGTCATCACCTGGCAGCTCGCCGACGCCCCGGACGGGGCCGGTACCCGGGTGGACTTCCGTCACACCGGCTTCGCGGAGGACGACCCCGGCCTCGCCCACACCGCCGGCACCTGGGAGCAGCTGATGACCCACCTCAAGAAGTACGCCGAGACGGGAACGCCGCAGCCCTTCTTCACCCTCTCGCCGGCGGACCGGACGTGACCATCGACGTGACGGCCGAGCGGGTGATCCCGTTCCCGGCCCACCGGGTGGCGGAGTACGCGATGGACTGGCGCCACGACGCGGAGTGGACTCAGGGCATCACGGAGGCGGCCCTGACCCGGGAGGCGGAAGGGGGCGGGTTCGGCGTCGGCGCCGAGGTCACTCGTACGGCGTACTTCCTCGGCAAGCGCATCGACTACGTGCTGCGGGTGGCCCGGCACGACCCGGAACGGCTCCTGGACATGGTCTCGGTGGCCGGCCCGATGCCGATGCACGTCACCTACACCTTCGACCCGCACCCGGAGGGAACGCGCGCCCGCATCCGGGTCCGCGGCGGCGGAGGAGGCTTCTACCGGCTGGCCGCGCCCTTGATGGCAAGCAAGGTCCGCTCCTCCCTCACCAAGGACCTCCGCGACCTGGAACTCCGGCTGCGCCACCACGACTGAGTCGGATCACGGCCGGCGGCCGTCCTTCCTCACCGGAGGTCGACCAAGATCAGGCGCTGAGGTTGCGGGCTGTTCCGCTGTTCCGCTGGTCCCCCACGGCTGTGGCTGCTCACCGGCGGCAACGTTCCTGAACCCCCGCCAGAGGCCAAGGCCCTAACGACACGCTGAGTTACCTGTCACTTCACGGCAGCGTCGGGAGAACGGAGCCATCACGGAGGGCCGGGACCATCCCCGTTGAGGGCCGGGTTGGAGCATGCTGGGGGTGCGCTAACGCACTCTACTTCGGTGGCAGGAGGCCGGTCGTTGTTACGCATCTACTTCACGGCGGAAGACCTCGTCCGTACACGGGTGGCCGCAACGATCGGCGTCGCAGCGGAGGTCTACTACAGCCTGGAGCTGCTGAGAGAGAACCGGGAGCTCCCTCACTTCCGCTCGTGGCGGTCAGCGGTCGCGGGCCGGATGGGAGCGGACACGCGCCCCCTGACGTCCCTGGTCCCGGTGCGCGGTCCCGGGCTTGATCTGCTGGCCCTGATGGGCGATGTGCCCTCTCTTGACCACGCCGTGGACAACCTGCTGCACGCCCCGGCGTCCCGGCTGCGACGCGAGTTCGAGGGTCTCGACTTCCACCCCGGACACCTGCCATGGGCCCGGCGGGTGTCCGAGGGCGACCGCGACGCGCGGCGCGAACTCGCCGAGGCCGTGCGCGCCTGCCATCGGCTGACCGTGGAGCCCTACTGGCAACGAGGGCGGTCCGAACTGGTCGCGCTGTCCACCCGTTGCGCGAGCCTGGTGTTGGAGGGAGGCATCGATCTGCTGCTGCGTTCGATCTGCGCACCACTGGTCCGCTGGCGTCCGCCGGTGCTCGAAGCTCCCTACCCGCGCCCAGTCGAGGTGCGTCTCCAGGGAAGGGGACTGATCATCACGCCCACGGTCTTCTCGAAGCGCCCGGTGAGTTTTCTGTGGGATCCGCTCGATACCGCCCAGCCGCCCCGACTGACTGTGCCGGCTCTGCGAAGTCCCCTGGCCGGTTCCCGACCGGCGGAAGCGGACGGCTCCGCCGCGCGGAACCTGGAGTCTCTGCTCGGCCGCACGCGAGCTGCCGCCCTGCATGTGACAGCAGAAGGCTGCACGACGAGCGAACTGGCCCGCCGCCTCAACGTCACGGCGGCAGCGGCCAGTCAGCACGCGACAGTGCTGCGGAACACGGGTCTCATCACCACCAGCCGCCGAGGCAGGTCCGTGCTGCACTTCATCACCCCCCTCGGGCTGACCCTGCTGCGGACCGGTGCCCTGACGGAACCGTGAGGCCCGAGGGCACCGCGGCGTCAGACCGCTGGGCGCAGCGCCGCCCCTGCTCAGGTGCCACCGGCGACTCGTGCCCAGGTGCGCAAGGCGCCGCGCCTGCCGTCGAGGCCCCCTTTAAGCCCTGACTTAAGAGATGGGCCGCAGGTGGCCGACCCGGCCAGGATGTGAAGCCGCAACCGGCCCATCCCATCCTGGAGATCGCATGAAGACTCATCTCGCCGCCGCCCTCGGTTCCGTCGTGCTGACCGCGGGCGCCTTGCTGGGCGCTCCCGCCGCCGGCGCGCAGACCGCCGCCTACCCCACCACCGATTTCGACGTCACGGTCGGGAACACGTGGACGAAGGGCACGATCACCTGGTACAACCGGTCGGTCGTGGTGACGGGGACCCACAAGTCGGTGAGCTCGGCCGGTCCGGCGTACTGCCGGCGCACCTGGGCGTACACCTACAACGCCGCTGACACCGTGAAGCTGGGCTCGGCCGGCTCCGACTCTTCCGACACGGCGTGCGGCACGTCCAAAAACTTCAGCTTCGCCGTTCCGGCAGATGTCCCCGGCGGAGCGGGACTCGTGCGCGTCTGCCTCGACGACGGCAATCTCAAGGACCTGCTCTGCCACCCTTACCGGCGGCCCTGACATCCGACCGGCCGGAAAGTGACGTTGCCACAAGACCCAGGGCGGAACAACACGCGACGACCCTGAAGCTCATCCGGCCGCCCCACTAGCCACGGAGCTGTGGCTCCGGCCGGTGCGATCAGAGCATGCACGGCCTCGAAGGCCCCTTGGGCAGGGCCCCGCCGGGCTGCTGAGATTGCGTGTCAGGCCCGGTGGAACAGGTCATCGGTGTTCCTCCGGTGCAGGCCACCGGTCGACATGCCTGGTCGGCGGGGCACTTCACGGCCCTCGGCGAGCCACTGCCGCTCGAGGGCGTCGTAGATCGGCGCATCGGAGATGTGCCGGGGCGTCCACGCCAGCGGGGGGAATCCTGTCCAGTCCGGGGGTGAAACGGTTTTCTGCTCCATGTTGACGTCCAACGAGGCTGCTCGGCGGACGTGGCGGCGCGTGACCGTTCCGTCATGAGCTCGGAGCGGTGCTGACGCCGCGGTCGGCAGGATGATGACGACCCTGGTGCCGAGCGCTGTACCAGGCCGCACGCTAGAGGGGCCCGGGCCTCGGATTCCAGGTTCGGGCCCCCTCCTTCACCCGGCGCGCTAGAGACGATCGGTATCTCCATGCGCCTCAGGCCGTCACGGCGGTGATTGGGCCCAGGTCTCCGGACCGCCGCCTCTCCATTCCACGAGTTCGGGGTCGGCTAGGTCCAGGTCCTCGGCGTTGCGCATGCCGACCGCGGACAGGAAGACGGCGATGTCGGACGGCTTGTGGGCGACCCCGATGGCTGTTCCATCCCAGCGGACACGCCTCCAGCCGTTCTCGTCAGGCGGATAGATGACCAGGCGGGCAGGCATGCCCCCAGCCTCTCGGGCCAGCGCAGAACGGGCACGCCGAGGCAGGCCGTACGGGGCGTCGGAGTGCGGCCCCCGTCGCGGCCCTGATGGCCGAGGCCGCACTCCGTGCCGTCGAAACGACCGGCTCCCGAATCGAGCGGGAGACCCGTTCTCGCTGGCCGGGCAGGTGACCGCGGGCATCCGGATCGTTGTGCCGAGCGCTCATCCCTTGGCCCCTTCCGCCCCGCGGCAGCCCCCGCCCCACGCCACCGAGAAGCAACTGCGGCCGCACTCGCCGGCGGACCTGCGGACCGGAGTTCGGTGCAGTCGATGATCCCGGTCCGCCCGCTGGCTCCGAGAGGGGGCCGACCTCGCCGATGGCGCCCTTGATCGTGGATCGGGCGACACCAAACCCACAAGCCCGCACGTCGTGAGTGGCACCGTGGCGGAAGCGGACAAGCGTGGCCAGGCGCCGGTCGACAAAGACCAGTTGGTGGTGCCCCACCACACGAGCACGATCAGGGATCAAGATGCCGCGTCGCACCGCCAACCATGCACGAGCTCGTTACGGCCCGTCCCGAAATCACGCGATCGGACAGTCAGTCCCTTGGGGTGGGGTGGCGGCGGCACGGGCCGGAGAGGGTGCGAACGGGATGCTAGCTTCCTTTCCCGTGATGGAGCACCAGGACGAGACCAGGGCGGCCTACGACGAGGTCGTCGAGCTGTATGCGTCGATGTTCGCCAATCGGTTGGAGGCGCAGCCGTTCGCGCGGAACATGATCGGCACCTTCGCCGAGCTGGTGCGTGGGACGGGGAACCTGCGGGCAGTCGACGTCGGGTGCGGGCCCGGACATCTGACGGCCATGCTGCACGACCTGGGGCTGGACGCCTTCGGGCTCGACCTCTCCCCGGCCATGGTTGACCATGCCCGGCGGGCGCATCCGTCGTTGCGCTTCGACGAGGCGCGGATGGAGGCCATGCCGGTCGAGGACGGCGCACTCGGTGGCGTGCTGGCCCACTATTCGATGATCCACACCCCGCCTGGGGAATTGCCCGCGCTGCTTGCCGAGCAGGTGCGTGTGCTGGCACCGGGCGGTCTGCTCCTGGTCTCGTTCTTCGGGACCGACGGGCCGGAGCCGGTCCGTTTCGACCACAAGGTGGCGCCCGCCTATAGCTGGCCGGTGGACCGGTTCGCGGAGCTGCTGGCCCGGGCTGGTCTGGACGTATTCGCCCGGCTGCTCCACGATCCGGCCTCCGAGCGGGGCTTCCTCGACGCCCACTTGCTGGCCCGCCTCGCCTAGAGCGGGCGCCGCCGCACCTGGAGCGACGACGGCACACCATGCACCGGCTGCCAGGAGCAGAAGGCCGCTATCGAGACGGCGGCGGAGATCGCGCCGACGGTTCCCGAAGCTACGGCGCCACCAGGCGGGACGACACAGGGGCGCAACAGGCAGGACAAGAGCCTGGACATCCCGAAGCCGTGGTACCCGGGCACCGACAGGCCGCGCCACCAAAGGCGCGGGGTTATGGCCATCGAGGACTGGGCATCAGGTGGCGCGTCCAGCCTCCTCATGAGCCGGGTCTGGACCGCAGACTGGAGGAATGGAACTCATCGTCTTCGTGACCTTGCCCGGTCTGGTCGTCCTGCTGACCGTCATCGCCTTCGTCGATCAGTTGCTCCTGCGTGTCGGCAGGGCCGGACTGCTGCCGTGGCGGAACAGCGTCCGGCAAGGCCAGATATCGGCGACCGGGTTCGAGCAGCTTCACGCGAGCTTTTCACCGGGGAAGCAGAACGAACTCAAGGAGCGGCAGTCCGCCCTTGTCATGCGAGACGACGAGGAGGACGGAGCACCGCCGAACCGGACAACGGTGGACCTGCAGGGCGGCAAGGCAGTCGTACGGATGCCGCAGACCCGCCAGTAGTCGCTGCTCAAGCTTCGGCGTCCTCGTACGCCACCCTTACCCGGCTGCGCCCACCTGCCCGTCTCAGGCCGGGATCGAACCAGCTGAGTGCTGCCGGAGGCGCGTGGGAACGGCTAGAGCAGCCCCCGCCGCTGCCCCCGCACCCGCTACGCCTTCCGCGCGGACGTCCAGCCCTGGCGGCGAAGGCTTTCGAAGCCGTCCAGGAGGAGGTCCAGGGCGAATTCGAACTCGAACTGGTCGTCGCAGCCGCCACCCACCGTGGAGCCTCCGTCGTGTGCGGCCGTCGCGGCCAGTTCCGCGATGTGCGGGTAGAGCGCCGCCAGCCCGGGGTCCGGTGGGCCGGAGGGGCCCGAGGTGTCGAACAGTTCCTGGCTGAAGCCGAGCAGGCGGCTGCCCATCGCGTGCATGACGTGGTGCGTGAGGTCGGCGGAGAGGCCGCCGTCCCGGAAGGTCCCGGCCATCGAGTCCAGGTACGCCAGCACGGCCGGGGTGGGGCCGGTCCGCGACTCGATGACCCGGGCCGCCCAGGGGTGGCGCAGCAGGACCCGCCGGGCCGAGAGGATCCGCTCGCGGATCACGCGCTGCCAGTCGGGGCCCGCGGCGGGGGGGTCGATCTCGCTGACGACGGCGTCGGCCATGCCGTCGAGCAGCTCCTCCTTGTTGGCCACGTGCTTGTAGAGGGCCATCGGTACGACGTCCAGCTCCTGCGCGAGCTTGCGCATGCTGAGCGCGTCGATGCCGGTGGTGTCGGCGAGCGCGACGGCGGCGCGCAGGACGCGGTCCCTGTTCAGGGGGATCCGTGGCGTGTGCGTGGCTTCCTGCCGGGTCATTCCGGTTCTGCCCCGTTTCTTCTCCTCGACAGCCCTCTCCTTGACGAGTGTACGCCGTACACCTACGATCGCTGCCAGGTGTACGGCGTACACCACTGCCGAGCGAGGGGTACCGAGTAGATGAGTCCGGACCGGAGAACCGCGGTGGCCGCCGGGTCGCTGTTCCTGCTGACCGAGGTCGCCGCGATAGCCGGGGCGGTTCTCTACCGCCCCCTGCTGGGCGCGGCGGACGGCCGGCTCGCACAGGGCGCCGACACATCGGCGCTGCTCGGAGTGCTCTGCGAGGTGGTGCTGGTGGTGGCGGTGACCGGTACCGGGGCGGCGCTGTTCCCCGTCCTGCGGCGCCACGGCGAGGGGCTCGCGCTCGGGTACGCCTTCGGGCGGCTGCTGGAGGCGGCCGTCATCGCCCTCGGGATCGTCGCCGTCCTGGCGCTCGTCACCCTGCGGCGGGACGCGGGGGCGGCGGGCGGCGCCGACGTCGCGCTGGCGGCCGTGCACGACTGGACATTCCTCCTCGGGCCCAACATCGCCCTCGGCTTGAACACCGTCCTGCTTGCGTACCTGGCGTACCGCGCACGGCTCGTACCGCGCTTCATCGCCGTGCTCGGGCTGGTCGGCGGGCCGCTGATCTGCGCCTCGGCCGTCGCCGTGATGTTCGGGGCCTACACGCAGCTCTCGGTGGCGGGGGCGGCCGCCGCGCTCCCGGTGTTCGCGTGGGAGCTGGCGCTGGCCGGGTGGCTGATCGTCAGGGGGTTCGAGCCCGGCTCGGCCGCCCTATCGCGGGCAGACGGAGACGTGCCTGATCCGGCAGTGTCCGTCGGTAAGGCCGACCGAGCTTGACGTGTCCCTCTATGCCCATCCGGGATGCCGAGATGCAGAGGAACCGGAGGGGTGGACATGGCTGAGCGTTAGAGCGGCACCGTGAAGTGGTTCAGCGATGAGAAGGGTTCGGCTTCACCCCCGAGAGTGGCGGCGGGCGCCTGCCCGCATCTCGCGTCCCCCTGCCGACGCTGACCAGCCCGTACTTCGTCGCCATCGCCTACGGGGCGGGGCTGGTCTCCGCCACCGCCTGAAGCTCTCGTTCCGCAACTGTCAGGAATCCGTGCGGCGGGCGGCCGGTGAGGCGTTGGACGGTGTCGGTGGTGCGGTCCTCGGCTCCGTCGGCGATTGCGCGGTCCATGGCAGCCAGCATGGCTGCGAACTCCGGCGGTATCGATGCGGCCAGACGGTCGCGCATGTCGTCGTAGGTCAGGTGGTGGTGTAGGACGGGGCGGCCGGTGACCCGGGTGACGATCGCGGCGATGTCGTCGTGGCTGAGTGCCTCCGGTCCGGTCAGGATCAGGTCGGCATTGGGCGCCCGGTCGTCCGTCAGGGCGTGTACGGCAGCGGCGGCGATGTCGTGGGCGTCGACGAATCCGACCCGGCCGGTGCCGGCCGCGGTCCGGATGATCCCGTCATTGCGGATGCTGTCGGCGTGGGCGTGCGTGCCGGTGAAGTTCTGCATGAACCAGGAAGGCCGCAGGACCGCCCACTGGTCGAACAGGCCGGGCAGGGCCTGGTGCACCGCCCCCACCGCCGGGCCGCCCTCCGGGATCGCCGAGGAGCTGAGGAGAACAGCGCGGCGTACGTCGGCGGCGCGGGCCTGTTGCATGAACGGCAGCATGACCGCGGCCGGGTCCGGGTCGCCGACGGGCGGGACGAGGTAGACGCGGCCGACTCCGTCGAGGGCATCGCCGAAGGTGGCGGGGTCGTACCAGTCGAAGCGGACCGGTTCCGCGCCCGGGAGCGGGGTGGCTCGACGGCTGGCGGCCTTCACACGGTGGCCGGCGGCGATCAGCTGCGCGGTGGTGCGGCTTCCGGTGGTGCCGGTGGCGCCGATGACAAGAGTGGTTCCAGTGAGGGTCATCGGGCGTTGCTTCCCCTGTAGTCCATCCCGGGTATCTGGACGGCGAGGGGGTTCCAGTAGTCGCGGTAGGAGGTGAAGCGTCCGTCCTGGACGGTCACGACAGCGATGTAGGCCATGTCGAAGGGGCCGCCTGTCTCGACCAAACGGCCCACGCCGCGCATCTCGACCACGATGGTCCCCGGGTCGGTGCTCTCGTGGATCCGCACGTCGGGGAAGTCGTGAAGGTCGATGTGGTCGGGGTAGTCGCGCATGTAGGCGGCGATGGCCTCCCGGCCCTCCAGCCGTTCGGGCCGGCCCGGGGGCGCGAAGGGGAACTCCATCACGCCGTGGTCGGCCCACAGGCTGACCCATCCGGACATGTTCTTGTCCAGGAGCAGGCGCAGGCTGTGGCGGAACAGGTCCGCGGGTGAGGGGGTTGCGGGCATGAGAGTCTCCGTCCCGTACGATACGGACCAGCGGTCCGCTTCTTCCGTGAAAGATACGGACCGCCGGTCCGTATCGCAACCGGAGGATCTCGATGCCCGAACGCAGCCCACGCAAGGACGCGGCCCGTAACCGGGCAGCCGTCTTCGCTGCCGCCGACGCCCTCTTCACTCACTGCCAGAGCCCCGAGGACGTGACCATGGCCGACATCGCGGCAGCAGCGGGCGTCGGTAAGGGAACGCTGTTCCGCGCCTTCGGCGACCGCACCGGGCTGATCAGCGCGCTGTACGAGGCGCGGCTCGAACCGATCAGCAACGCTGTCGAAGGGGGTCCGCCACCGCTGGGGCCTGCCACCCCGCCGCTCCAGCGCGTGCCGGCCCTACTCGACGCCGTACTGTGCTTCAAGCTCGACAACCGCCACCTCGCCACGGCCCTGGAGGGGACCGGCGCGGACAGTCCCTACCGGACCGCGCACTACGAGCGGTGGCACGCCCTGCTTCGGGACCTGTTGGAGCAGATCCCGGGGGCGGCTGACACCGGCTTCACGGCCCACGCCCTGCTCGCCGCCACCCGCGCCGACCTCGTCGCCTACCTCGCCGGCGACAAGGGCGTGCCCCGCGAGGAACTGCGCCGGCAATTGGCGGAGTTCATCGCCGGGATCCTCGATACCCGCGCTCGACGAGGTTCGGCCGCCGAACACTGAGGCCGTCGGCGGCGCCGCGAGTTGAGGAACACCCTGCAGGACTGGCGGGGGAGCCGGCGCGGACGCGGGGATCGCCGTCCGTCATATCGTCTCGGTCCGCAGGCCGGAGCCTCGCGGTCCAGCGCACGGCGAGCTCGTTGCGAGACCCAGGGGGGCCACTCCCAAAGGCAGTTCGTGGCCCGAGGTCGCTGTGGGGACCGAGCGAGGTTTTGAGAGGGCATGACCGACCTCGGGCTGACGCTGAGTAGGGTTGTGGCCATGACCAAGGCACGGGGGCGATGGCCCAAGGTGGACCCGGACAGCGGCGTCGAGGACGTTACGCTCGTCATCCTGGAATGGCTGGGCGAGCAGGGTGTGGGCGCGATGATCCGGGTCGATGCGGAGCGAATGCGTGACGGCCTGCCGGCATGGACCTTCGCTGCCCACGGCGGACCGCTTCCCGTGGGGATGAAAGTCGATGGGGACTCGATCGCCGAGTGTATGGAGAGGGCACTGCTGCGACTTCGAGAGGCCGGACTGGCCGTTCCCTTCTGAGGCCGTGCTCAAGGACTGGTCGAGCCGATCCCCTGCCTGTGCTGTCGCCTTCCCATAGCGGTGGGTCCCTGATGTCACCGCCTTCCCGGTGCCCCGGGTCACGGACGTTGTCGAAGACGAACTGGCCGCCACTCGTGGGCCGGCGCATGACCCGGTCCGAGCGTGTCCGTCCGAGGCCCACCAGCGGCGATCTGGCGCTCGACCACTTCGCGTACCTGGGCGATCGTGAGGGCGGCGCTGTCCGCGCCCGGGCCGGTGCGCACGGCATCCGGTGCTCGTTCTTTCCCACCCGTAGGTGTGGCAGAACGAGCGGTCCGGCGCGGTCGAGGCGTCCGGCCGCAGCCAGGGGCTGACATCGACAGCCAGACCAACCGGCCGTCTGGCGCTTTCGACGCGATCGCCCACCGCATGCACCCGGCGGCTTCGCTGCCTATGTCACTTCGTCGCGGATGGCGTTGCGGTGTTGCTCATAGACGAGCCGCGCATCATCGCTCGGGAGTGCCTCGCTGACGAGGCCGCAGGCACACGTCACGACGGTGAGGCCCGACGGACTGCGCAGGGTGTTCCCTTCAGGGCTGGTCCAGGCTTTACCGGCCGGGTTCTCATACCGGAGGTTGTGGCGGTACTGGGGCTTGCGGGTATGACTCGGGGTGCAGCCGATGCTGGTCTGGTCAACGGTGAAGTGGTTCTCGCTCATGGCTACAGTGTGGCCGCCTGCCGGCGATCAGCCGGGGTCCGGATGCGGTCGGTTGCGGGATTTATTTAGCCGCCGGTTCTCCGTCGGGAGTGGCAGGCACTCCGATCGATGGTGGTGTCGGCAGGGCAGCACGTGGAGCCTCGCGCAGTTCGAACCCGTTCTGGAGAAGATCCGCGTGCCCCGCATCGGGCCGTCACCGGATCGGAAGCGGCCCGCTCCGAGCTGTCTGGGCCGTCCACCTTGCGGGAGCGTGCGGGGAAAGCGGCGGCGGGAGGCCTGATGGCGGCGCCGTCTGAACGCAGGTTTCCGCTGCCGCGCACGCATCGACGATCAGTCAGGTCGTAGACCACTGCGCCGGCAGCCCGCACCACCGCCGCCACAGCCGTCGTGGCAGCCATCGTCATGGCCGCCCTCGCCCCCGCTCATGCTGAAAGAGCTCCTCCGTCCGTCAGCCTGAGATGGACGACGACGGAGTGGAGCCGGGATCATCCTGGCTCCACTCCATGGTGCGGGGTGTCACTGGAACTGTGCGAAGAACCTCCAGATCTCTCCCTTGGTCCAGGTGGCGACGCCGCTCTCGTTGGGGGAGCCGTCGACCGGACCGGGTATGTGGCCTCCGCCGAACGCGGCCCATTGGACGGGGTACCCGGCACGGCAGCCCGAGTAGGTGGTGGTGATGTGCGTCCGGCTTCCCGGCGCCGGCTCACGCGGGCTCTGGGCAGTGCAGCCGTTGTTGCTGACGAATCTGTCGCGCAGGGACCGTCCCTGCGCGATGTTGAGGACGGAGTCGCTGATGCCGTGGATTCCGAAGTAGGCGATGGGCTGGGTGCCGCCGCTGCATCCGCTGATCTGGCCGCCTGAGATGACCGCGACTGCCCTGAACACGTTCGCCCGGGAGCATGCGAGTGCGTGGCTCATACCGCCGCCCCAGCTGAATCCCGTGGCGAACCGCTGAGCCGTGTTGACGCAGAGGCCGCCCTCGATGCGCCGGATCATGTCGTCGACGAAGGTGACGTCCTCACCGCCCGAATTGGCCCAGCCGTTGCCGAGGCCCTGCGGGGCGACGAGGATCGCACTGTTGTTGGACTGTTCCTGCTGGCCGTAGTACGACCAGGCGGTTCCGCTCGTTCCGCCCGAGGCGACGTCGCCGGCGGTTCCGCCCCGCCAGTGGAACGCGAAGATCAGCCGGTAGGGGTGGCTGTTGTTGTAGTTGCCGGGAACCCTGAGGATGAAGCTGCGGCTCTTACCGCTGCTCTGAATCGTGTGCGTACCGCTCGCCAGGGTCGGGGCGCTGCCGCATGCGCTGCCGCCACCGGACGACAGCTTGATCATCTGCCATTGCTGGTTGGCGCCGCCCCAGTCGCTGTACTGGACGACGTTGCCGCCGTCGGCGGTGGAGGCGCCCTGCACTTCCACGGCCTTGCCGCTGTTGCGGTTGATCAGCCGGACGTGGCCCGCGTCGGAGTCGGCCAGGCGGAACTGCTGGTTGGTCCCGTTGGCGTCGGCCCACTGGGCGATCGCGGCACCGTCGGCGGTCGAGGCGCCGGCCACGTCGAGGACCTTGCCCGAATGCCGGGCCCTGAGCCGGTAGAAGCCACCGCCGGAATCCACGAACTGCCACTGCTGGTTGGCTCCGTCGCTGCGCGTCCACTGGCCGACCCGCGCGCCGTCGGCGGTGGACACGCCGTAGACGTCCAGCGCCTTGCCGCTGTTGCGATTGACCAGGACGTACCAGGCACTGGTGTCCACCGTCGCCGCCTGGGCGGGCGCCGGGTTCACCGCGACCAGCATGCCGATCGCGAGGGTCGCCGCCATCACGACGGCTAACCGGGACCACCAGCGATGTCTTTGTGGAGGGGCGGGGGGAGCCGCACCGCAGGTCTTCATCGGTTCACCCTTTCGCTGTGGCAGGTCAGGTGCGGGTCCAGCGTTGGTTGCTGCCGTTCGAGCAGGAGTAGAGCTGGATCAGGGTGCCGTTGGCGGTGCCGTTGGCGGCGGCGTCCAGGCAGAGGCCGGACTGGACGCCGACGATGGATCCGTCGGCGTTGAGGCGCCACTTCTGGTTGTCGCCACCCCAGCAGCTGTAGATCTGGACTTTGGCGCCGTTGCCGGTGCCGGCGGCGTCCAGGCACTTGTTGCCGTAGACCCTGAGCTCGCCTCCGGCGGTGGCGGTCCACTGCTGGTTGGTGCGGTTGTTGCAGTCCCACAGGTTGAGCTGGGTGCCGTCGGCGGTGCTGGCGCCGGGCACGTCCAGGCAGCGGCCCGAACCGACGCCCTTGATCTGTCCAGAACCGGGCGAGGGGGTCGGAGTGGGGGTGGGGGAGGCGGCGTTGAGTGCGTTGAGGACCGAGGTGTAGGCGGGCTTTTTGCTGCCGTCGCCGTTGAACAGCAGCGGCGAGTGCTCCGGTCGCCAGGAGTCGGTGTCGCGCACACCCCAGACGGTGATGCCGAGGCAGCGCGGGACGGCCAGGCAGTCGTTGGTCACGTTGGCGTAGGTCGTGCCCGAGGCGCCCTGGATGTCGAGTTCGGTGATGGCCACATCGACGCCGAGGGCGGCGAAGCTCTGCAGGGTGGTGCGGAAGTTGCTGTTGTAGGGGCTGTCGCTGTTGAAGTGCGACTGGAAGCCGACGCAGTCGATCGGCACGCCGCGCTGCTTGAAGTCCCGGACCATGGCGTACATGGCCTGGGTTTTCGCCCACGTCCAGTTCTCGACGTTGTAGTCGTTGTAGCAGAGCTTGGCGGCCGGGTCGGCGGCGCGCGCGGTGCGGAAGGCGACCTCGATCCAGTCGTTGCCGGTGCGCTGCAGGTTGGAGTCGCGCCGGGCTCCCGAGGTGCCGTCGGCGAAGGCCTCGTTCACGACGTCCCACTGGACGATCTTGCCCTTGTAGTGGGCCATCACGCCGTTGATGTGATTGGTCATCGCCTGGCGCAGCGTGCTGCCGCTGAGGCTCTGCATCCAGCCGGGCTGCTGGGAGTGCCAGGCCAGGGTGTGGCCGCGCACCTGCTTGCCGTTCTGCACCGCCCAGTTGTAGACGCGGTCACCGGCCGCGAAGTTGAACTGGCCCCGCTGGGGTTCGGTGGCGTCGATCTTCATCTCGTTCTCGGCCGTCACCGAGTTGAACTCGCGGCCCGCGATCGTCGTGTACGCCGAGTCGTTGAGCCTGCCCGAGGCGATGGCGGTGCCGAAGTAACGGCCGCTCTGCGCCGCCGCGCTGCCGAGCGTGCTCTCGGCGGCGTGGGAAGTCAGCGGCGCCACCAGCGCGGCGGCCGAACCGAGGATGCCGACGACCAGGGCCATACACAGACCGCCGATCTTCCGGCGGACGGGGGGTGGGGGAATGGCATGTGAGCCCATGAATGAGCCTCCAGGAGGGAAATCACGGAAGGATTTGAGCGCGGCAGAGTGAACCCCCGTTAGCGACGCCCACTTCCATTGACAAAGGACGCTCACCATCAGGGCGTAACGATCCAAGGCCGGCACCCAGCACCCGGACAGGCGGGCGACGCCGCCTCGGGCCTCAGTCTGGAAACCCGGCCGAAACATGTCAAGAGTTTCGAAAGGATTTCGAGAATCCTCTCCTCTGGGTAACCCCGTAGCCGCTTTCCACTGTGCAAGGGTCATCGAAAGTATTTCGATGGGGGAACCCGGGCCGAGCGCGGAAAGGCGGCTTTGAGGAGGGAGATCCCTCTGGGCCGCCGATATCCGCGGGAACGCGGGTGACCGGCTCGAGCCGGCGCGCACGTCCCCCTCGGACATGACGGATGCCGAGTGGGCTGCCGTACACGGTCGGCTACCTGGTCGCGGGCGGCATCACGCGGCGGGCGATGCCCGCCGACGTTCCCGGCTCGGACCGAGTCCATGCCTTTGGGCCGCGCCGGCGCGACAAGGATTGGATCGCCGAGTTCCACGACCGGCTGCGCGACCGGGTCCGCCGGGCCGTCGGCGGGATCCAACACCGGCCGCGGGCGTCATCGACGCTGGTGTCCAGGCGGTTCCCGCCGGCTCGGGTACGTGATGTCGAACCACGTGAAGTGGGCTTGGCTGGTGGAGGGGCGGCCGTTGGAGGTGGCGTAGAGGCCGAGCTGGATGCTGGTGAACAGCGGGGTGAGGAAGGTGGCTTCGACGGTGGCCAGGTCCTGCCAGGCGCCGTCGGGTGCCGCGTGGGCGAAGGTGTGGCTGAAGCCGCGGATGCGGACTCCCAGGCGAACGGGGCCCGGGGAGAGGGGAATGCCGGCCAGGACCTCGGGCCCGTGGCGGAGGCTGAGTCCTTCCGTGGTGCGGAGGAAGAGGAGGTGGGTGTCGTCGTCGAGGACTACGGCGAGCCCTGCCTGTTCGTCCGGCCCGGCAGGGGTGAAGTGCAGTTCGGTGGAGACGTCGCAGTCGGGCTGTTCCTGCGGGCGGGCCAGGAGGGAGGGGACGGTGCGTTCGCCGAGGCGTTCGGGGCGGAGCTGGAGGCGGAGCCCGTCACCGGTGGTCCAGAACGGCGCGGGTGGGGTGCGCAGGGTGCTCCAGTCGGCGGAGAGGGTGGCGAAGCCGTCGTGGAGGGGGCGGCGAAGGCCGGTGTGCACGACGGGGGAGAAGACCGGCCAGCCGTCGTCCCAAGTGATCCAGCTGAGGAAGGTCTCGCGGCCGAGGGCGGAGCCCGGGCGGACGCCCAGGAGGACGGCCCGCCAGTCGCCGTACGGGGTTTGGACGAGGTCGGCGTGCCCGGTGCAGGTGACCGGGCCCTTGGCGGGCGGTAGCACCGGGTTGCCGGGGGCGCCCTCGTAGGGGCCGGTCACGCGGTCGGCGCGGGCGGCCACGACGCTGTGGTCCACATCGGTGCCGCCCTCGGCGGTGAGCAGTAGATAGGTTCCGTCGATCTTGTAGAGGTGCGGGGCCTCCGCCCATCGGGCGCCCGGGTGGCTTCCCGACCACAGGACGTACTCGGGTCCCGTCAGCCGTCGTTCGAGGGGAAGGTATTCGCGCATCCAGATCTCGGTGCGGCCGGCGGCCACGTCCAGCACGCGGGCGGCGGTGAACCAGGCCCGGCCGTCGCTGTCCGGCCCGTCGTCGAAGAACAGCGACGGGTCGAAGCCCTCGCCGTCCAGCCAGTGCGGCTGCGACCACGGCCCCGCCGGGTCGGTCGCCGTGACGACGAAATGCCCGGGGCCGTCCATCAGCGTGCAGACGAGATGGAAGACCCCGTCATGGTGCCGGATCGTCGGTGCGAACAGGCCGCGTGAGGGCTCGCACCCGTCGAGGTCGAGCTGGGAGGCCCGGTCGAGCGCGGAGCCGAGGCGCCGCCAGTTCACGAGATCGCGGCTGTGGAACACGGGAAGGCCCGGGAACCATTCGAAGCTGGACGTCACCAGGTAGTAGTCCGCTCCCACTCGGCAGACTGACGGGTCGGGCCGGAACCCGGGCAGCACGGGATCACCGAACAACGCGGTCATGGCACCGGGACGATCTCGACCGGCACCGACAGCACCCGGTCGGCCGCCGGGTGACGTACGGGGCCGTCCAGCGTGAAGGAGCCCTGGAGCGGGAGATCGCCGCTGGACCGTCCGACGGCCACGCCGATCTCCCCGGGCTCCACCCTCCTCCGCAGGTCGAGCCCGGTGAAGGAGGTCCGGTCGGCATGGACGGAGAAGGTGATCCGGGCGGCCTCGCCCGGCTGCAGCTCCACCCGGGCGAATCCGGCGAGCCACCGCTGCGGCCGGACGACGGACGCCACGGGGTCCGAGAGGTACAGCTGGACCACCTCGGTACCGGCCACCTCGCCGACGTTGCGTGCGGTGACCGAAACGGCGACGACCCCGTCCGTCGCGGCGACGGGATCCACCGAGAGCTCCGAGCAGGTGAAGCTGGTCCAGCTCAGCCCGTGTCCGAAGGGGAACAGCGGGGTCGGGTCCACCGAGCTCCAGTCGGTGTGCCCGCCGAGCCTGGCGTGCAGGTAGGTGCCGGGCTGGCCGCCGACCTGGCGGGGGATGGAGACGGGCAGCCGCCCGGAGGGTTCCGCGGCCCCGCTGATGATCCGGGCCAGCGCCGTCCCGCCCTCCTCGCCGGGGAAGAAGGCCTGCACCACCGCCGAGGCGCGCTCGGCCAGTGTGCCGAGCGCGTAGGGCCGTCCCGAGACGAGGACCAGGACGGTCGGCACCCCGGAGTCCAGGACCGCGGAGGCGAGTGCGGCCTGGTCGCCGGGCAGGTCGAGGGTCTCGGCGTCGCAGCCCTCTCCGGAGGTGCCCCGCCCGAACATGCCGGCCCGGTCCCCGAGCACCAGCACGTTCACGTCCGGGTCGTCCGCGGTGACCGTGAACCCGGCCGCGGTGAGCGCCTCGCCGAGCGTCGGTATCTCCAGCCCGAGGTCGCCGGGCAGCGCGACGTGGTTGGGGAAGGAGTAGCAGCCGAGGAAGGACTGGGGGTCGTCGGCGTACGGCCCGCTGACCGCGACGCGGCACGGCCGCAGCGGCAGGATGCCGTCGTTGGCGAGCAGCACGGTGGACCGTTCGGCCAGGAGCCTGGCCAGTGCCCGGTTCTCCGGCGGGTCGAGGTCGACCGGCTCGGCTTTGACGGGTTCCCAGTCGGGGTCGAGCAGGCCGAGTTCGGCCTTCTGCAGCAGGACCCGTTCCGCGGCCCGGTCGATGAGCTCCTCGGGTACGCCTCCTGACCGCACGAGTTCGGTCAGCGGCTCGCCGTAGCAGCGGGCCGTGGGCAGCTCGACGTCGATTCCGGCGGTCAACGCCAGCGCGCCGGCCGCGCCGCGCGATCCGGTGACGCCGTGCCGGGTCTCCAGGAACGAGATGGCGTAGTAGTCGGCGACGACCACACCGCTGAAACCGAGCTCACCCCTGAGCAGTTCGGTCAGCAGCCGTTCGTCGGCGGCCACCGGGACGCCGTCCACGTCGGTGTAGCTGTTCATCACCGACCGGGCGCCTCCCTCGCGCAGTGCCCGTACGAAGGGCTCGACCAGTACGTCGGCGAACTCGCGCGGCCCCGAGGCGACGGGGGCCATGTTCCGGCCGCCGCGCGAGGCCGAGTACCCGGCGAAGTGCTTGAGCGTCGCCACGATCCCGGCGCCTTCCAAGCCCTGCACATAGGCGGTGCCGATCGCTCCGACGAGATAGGGATCCTCGCCGATGCACTCCTCGGTCCTGCCCCACCGGTAGTCGCGGACCACGTCGAGCACCGGAGCCAGCCCTTGGTGGACGCCGACCCGCCGCATCCCCGCGCCGATGGCTGCGGCCATCTGGCGCACGAGGCCGGGATCGAAGGACGCCCCCCAGGCCAGCGGCCCGGGGAAGACCGTCGCCCCGAACGTCATGAACCCGGTCAGGCACTCCTCGTGAGCGACCGCCGGGATCCCGAACCGGCCGGATCCCGTCACCTGCCGCTGGAGCGAGGCGAGCCGCTCCATCCCGGCTTCTGCGGTGATCGGCGCGGTGCCGTACACCCGGGTGAGCTGGCCGAGCCCGTGGGCGACGATGTCGTCGAGGCCGGGCGCGGACTCGCCGGAATCGTCCTCCATCGGCGCGACCGGTGTCCCGGGATCCGATGGCAGCGCCCAGAAGCCGGCGAGCTGACCCGCCTTCTCTTCCAGCGTCATCCGTTTCAGCAGATCGGCGACCCGCGCGGACGCGGGCAGGAGGGGGTCACGCCAGGGCTCGGTCAAGGAGTTCTCCTAGTGACGGGGCGGGGCGGTGGAGAGCCGGACCTTGAGCTCGGTCGAGAGCTCCATCCGGGGGCTGACCAGGGGCTGGTCGTCCAGGAGCTGGAAAAGCGTGCGGGCGGCGAGCCGGCCCATCTCCTCCAGCGGCTGGCGCACCGTCGTCAGCGGCGGTGACAGCCATTCGCACATCGGCAGGTCGTCGAAGCCGACCACGCTGAGGTCCTGCGGGATGCTCAGCCCGCCCTGCCGGGCGGCTTCATAGACGCCCATCGCCTGCTGGTCGCTGCCGGCGAAGATGGCGGTCGGCGGCTCGGGGAGGGCGAGCAGTTCCCGGGCGCGCTGGAACCCGCCCTCGTGCTGGAAGTCGCCGAACCGGATCAGGTCGCGGTCGACCTCGATCCCGGCCCGCTCCAGCGCGGCCCGGTACCCGTCGATGCGGGCCTGGCTGCAGAGCATCTCCTTGCGCCCGCCGATCGTGGCGATCCGGCGGTGCCCCAGCTCCAGCAGGTGCTCGGTGGCGGCGAGGCCGCCCGCCCAGTTGGTGGCGCCGATGCTCGGCACGCCGTTGCCCGGCAGGTCGATCGGGTCGATGACGACCAGCGCCACCCCGGCCTGTTCGACCTGGGCGCGCTGGGCTTGGGTGACCGAGGCGGTGACGAGGATGACGCCGTCGCTGTGGTGCAGGACCGGCAGTGCGGCCCAGCTCGACGGCGTGGCCTCGCCCGGCGGGACGAGCGACACGACGGTGCCGACGCTCCGCTGGGCGCACTCGGCCTCGACGCCGCGCAGTATCTCCACCGCCCACGCGCTGTCCAGACCGCCGATGATCAAGTCGACCAGGCCCGACCTGCGGGCCCTGCCCTGCCTGCCGGGGTGGAGGTAGTTGTGAGACCGCAGCAGGCCCTCGATCCGTTCGCGTGTCGAGGGTGCGACATCGGAGCGGCCGTTGATCACCTTGGACACGGTGGCCTGGGAGACCCCCGCCTCCGCGGCGATGACGGCCAGGGTCGGACGCTGCTCGCTCAACTTCTCTCCTCTGCGTGGACGCCTTGAGCTGGCGACAAGTATCGCAAACTTTCGAAGAGTTTCCGGTCGGCGCGACCTGGTTGTCAAGCTCAAAGAGAGCTGCTGTTTGTGGATAAGTCGGTGAGAGGCCTTGACCGAAGGGCCCCACGTTCCTAGTTTATGGCCTCACAGAATTCGAGAGTGTTACGAAATGTTTTCGACCGCGAACCGGCATTCCCACTCCCCGGAGGTCCCATGGCCAGCACCCCCCCGAGCCGACGAAGCTTCCTGGCGCTCTCGGGCCTGACCGCTCTGTCCGTCTCGCTGACCGCGGCCTGCGGCGGTGGCGACTCCGGCGACAAGCGGGCGGCCGACGGCAAGGTGACCTTCGCGTGGTGGAACATCGCCACGACGGAACCGGGCAAGTCCCTCTTCCCGGAGATCTCCTCGGCGTTCACGGCCGCTCACCCGAACATCACGATCAAGACGACCTCGTTGGAGAACGAGGCGTTCAAGTCCAAGCTGACCGCCACCACCTCTTCGGGCAAGCTCCCCGACGTCTTCCAGACCTGGGGCGGCGGCGTGCTGCAGCAGCAGGTCGACGCGGGGCTGGTCGAGGACCTCACCGACGTGTTCGGCTGGTCGTCCGAGCTCACCCCGGTCTCGCTGCAGGCCTACCAGTTCGAGGGCCGGACCTACGGGGTGCCCTACGACGTCGGCATGGTCGGCTTCTGGTACAACAAGAAGCTCTTCGCCAAGGCCGGGATCACCGCTCCGCCGGCCACCTGGGCCGAGCTCCTCGAAGACGTCAAGAAGCTCAAGGCGGCGGGCGTCACTCCGATCGCCCTCGCGGGCAAGGAGAAATGGCCGGGGCACTACTACTGGGCCTACCTCGCGATGCGCGTCGCGGGCCTCCCCGCGCTGCAGCAGGCCGCGACCACCAAGGACTTCACCGGCGCCGGCTTCGTCCAGGCGGGCGCCCACCTCAAGGAGCTGGTCGACCTCCAGCCGTTCCAGACGGCCTTCCTCGGCGCCGGCTACGCCACCCCCGGCGGCCAGGCCGCGACCATGGGCAACGGCAAGGCCGCCATGGAGCTGATGGGCCAGTGGGGACCGTCGGTGCAGAAGGACGCGGGCGCCGACCTCGGAGCGGACCTGGGCTTCTTCCCCTTCCCGACGGTCGACGGCGGTGTCGGCCAGGTCTCCGAGGTGTTCGGCGGTGGCGGCGGCTTCGCGCTGCGCAAGGGCGCCCCGAAGGAGGCGCTGGACTTCCTGAAGTTCTTCGTTCTGGAGAACGAGTCCAAGCTGCTGGCCTCCAACGGCTTCCTGCCGGTGGTCAAGGGCGCGGAGAGCCAGCTCGCCGACGCCAACAGGAAGGTGGTGGCCGACAGTCTGGTCAAGGCGACGGGCTTCCAGCTCTTCCTCGACCAGGCCTACCCGCCGGCCGTCGGCCAGGAGATCAACGACAGCGTCGCCGACCTCATCGCGGGCAAGAAGACGCCCGAGCAGGTCACCAAGTCGATAACCGAGGCTGCGAAGGGTGCCTAGCTCCGTGTCCACCCCGACCAAGGAGCGGAGGCAGGACGCCGTTCCGGTGCGCCCGCCCGCCCCGGAACGGTCGCTCCTGCGCGGGTTGGGAAGCTGGGCGTCCGTCGCCTGGTTCCTCGTCCCGGCTCTGGTCCTCTTCCTCGTATTCGTCCTCGCCCCGATCGCCGTCGCCGTCTACACCGGCTTCTTCCAGTGGGGCGGGGTCGGCCCCATGGACGACTTCGTCGGCTTCGAGAACTACGCCAAGCTGTTCGGCGATCAGGTCTTCCTCGGCGATCTGGAGCGCGGGCTGTACCTGATCGCCCTGTCGATCACGGTGCAGTTGCCGTTCGCGCTGTTCACCGCGGTCCTGCTCAACCAGAGGCTGCGCGGCCGGGCCGTCTACCGGATGCTGTTCTTCGCGCCGTACATCCTGTCCGAGGTGGTCACGGCGGTCCTCTTCGCGATGATCTTCCTTCCCGGTGACGGCATGGCCGACCATCTCGCCGGCGCCCTCGGCCTGGAGGGGCTGCAGGGCAAGTGGCTCGCCGATCCCTCGACGGTCATGCCGAGCCTGTTCGTGGTCATGACCTGGAAGTACTTCGGCTTCCACATGATGCTCTTCCTCGCCGGGCTGCAGAGCATCCCAAAGGAGATCCTCGAGGCCGCCTCCATCGACGGCGCCGGCGCCTGGCAGCGCTTCCGGCACGTGACCCTGCCGCTGCTCGGCCCGACGATCCGGATCAGCGTCTTCCTTTCGATCATCGGGGCCATCCAGCTCTTCGACCTCGTCTGGGTCATGACCGCGGGCGGGCCCAACCACTCCTCCGAGACGATGGCGATCTCGATGTTCCAGTTCGGGTTCAAGCGCTACCAGGTCGGCTACGCCAGTGCGATCAGCGTGGTGCTGTTCATGATCAGTCTGGTCTTCTCCCTCTTCTACCAGCGTTACGTGCTCCGCCGTGACCTGAGCGGGGCCGTCACCTCGGGAGGCGGTCGATGAACGCCCGCAGGGCGGCACGCGGCCTGTCGCTGCACGCCGTGGTCTGGCTGATCGGCGCGTTCGTCGTCGTGCCGCTGATCTACGCCGTGATCTCCGGGTTCAAGAGCACCGGAGAGCTGACGACCAACCCGTTCGGGCTGCCGGAGCACTGGAAGACCGGCAACTACACCGGCATTCTCGGCGACGGAATGTTCTGGCGGCAGATCGCCAACAGCGCGGGCATCGCGATCGGTACGACGTGCTGCACGGTGGCGGTCTCCGCGATGGCGGCGTTCGTGCTGGCCCGCTACGCCTTCCGGGGCAGGGAGCTGTTCTACACGCTGTTCACGATCGGGCTGATGTTCCCGTTCGCGGTGGCCGTCCTGCCGTTGTTCCTGCTGCTGCGCAACTTCGACCTGCTCGACAACCCGCTCGGAGTGATCCTCCCGCAGGCCGCCTTCGGGCTGCCCATGACGATCATCATTCTGCGCGGCTTCTTCCGGACCGTCCCGGCAGAGGTCGAGGAGGCGGCCATCATGGACGGCTGCGGCAAGTTCCGCTTCTTCTGGAAGATCCTGCTGCCGATGGCGCGTCCGGCGCTCGGCACGGTTTCGGTGCTGGCGATCGTCGCGAGCTGGAACAACTTCTTCCTGCCGCTGCTGGTGTTCAACGATCCGAAATGGCAGACGATCCCGGTCGGCGTCCAGCAGTTCCAGGGCCAGTACTCGACCGACTACGCGCTCGTCCTCGCCTACATCGTGCTCGCCATGGTCCCCGCCCTCGCCTTCTACGCCGTCGCCGAGCGGCAGTTGATCGGCGGCCTCACCGCGGGCGCCACCAAGGGCTGACCCGTCCCGCGTGACCTCCACCCCCGAGGAGACCTCTTGAAACGCCTGATCGCACTGACACTGCCATTGTTGTTAGCGCTAACATCACAGGCCGTAGCCACCCCCGCACGACACGGCATCGACTTCCGCGCCGAGCTCCAGCCCATTGACGGATTCGGCTTCTCGATGGCCTTCCAGCGGGCCGACCTGCTGCACGGCGCGCGCGGCCTCAGCCCGGCCAAGCAGCGCGAGGTGCTCGACCTGCTGCTCAGCAAGGACAAGGGCGCGGGCCTTTCGATCCTGCGCCTGGGCATCGGGTCGTCGACCGACAAGGTGTACGACCACATGCCGACGATCCTGCCGGCCGATCCCGGCGGGCCGGACGCCACGCCGAAGTACGTCTGGGACGGCTGGGACGGCGGCCAGGTCTGGCTCGCCAAGGAGGCCAAGGCCTACGGCGTCAAACGGTTCTTCGCCGACGCCTGGAGCGCCCCCGCCTTCATGAAGACCAACGGAAGCGAGAACGACGGCGGCGAGCTGCGGCCCGAATGGCGTCAGGCCTACGCGAACTACCTCGTCCAGTACGCGGAGTTCTACCGGCAGGAAGGCATCGGGATCACCGACGTGGGGTTCACCAACGAACCCGACTGGACGGCGACCTACGCCTCGATGCGGTTCACCCCGCAGCAGGCCGTCGACTTCCTCAAGGTGCTCGGGCCGACCGTCCGCGCGTCCGGATTGAAGACCGGCGTGGTCTGCTGCGACGCCGCGGGCTGGGACCGGCAGGTCGCCTACACCGAGGCCATCGAGGCGGACCCCGCGGCCGGCAAGGTCGTGCGGACCATCACCGGACACCGCTACAGCGGTCCGACCGAGGTCCCGCAACCGACCGACAAACACGTGTGGATGTCGGAATGGTCGCCGGACGGCACCACCTGGAACGAGAACTGGGACGACGGCAGCGGCTACGACGGTCTCACCGTCGCGGCCGACATCCAGAACACCCTGACCGTCGGCAACGCCAATGCCTACGTCTACTGGACCGGCGCGTCCCTCGGCACGACCCGAGGGCTCATCCAGCTCGCCGACCCCGGTGACGACTACCGGGTGTCCAAACGGTACTGGGCGCTGGCCGCCTTCAGCCGGTTCATCCGCCCCGGCGCCGTCCGCGTGCCGGTCACGAACGCCGACCCGGCACTGAAGATCACGGCCTTCCGCAACACCGACGGCAGCCGCGTGATCGAAATCCTCAACACCGCGACCACCGAAAGCTCCGCCGAGTTCTCTCTTCGCGGCGGGCATGACCGGCACCCCGACGGCTACGTCACCGACGAGACCCGCTCGATCACCCCGGCCGACATCGTCTCCACGCACGGCACGACCCTCACGGCGACGCTCGCCCCGCGCGCGCTGACCACGATCGTCCTCGACTGAACCGCCCACCACCCGAGGAGTAGCCCGCCATGTCCATGTCCCGGATTCTCACCGCCCTGTCCGCCGCCGTCTGCCTCTCGGCCGGTCTCGCCGCCGCGCCCGCAGCCGCCGAGCCCCGGCCCAGGACGCTCGGCGAACTGGCCAAGAAGCACCACAAGTACTTCGGCTCCGCCACCGACAACCCCGAGTTCACCGACGCCGCCTATCTGAAGCTCCTCGGCAGCGAATTCGGGCAGACCACCCCCGGCAACGCCATGAAGTGGTACGCCACCGAGCCAGAGCGCGGCGTCTTCGACTTCACCGCCGCCGACGAGGTCGTCGATTTCGCCGAGGCCCACCACCAGAAGGTCCGCGGCCACACCCTCATCTGGCACAACCAGCTCCCCGCCTGGCTCACCGAGGGCACCTGGACCGCCGACGAGCTGCGCGCCATCCTCAAGAACCACATACAGAAGGTGGTCCGGCACTACAAGGGCCAGGTGATCCACTGGGACGTCGTCAACGAGGCCTTCAACGAAGACGGCACCTACCGCGAGACGCTCTTCTACAAGACGCTCGGCCCCGGCTACATCGCCGACGCCCTGCGCTGGGCCCACGAGGCCGACCGGCACGCCAAGCTGTACCTCAACGACTACAACGTCGACGGGATCGGCCCCAAGAGCAACGCCTATTACACGCTGATCAAGCAGTTGAAGGCCGACGGCGTACCCGTGGAGGGCTTCGGCATCCAGGGCCATCTGGCGCTCCAGTACGGCTTCCCCTCCGACGTCCAGCAGAACATGCAGCGCTTCGCCGACCTCGGGGTCGAGGTCGCGATCACCGAGCTCGACATCCGCATGAACCTGCCCGCGACCCAGGAGAAGCTCGCCACCCAGGCCACCTGGTACGCCGACTACGTCAAGGCCTGCCTGGCGGTCAAGAAATGCGTCGGCATCACCATCTGGGACTACACGGACAAGTACTCGTGGATCCCCTCCGTCTTCCCCGGTGAGGGCGCTGCGCTGCCCTACGACGAGAACCTGCTGCCCAAGCCCGCCTATCACTCGATCAAGGAGGTGCTGGGCGGATGATACGAACGGCCATCGTCGGAACGGGCGGGATCGCGGGCATCTGCCACGTTCCCGCCCTCCGGGCGCAGGCGCACCGGGCCGAGATCGTGGCAGCCGTCGACGTGGACGCCGTGCGCGCCGAGGTGTTCGCGGCCGAACACGGCATTCCCGCGGTCTACACCGACCTGCACACGATGCTCGATGAGCAGAGGCCGGACCTCGTGCACCTGTGCACGCCCCCGTTCCTGCACGCCGACCAGGCCGTGGCCTGTCTGGAGTCGGAGGCCTGGGTGTGGTGCGAGAAGCCGGTGGCGCTGTCGCTGGCCGAGCTCGACCGGATCCGCGGCGCCGAAGGGCCCGCCGCCGCGGGCGCGGTGTTCCAGCACAGGTACGGTTCGGGAGCCCGGTACTTGCGCGACCGGATCGCGGCCGGGGCGCTGGGCCGTCCGCTGGTCGCGCAGTGCGTCACGGCGTGGTACCGCGACGAGGCCTACTACGACGTGCCCTGGCGCGGCACGTGGGAGAGCGAAGGCGGCGGCCCGACGCTGGGCCACGGCATCCACCAGATGGACCTGATGCTCGCGGTGCTCGGCGAATGGGCCGAGGTACGCGCGATGGCCGGCCGCCTCGAGCGCGACGTCCAGACCGAGGACGTGTCCGCGGCCCTGGTCCGGTTCGACAACGGAGCCATCGCGACGGTCGTCAACAGCGTCCTTTCCCCGCGCGAGGAGAGCTACCTGCGGTTCGATCTCACCGACGCCACGGTCGAGCTGCGGCACCTGTACGGCTACTCCAACGCGGACTGGACGTTCACCACCAGCTCGCCCAGCGCGAAGTGGGAGCCGCCGGACGACCTGCCCAGCTCGCACACCGCCCAGCTCGCAGCCTTCCTGGACGGCTACGAGGCGGGGATCCGGCCCGACCTCGGCAGATCCACCATGGAACTGGTCACCGCCCTGTACAAGGCGGCGATCACCGGCCTGCCGGTCCGGCGCGGAGAGATCGACGCGGCCGACCCGTTCTACGGCTCGCTCAACGGAGGGCGCCCGGAGGTGTTCCGATGACGTTCCAACTCCTCGAGAACGAGGACTCGCTGACCGTCCGAACTCGCGACGTCGACCTCTTCCGGTACGTGCACCGGCCGGTCATGGACCCCTTCGAGGCGCCGAAGCCCTACCTGCATCCGGTGCGCACGCTCGCCGGCGACGTGGTCACCGGGTACCGGCCGCACGACCACCGCTGGCACAAGGGCGTCCAGATCACGGCGTCGTGGGTGTCGGGGCAGAACTTCTGGGGCGGCGGAACCTACCTGCGCGGCGAGGGCTACGTGGACCTGCCGAACCTCGGCACGATGCGCAGCCTCACCGTGTCCGCCGAAACGGGCCACGGCCGGGCAGTGATCACCGAGAACCTGGCCTGGCACACGATGGCGGGGGAGCACTGGATCGACGAGAGCCGCACGCTGACCGCACACGCCGTCGAGGCCGACTCCTGGACCCTGGACATCACCACCGCGCTGACCAACGTCCTCGACACCGATCTGGTGTTCGGCAGCCCCGGCACACAGGGCAGAAAGCTCGCCGGATACTCCGGCATGTTCTGGCGCGGCCCGCGCGACTTCACCGGCGGAGACGTGATCGGCCCCGCGATGGGAGAGCAGGGCGACTGGCTGGCCTTCATCGGCACGCACGACGAGGTCGACCGCTCCTCCACGCTCCTCTTCCTGGACGATCCGGACGCCCCCTGCCACTGGTTCGTCCGCAGTGAGCCCATCCCCGCCGTCAACCCGTCTCTGGCGTTCGACAAGGAACTGCCGCTGGCCCCGGGCGACACCCTGGCACGCCGCTACCGGATCGTCGTGGCCGACGGCGCATGGACCCCCGGACGCCTGTCCCGCCACATAGCGGACCACCCGTGGTGACCGCGCTCCCCGGCGGCGTGGGGATCTCCGGGTTGACCGTGTACGACTGGGAGGCCGCCGACGGGCTGTGCGGCGGCACACCCCACATGCACCTCGTCTGCTCCGAAGCCTACGTCGTCATCGGCGGCGCGGGCAGCGTCCAGACGCTCACCACCTCCGGCTTCGCCGACACCCCTCTGCACCCAGGCGACGTCGTCTGGTTCACCCCCGGCACGATCCACCGCCTCGTCAACGACGGCGGCCTGCGCCTCGTGGTGCTCATGCAGAACAGCGGACTCCCCGAGGCGGGCGACGCCGTCTTCACCTTCCCTGCTCCCGTGCTGGCCGATCCCCACGCCTACCGGAGGGCGGCCGCCCTGACCGGCGACCATTCCGCGGCAGCGCGCCGCCGCCGCGACCTGGCACTCGAGGGTTTCCTGGCCTTGCGCGAAGGCGGGCTGCAGGAGTTCCACATCGCGGCCCACCGCCTGAAAAGAGAGCTCCTGGACGCCTGGTGGCTCCGCTGGCGTGACGGCCCCCTGGCCGCAGCCGTCACGACCGGCCGTCAGCTGGAACGGCTGAAGGTCGGCGACCTCTCCCACCTCGACCACGGCGAAGTGTCACGACTGCAGCGCCCGGAGCACCAGCGCTTCGGCATGTGCGGCCGCCTTCACACCTATCCCGTCCCCGACCCCCCGACGCGGCCGCTCCGCGGTCCGTCGGGGTCACCTCACCTCCGTCCCCCGAAGGAGCTCTTCTGATGCGGTTTCGCCATCCACCCCTGGTCCTGAGTCTCGTACTCGCGGTCCTGTCGTCCTTGCTGCTCGGGGCCACTCTCCTCGGTGCCCCGCCCGCCGCCGCGGCGACCGTCGACCCCAACGCCTCGTATGTGCTGGTCAACCGCAACAGCGGTAAGGCCCTGGACGTCTACAATCTGGCGACCAACGACGGCGCGCGCATCACCCAGTGGACCAGGAACGATCAGAACCAGCAGCAGTGGCAGTTCGTCGACTCCGGCGGCGGTTACTACCGCATCAAGTCCCGCCACTCCGGCAAGGTGCTGGACGTCCAGAACAGGTCCACCGCCAACGGCGGCCCGATCGTCCAGTGGACCGACCTGAACGCCACCAACCAGCAGTGGCGGCTGGCCGACAGCTCGGACGGCTACGTGAGGTTCATCGCGCGCCACAGCAACAAGGCCCTCGAAGTACAAGGCGGCTCCACCGCCGACAACGCGAACATCGTCCAGTACGACGACTGGGGCGGCACCAACCAGCAGTGGCAGCTCGTCAAGGTCGGCGCCGGCAACCCCGGCCAGTGCGCTCTTCCGTCGACGTACCGCTGGACCTCGACGGGCGCGCTGGCGCAGCCCAAGGCCGGGTGGGCCTCGCTCAAGGACTTCACCGTCGCCCCCTACAACGGCAAGCAGCTCGTCTATGCGACGACGCACGGCGCCGCGGGAACGGGAGCGGGCTGGGGTTCGATGAACTTCGGCCTGTTCACCAACTGGTCGGAGATGGCCTCGACCAGCCAGAACACGATGTCGAACTCCGTCGTCGCGCCCACGCTCTTCTACTTCGCGCCGAAGAACATCTGGGTGCTCGCCTACCAGTGGGGAGGCGGGAGCGCCTTCTCCTACCGGACGTCGAGCGACCCCTCCAACCCCAATGGCTGGTCCGCACAGCAGGTGCTCTTCACCGGAAGCATCACCGGCTCCACCACAGGCCCCATCGACCAGACGCTCATCGCCGACGGCACGAACATGTACCTGTTCTTCGCCGGTGACAACGGCAAGATCTACCGGGCCAGCATGCCGATCGGGAACTTCCCGAGCAGTTTCGGCTCGACCTACACAACGATCATGAGCGATACGACGAACAACCTGTTCGAAGCGCCGCAGGTCTACAAGCTCCAGGGCCAGGACCGCTACCTCATGATCGTCGAGGCGATCGGCTCGCAGGGCCGCTACTTCCGCTCGTTCACGGCCACCAGTCTGAACGGCTCATGGACACCCCAGGCCGCGACCGAGAGCAACCCCTTCGCCGGCAAGGCCAACAGCGGCGCCACCTGGACCAACGACATCAGCCATGGCGAACTGATCCGCACCAGCGCCGATCAGACCTTTACCGTCGATCCCTGCAACCTGCAGTTCCTCTACCAGGGACGCGACCCCAACTCCGGCGGCGAATACGGCCAGTGGCCCTACCGGCCGGGTCTGCTGTCACTGCAGCGCTAACGACGTGACACCGGCCCGGCTCCGGAGCGGAGCCGGCGTGGGGGGGGGGGGGGATGGCCGCCCCCGCCCGGGTCACGCGAAAACGTCGACACAGGTGGCCGGGCAGGAGGACGAGCCAACCCGGCCGTACCTCAGCGGATGGAGTCGGAGGGTTTGGTGGCGGCGTTGAGCAGATACTCCAGCGGTCCGCGGCGGAAGAAGCGGGACCAGAGCGCGGCGAACACGGTCGCCCCGAGGATGAACGTCAGTACGGGCCCCCAGGACACCTGGCTGCTTTCGCCGGTCGGTATGCCCACCGCGGACTGTACGACGAAGTGGCCGACATAGGCCGTCAGGGACATGGCGCCCACGGCGACGACCGGCTTCGCCAGGCGGTGCAGGAGCGGCAGACGGTCCATCAGCACCGTCGCGCACCCGATCACGAGGATCGCGACGGGTCCGCCGCTGGCGGGCCGAGGGCGACGCAGGCCTGACTGACCGCTCCAGCAGGCCCCGCACGACCCTCACCCCACGTGTGCCGGGGTCGAGGCCCAGGTCTGCCGGCTGGACCGGCCGGAAACTCGGTCCGGCTCGGCATCGGGCCGGTCCTAGGTCGTCCCTTTCGGATCTTGCCGGTTAAGCCCGCGTCGTCCGGTGCCGTGCCTCAGCGCGCTGCCGGGCGGCGTGGGTCAGGCAAGATCCGGAAGAGACGGCCTAGCGCCGGCAGGCACGCACGCGCACCGGCGCCGCCGGGACCCCGGCCGAAGGGGCCCCGGCGGCGTGGCGAGCCGCATGTCACCGCACTACCGGGCGCTGTCCCCCGGCGTGATGAGGGTGGACGCGGTGTCCCTGTCGTTCTGCTTGTGCGGGTCCTTGTCGTCGCCGTAGACCGTGGCGGTGTTCTCCACGGTGGTGGGCTCCAGGACGGAGGCCGCGGTGCCGGTCACCTCGATCTCGACCTTGTCGCCCTTCTCCAGCGGACCACCCGTGCAGGAGAGGAGGCCGTCGGCGATCTCGCACCCTTCGGTCGAGGTGGAGGGCGACTGGAGCTCCGCCGGGAGGTCGTCGGTCAGGGACCAGCCGGAGGAGTCGCCCGTGCCCTTACCCCTGTCCTTGTCCTTGTCCTTGCCCTTCTCCCTCTCGTCCTTGCTCACGTTCTTCACCGTGATGCGGTAGGTGATCCCGCCGCCCGACGTGACTTCCCTGGGGGCTCGCTTGTGCACCGCGAGGTCGGCCTTGGAGTCGAGGAAGCAGGAGGTGGCGTCGAGGTTCACCAGCTCCTGGTCAGGGACCTGGTCCTGCGTCGACAGGATGGTGAACTCGGGGTCGGCGGAGGTCGCGTTCTTCACGTGCACCCGGAAGAGCTCTCCGTTTGAATTCCGGAAGAATCCGAGATCGCCGTTGCCGTAGACGAAGACGCCACCGAAGTCCGAACCGCCCGGAAGGACACCGGGGAAGAAGTCGATGTCCCCGTTGGAGACGCGGATGCGCGCGATGGCGCCGTCGTCGGTCGAGCCCCACAGGAATCCGTCGCGGAACGCGATGTCGAAGATGTCGAGTTCCGGGTCCGACAGCTCCGGAACGTCGATGGAGCCCGTGACCGAGCGGGACTTTACGTCTACCTTGTAGATCGTCGGCGTATCGTCCGCCAGGATGTAGTAGTTGCCCTCGTCGTCGAACGTGCCCGAGATGTAGAGGGCTTCCGGCAGGCCGGAAATGGGACCGAGTTTGGTGAAGTCGCCATTGCGGTCGAAGCGGACCAGGTCGTTGTTCGCGTTGCCGAACGTGGTCCCGTAGAGGAAGCGGTCGTTCGGGTTCACGCCGATGGCGTTGTAGAGGAACGGCGGCTGGCTGCCCAGCGCCGTGAACTGGTACGTTCCGGCCCCTCTGTCGGCGGTGTAGAGCTGGTCTGCGGGGTTGCCGAACGAGGCGTAGACCTTCCCGTCGCAGTCAACGCCCTTCTCCTTGTGCGGCTGCTGCGCGACAGCGGGCGCGGGGGCCGGGGCGGCACCGGCTGGTGACGCCGGCAGGCCGGCAGCGAGTCCTGCGACGATTCCCACCGCACTCAGTGCGGAAAGGGCGCACAGTCGCCGCTTTCCGTGGTTCGGCCCGTTCGTTCCTCGACGAATCACGAACATGCACCTTTCACGATCAAGGCGGATGTGACGGACAAGGATCAGCACAGGGAATGTCGGGTCGAATGACGCGGCTCGGGCTTTGAGGAGGAGTTCGCTCCAATGCACCAGGGAAAGACCCGGGTGTTTTTCGGATCATCGGAACGTCCGCCTGGCCGCGTCGCCGGCCGGCGGACCGGCCTGTTTGAATGGGTCCGGTGAACGTGATCGAGATCGTGGTGGTCGTCCTCGGCGCCGCGGGAGCCGGGTGGCTCCTGCGGCGCAAGCACCTCGCGCGGGTGGCCGCCGGGCCCGTGGCCGGGATCCCCGGCATGGCGCGCCGGCCCGCAGGTGAGGGGCGCTGGCGGGCGGGCCGGCTGTACGCGGACCAGGGCGAGGGCGCGGCCCGCTGGGTCCCGGCGCGGGGCGAGCCCCTGCCGCTGCCGGGCGGCCGCGCCACCGGCGTGCGGGCCCCGTCCGTGAAGGAGGGGATCTCCATCAACCCCGGGTCGCGGATCGTCGCGTGCGCGTACGAGGGCGGCGGGAGCATGGAGATCGCCGTCATGCCGATGGACCTGCGGGAGCTGCTCGTGGCGCTCCCGCAGGAAGAGGCGGCCTAGGACGTTTCCTTCGGATCATCTGATCGTTGGTTGATGTGTGTAGTTGACTGACGCGCAGTGGGCGCGGGTCGAGCCGTTACTGCCGGAGCGGACGCCTCGGCGGGTGGGCGGTGGCGTGATCACCGGCAGGTGATCGACGCGATCGCCTTCAAGTACCGCACCGGGACGCCCTGGATGGACCTTCCCGAGCGCTTCGGGTCGTGGAAGGGCGCCCACAACCGGCTACGGATGTGGGCCGCCGACGGCACGTGGGAGAAGGTCTTCACCGCCCTGCTCGCCCAGGCCGATGCCGAAGGGGACCTCGACTGGGTCGTCGCGGTCGACTCCACGATCGTCCGTGCCCACCAGCACGCCGCCGGGGCCCGCCAAAAGGGGCCCCGGCCGGCGAGCCCGCCGACCATGCCCTCGGACGGTCCCGCGGCGGACTGACCACGAAGATCCACCTGGCCGCCGACAATCGCTGCCAGCCGCTGGCTTTCGTGATCACGCCAGGACAGGCCGGTGAGGCGCCCGCGTTCCTGCAGATCATGGCCCGGATCCGGGTTCCCAGGCCGGTCGGCAGGCCACGGGCGACCCCGGACGACAAGGCGTACTCGTACCGCGCGATCCGTTCTCACCTGCGTCGGCGCGGGATCCGGGCGGTGATCCCGCAGCCCGCCGACCAGGCCGCCAACCGCAAACGCCTCGGCAGACGTGGCGGCAGGCCACCGGCCTTCGACCGCGAGGCCTACAAGCAACGGAACACCGTCGAGCGCTGCATCAACAAGCTCAAGCAATGGCGCGGCCTGGCCACCCGCTACGACAAGACCGCCACCATCTACCTCGCCGGACTCCACCTCGCCGCCATCCACGTCTGGTCAGCCAGGTGATCCGAAGGAAACGGCCTGGGCCTGCAGGCCTCGACCGTGCACCGGATCCTTCTCCGGCACGGCCTGAACCGACTGGCCTTCACGGGCGGCCCACCAGTCAGGTCATCCGCCGCTACGAACGCGCCCGGCCGGGCGAGCGGATCCACATCAACATCAAGAAGCTGGGCAACATCCCCGACGGCGGCGCCTGGCGCATGGCGGGCCGGGCGGCCGGCGGCCGCAACCGTCAGGCTTACAGCGAGGTCCTGCGCGACGCAACTCCAGCACACCGCCATCGCCTTCTGGCAGCGTGCCAACGCCTTCTTCGCCGGGAACGGGATCACTGTCGAGCTAACCAGGCACTCCGTCGGCCCGGCGGGCGGCGACGGCACGCGCCGGGACGTAGGCCCACAGCGCGACGCCGATGAAGATCACCTGCTCGGGAATCCTGAACCAGAGCGGCGTCGCCGGCTCCCCGTTGAACGGGATGTGCTCGACGGCCGCGTGGATGTTGGCCGGGAGCATCAGGACGAACAGCGCGGCGAGGCCGAGCCCGGCCGTCGGCCGGGTGGCCTCCCGGACGAGTCCGGCTGCGCCGAGGAGTTCCAGGACGCCCGTCGCATAGACCGCGAGGCGGGGGAACGGCACGAACGGCGGGACCATCGCGACCAGGTCGTGGTGGCCGGGCATGGGGCCGAGGGCGGACGGGACGAAGTGCGCGCTCGCCGTAAACACCAGCATGACCGCGAGGCCGTGCAGGACGGACACCCGCCAGGTCGCGAACCGCCCGACGCCGAACACGCCAAGCAGCCGGAACAGCACGGAGGGAACGGCGATGAGCATGAGCGTGCCGAACATGGGAGGAGAACCCTTTCGGTAGGTCGGTCGTGTTCAAGCCGCGGTGAACAGACCCGCGTCGTACGCTCGGCGGGCGGACATGAAAAGGCCGTCAGGTTCGGCCGGACCGCCGTCCTCGACGACCTGCCGCGCGGGGACCGGTGACGTCGAGCCGCATCTTGGGTCGGTGTCGGCGCACGTGGAGAGCGCGCGGTCCTGCCAGACGGAGAGGGTGTAGAAGACCCGCCGCAGAGGTTGCGCGATCAGCGAGGCGCGGGGTTCGGGGTGATCCAGCCTAATGCGGGCACGGCGAGGGGCCCCCTTCGGGAGGGTGAGCGGATAGGTACCGCAGCAGAATGGATAATAGCGTTATCCACTATCCGTTGCCGAGGAAGTGAGTGAATGAAGGTCTCCGAGCTCAGTCGTCGCACCGGCGTACAAGTGCCCCTGATCAAGTACTACTTGCGTGAAGGGATGCTGCCCCCGGGGCGGGCCACCGCGTCCAACCAGGCCGACTACGGCGAAGACCACGTGCACCGGCTCCGGTTCATCCGCACCCTGATCGGGGCGCGCGGCCTGTCGGCCGGCGCGACGAAGGAGATCCTGGACGCGATCACCGCCGAACAGGAGGATCTGCATCAGGTCTTCGGGATAGTGCTGGGCGTGCGTCCGACCAAGAAGGAAGAGGACGCCGGCACGGAACGGCCCTCGAGGGAGCCGGAGCCGAGGGGTCTGGCCGACGCACGCAAGCTGATCGCCGAGATGGGGTGGGAAGTGTCCCCGGGCAACCCGGCCGCGCACACCCTGGCAGAGGTCGTGACCGCACTCGCCGACCTGGGCGTGGACATCGACTGGCGCGGCCTGCTGCCCTACGCCCGACTCGCCGACAGCATCGCCGACGTGGACGTGCAGCAGATGCGCGGTGAGCGCGACCTGCTGGCCCAAGCCGAACGGGCCGTTGTGGTCTCGATCCTCCTCGAACCAGCCCTGCTGGCCCTGCGCCGACTAGCCCAGGAAGCCAAGTCGGCCCAACACTTCGGCCGCGGCCGGCCCGGCGAGGCCAACTCGACATGAAAGTAGGGGGCTGGCACAGGAAGTGTGCCGACCCACCGGTCAACGTCACCCGGTCGTCCCGTTGGCCAGCTGCCAAATCGTCCCCGGACCGCCAGTAGACCGCAGCGCCACCGAGCCCGCGGCCGCCAGCGCCAACGCTGATCGGTACACGAGAGACGCCTGCCAACAACGTTGGCTAGGGCGGATTGCTCGGTGGGGGCGGGCTGCGGTGGTGAACTGGCGCCACCGGCACGGCGATTTCCCGGACGTGGTGGGCGGCACGGAGGTGATCCGGAGTTCGACGAGCCGGCCTGCCGGGGGGCCGGACCACGAACGGCCACGGCATCGAACTGTCGCTGCGCCCCGGCTGGTACTCCGGCAAGCCGACCCTCCTCGCCGACCGAGGATGCGTAGGCCACCAGGGCTGACCTGCTGGACTGGGAGTAGCGCGAGCGTCGAAGCGGCCGCGCACCGCTCAGTCCTCCCAGTCCTCGTCGTCGCCGCCGCGCATGGTGCGCCATCCCTCGAGGTTTTGCAGCGCCGCCCGCGCCAACTGGGCGTACTGCACCGGGCACTCCCACAGCTCGCGGGCCGAGAGCTCGGCGGGCACGGGGGTGTCGGGGTGGTCCTCCGGCGCGTACAGGTGGACCACCGCGCGGTACCGGGACTGCACGTTGGAATCGGCGCTGGACCAGGGGTGCTGCGGATGCTCGCAGGAGACGTCCAGGTCGATGGTGGCGAGCGCGGCGGCCAGGTCGCGCGCGTACGAGGGCGGCAGACCCTCGTACGTCTGGGCGATGCCCATCCACAGGCACAGGAACAGGCCGATCCGCTCCTCGTCCCGCACCTGTCCGGTGAGCCAGCGGCGGGCGGACCACAGGGCGACCGGGCCGGTGTTGTCCTCCCAGCTACGCCTGATCGCCTCCTGCATGGCGACGACGTCGAGGCGGCCGTCGTCCCGGACGAACTGCGCGTCCAGATGGGAGACGTCGATGCCGCCGAAGAGCTCCCGGTGCGCCTCGTGCAAGCGGACCAGGGCCTCATCGGCGAGGTCCGCGAGGAACCCCTCGCAGTCGAACACCGCCGACTCCTCTTCGTCGAGACCGTAGTCCTCGGCGAAGGCGGCCCGTCCGGCCTCGGTCAGCATGCTCACCCCCGCCTCGACCTCGTACTCCGAGTCCAGTCGCGCGGGGTGGGCGCCGGCCGGGCAGGTGCAGGAGGCCCGGTCCAACTGCGCACGGAACCCGTCCAGGGCCTGTATGTACGACGCGACCAGGGACTTGCTGAAGATGCGTGCGCAGACGTACCAGCAGGTGGCATGCAGGAGGAGCGTGTACCCGGTTCGCTCCCGGTGGCCCGCCGGGGTGGCGACGCGGCCGAGCGCCTCCGCCGCGTCGTCGGCGAGGACGGCAAGGGTCGATTGGGGATCCGCATAAGGGTAGTCGCTGACGATCCCGGACAGGTCGGAGATCAGTTCGCGGTGGTCGGCAGGCAGCGTGGGCGTCACTTCATTCACATCCGTAACCGACGATTGCGCAGCTCGGACGGTTCCCGGCCCGCGCACGTGACCGATGGCGGGCGGCCCCGTCCTGAGGCCGGAGGGCGGGGAAGCAAGGCGCAGGACGTGCCGCGTCGCCTCGGGGATGGTGCGGCCACCGCTGAAGCGCCGGATACTGCCCGTCCTCTCACGCAAGGGCGCCCCGAACAGCCACACGTGATCAGGACACGAGCTCGTAGCGCGTGGAATACCGAACTGCGTTGCCCGGTTGGACCAGTGAGCAAGCGCTCAGCCGAGAACGAAGGGGACACCGTGGCAGAGCCGTTTTCCGTGCGCATCGAGGTACGTGGATACGAGACCGACTCGCAGGGACACCTGAACCAGTCTGTGTACCTGCAGTACGCCGAGCACGCGCGCTGGTCGATGCTGCGGCATGGCGGGATCGACCAGCGCGACCTTTTGGAGAAGGGCGTGGGCCCGGTCGTCCTGGAGACGAACATCCGGTATCTGGGGGAGCTGCGAGCAGGCGACAACGTGGAAGTGGACTGCAGGTTCCTGTGGGGCGAAGGCAAGACGTTCCGCATCGAGCAGCGGATCCGCAAGGCCGACGGCACCCCGTCGGCCGAAGTTGCCGCCGTCGGCGGCCTGTTGGACCTCAAGGAGCGCAAACTGGTCGCTGACCCGCGCGAGTACTTCAGGGCGCTCGCTGCGGACGCACGCGCCTTTGGCCTGTAGGCGCCGCGCGACCAGCGGAATGCTGACGAAAAAGGCGAGTGTCTGGCTGACGGCGTCGGCATTGGCCGCAGCCGTGATGAGCTGGAGCGGCCAGGCGGGTCACGTCACGGGTTAGCAGCTCCCGGCTCATCGGGCGGTTCAGAACCTCGATGATCTCGTTCGGCTGCATGGTTCGGTCCCTCCTTCTCAGCGCAGTTGCTCGGCCAGTCCGACGATGATGCCCTCCGGGCCCCGGAGGTAGCAGAGCAGATAGCTGTCCTCGAACCGGGCGATCTCACCGACGAGTTCGGCGCCGTGGGGGCGCAGGCGGGCAACGGTGTCCTCGATGTCGTCGACGGTGAACATGACGCGGTGCGTGCCCACAATGTTGTGCGGCCGGTTGCGCGGCCCGGCGCTGATCGCCGCGGGGCTGCGGTACTTCGCCAGCTCGAGCCGGCTGTGACCGTCCGGGGTCCGGACCATCGCGATGTCACAGCGGACGCCGTCGAGTCCGGTGCACTGGTCGGCGAAGGGGCCCTCGACCTGCGCCCTGCCCTCCAGCTCCATACCGAGTTCCACGAAGAACGCGATGGCGGCATCCAAGTCCTCGACGACGATGCCGACGTTGTCCATCCGCTGAATCGCCATGCTGGTTTCTCCTTCTTCCTCGTGCGGCCGGTGGTGGCCGCTGATGTCCCTGGGACGGAGCCGGTGCCATGCGGCGGTTTCGGCGGCGCCTGCGCAGCAGCTCAGGCGTCGTTGCGGAAGAGGAGGTCGTAGGGCATGTCTTCCTCGTCGTCGTCTTCCGCCGGGCTCGTCGGCAGGTAGTGCGGTGCGGTGCGGGCGGCTACCGCACGCAGCCGGGTCAGGGCTTCGCCTGCTGTCGGCCGCGCGAGGCCCAGGACGGCGAACGCACGGTCCCGGCGCTCGTCAATCCCAGGATGGTCCTCGCGGAGGGCTTCCTCGAGGTCGTCCACGGGATGGCCGTTGCCCAGGTCCTGCCAGTAGGGACAGGCGGTGATCAACGCGACGGCCTCGGCCAGGTCCGCGCCCATCAGCGTGGCTTCGCCCTCGGAACCGACGTAGAGCACGGGTCGCTGGGCTGCTCCCGGTTCCCCGCATAGGAAATACACGCCGCCTGAGCCGCAGCTGGCTATCGGGTACCGCGGCAGCCCGCCTGGCAGCTGAAAGTCCTCCCCGTGCTCCTCGCCACCGAGGGAGAAGCCGCCGGGCCAGGCCAGCAGCGCGGCGATGTCCGGATCGTTCCCGATCCGGTGGAGAAGGCCGTCCGATGTGATCATGACCGGCAACGTAACAGGAGCCTCTGACACCTGCGGCCGTCCGTGCGCCCGCCGGCAGGGAAACCGACGAGTTCAACACGGGATCACCACCGTTTCAGAGCCACAAAACCGCAGGTAGACGCATTGTGCCGATGACCGGTGGAGTTCCTCGTGCCGCTCGCCCTCGCCGCACCCGTCCGGGCCCCGCCGCGCGGCGCCGGAGTGAGCTGGCGCCGGAGAGAGCTTCAGGCGCCGGGCAGGAGCCGTCAGCGCGCCGGGACCCCGTCTTCCCCGCCTTCCGCGCCTTCCGGGCGATGAGGCAGCAGGGCCACAGCCAAGGCGGGCAGAGCTGCGAGGACGAGCCACGGTACGGCGGCCGGCAGGCCCAGGTCGAGCAGAAAGCCGGTGGCCGAGCTGCCGAGGAGGACGATGAGGCCGGAGACGGAGGACAGGGCGCCGGTGTAGAGGCCGAGGCGGCCGTCCTCGGCGAGGTCGGGCACCCACGCGCGGGCGGCCGGGACGATCAGCATCTGGCCCAGCGTGAGCAGGACGACGTACCCGGTGGCCGGCAGCAGCCCGACCATGCCCGTCCAGGCGGCGGGCCGGGCGGCGGCCACGACCGCGAATCCGGCGGCGATGAGCAGCAGGCCGACGGCCATGGAGCGGCGCAGGTCCAGCCGGTCGCCTGCCCAGCGGGTGACGGGGAGTTGAGCGCAAACGGCCAGGAGGGAGGCCAGGGCGAACAGCCAGGACAGCGCTGACTGGGAGCCGGTCGCGCGCTGCACCTCGTCGGGCAGGGCGAGATAGAGCTGGTTGTAGGCGAGCAGGTAGCTGCCGTAAGCGCAACACAGGGCGAGGAAGCGGCGGTTGCGGAGCAGCACGCGGAGTCCGCCATGTGCCCGGGTGCGGACCCGGCCGGGGATGTGCTGCGGCATCAGCCGGGCGTGCCCGGCGAGGACGAGGACGAAGACGGCCGCTCCGGCGAGGCAGGCGGTAGGGAAGTCCACGGCGAGCAGCAGGGCGCCGAGCAGGGGGCCGACGAAGGCGCCGGCCTGGCCCGCCGCCGAGAACAGCGCCAGTACCCGGGTGCGCGGCCCGTGGCCCGCTTGCTCCCACACCACGGCCTGCCGGGCCGCCTCCGACTCCACGGCCGGGGAGAACAGGGCGGCGGCGAAGCCGATCAGCAGGACCGCGCCGATCACGGCCCAGGTCTCCTCCGCGTACCCGAGCCAGGCGAAGCCGGCGACGCGCAGCGCGCAGCCGGCGAGGACGATGGGCCGAACGCCGTAGCGGTCGACGAGCCAGCCGCCGACCACGAACAGGCCCTGTTGGCTGAAGGTCCGCAGGCCGAGGACGAAACCGACCATCCAGCCCGCCATGCCGATCGCGGTGCCGAGGTGTTCGGCGAGGAACGGCAGGACGGCGTAGAAGCCGATGTTGAAGGCGAGCTGGGTCAGGATCAGCAGCTTCGGGACCGGTGACAGGTTCTTCCAGGTCCGCTCGCGCGGAGACTTCGGGGCCCCGGCGGGCCGCCGGGGCAGGACGCGGGAGAAGAGGGCGGTCATCGAGGTCCGTCAGTCGGCGGGGTGAGTGAGCACGGGCGTACGGGGCGGCGCGGGGACCGCCTGCTCCGTCTCCGCGGGACGTTCTTGAAGCGCTGTCGGGCGCGCTCCCGGCGGCCGTCGCAGGCGCGGCACGCGCACCCCGCCCGTCGCGGTCACCGCCAGCGCGCCGAGCAGGGCGAGGACGGCGGCCGGGCCGAGGACCGCCCACGGCGCGCGTTCGGCGTAGGGCTGGTTCTCGGCGAGCAGCAGACCCCATTCGGGGGACGGCGGCTGGGAGCCCAGGCCGAGGAAGCCGAGCGCGGCCAGGGCGAGCGCGATGCCGGGCAGTCGGAGCAGCGCGTGGCGGGCCACGGGCGGCAGGACGGCCGGGAGCAGCCCGCGGGTGAGCAGGTACCACTCGCCCGCGCCGAGCGCGCGGGTGGCGGTCAGATGGGTGGTGGCGCGTTCCTGCCGCAGCAGCGCTGAGGCGTGGGTGGCCAGCGGTGACCAGGCGACGGCGGCGACCGCGAGAGCGGGCGTCCACGGGCCGCTGCCCGCGATGCCGGTGACGAGGAGGGCCGCCAGGACGGGCGGTACCGCGTTGACGGTGTCGGAGAGCGGCGCGGACAGCCGGGGCAGCAGGCCCAGCAGCACGCCGACGACCAGGGCGGCGGCGCTCACCGCCAGGGCGGTGCCGAGGGTGGTCAGTGCGCCGTGCGCGATGCGGGCCAGGATGTCCCGGCCGAGCGCGTCGGTGCCGAAGGGATGGGTGGGGGAGGGGGCTTGGAGACGGGCGCCGGTCTCCAGCGCGAGCGGGTCCCGCGGCAGGCCGAGGCCGATCACGGCGGCGAGCATCGCCCCGTACAGCAGGGGCAGCGTGCGGGGAGCGGGTGGGGTGGGCCTGTGCAGGGAGTGCAGGGCGCCGTCACGCAGCGCGGGTCCGATCAGCAGCCGGGCCGAGAGCCGGGCCAGAGCGCTGGCGATCGCGGCGAGCAGGACCAGGGCGAGGGTGCCGGTCTGCAGGACGGGCAGGTCCTGGGCGAGGGCGGCGAGCAGGGTGAGCCGGCCCAGGCCGGGGATGTCGTAGATCTGTTCCACGGCGACGGCGCCGCCGGTCAGGCCGACCACGAACAGGCCCAGGTTGGGCAGCACGCCGGGTACGCAGCGCCGCAGCGCTTGCCGGGCCACGGACCTGGGCGGGATGCCGCGCGCGGCGGCGGCCAGTGTCCACGGCTCGGCGAAGGCGCCGGGCAGCAGATCGTCCAGCATCCGCCCGAGGACCGCTCCGGCGGGCAGCCCGAGTGCCAGCGAAGGCAGCACCATCCACTGCGGCCCGTACCAACCCAGGGCTGGCAGCCAGCCGAGCTGCACCCCGATGACCGAGGCCAGCACGGAGGCGAGGAGGAACTCGGGCAGCGCGCCCAGCACCGCCGACCCCGTGCCGCCCGGCTTCCGCCCGCCCAGCCTGCGTCGCGAGCCCAGCCACAGCGTGCGGGCGCATACGGCGCCGGCCGTGCCTGCGGCGACCGCCAGGGCCCCGGCCATCAGCAGCAGGGAGGCACCGAGGGCTTGGACGACGGACGGCAGCACCTCGCCGCCGGAGATCCACGAGCGGCCCGCATCCCCGTGCAGCAATCCGCCGAGCCACCGTCCGAGCAAGGGCAACGGGCCATCTTCCAGCCCGAGTTGGTCTCGTACGGTCCGCAGCGCCTCGGGGGTGGGGTCGCTCTCCGCCGATCGCGCTTTGAGCACGGTCAGTGCGGGGTCCGTGCGCGACAGCCAGGGCAGCAGGCCGATTCCGCACACCAGGGCGGCGGTGAGCGCGCCCCGCCACACCAGTGTGAGCCCGCCGCCCCGCACGATGGCGCGCAGGGCGGCGGCAACGTCTTTCACCGCGTCGGCCATCGTGTCAGCGCCGCGTTCCCGTGCCGACGACGAGACGCTCGTACGGGTCCATCAGCGTGCCCTCCACCGAGGTGCCGATGCCCATGGCGACCTTCATGTGCACCAGCGGGACCACTGCGTCCGTGGCGAGGACGGCGGCTTCGGCCGCCATGACGGCGTCCTGGCGCTGTGCGGTGTCGGTGACGGACGCGGCCTTGGCGACGGCCTCGTCGACCGTCTTGTCGCACAGCTGGGACTGGTTGTTGCCGCCCCCGCAGGTGTAGTCGCTGGCGAGGAAGGTAACGGGGTCCCCGGTGTCCATCAGGACGCTGCGGGAGTAGACGGTGGCGTCGAACTTCCCGGCCAGCGCGTCGCTGTCGAACCGGGCCAGGTCACGGACCTCCAGCTTCACCGTGAACCCGGCCTTCTGCAGCTGCTGCTGCAGCACCTGGGCAACTTCCGGCAGCTCGGGCCGGTTGCTGTAGGTGGCGATCGTGACGGAGGCACCGTCCGGATCCGCGGCCTTCGCCCGTCCCTTCGGCTCGACCCGCTTGCCGGCCGCCCAGGAGAGCGCTGGGCCGTAGATGCCCTGGCCGGGCTCGGCGTAGCCCTCGTACACGTCCTTGGCGAGGACGGCGGGATCGATGGCCTCCCGGGCGGCGGCCCGCAGCCCCGGATCGGCGAACGGGCCGGACTTCGTGTTCAGATTCAGCACGACGTTGCGCGCGGTCGGCTTCTCGTGGACCGTCTCCTTGTCCAGGGAGGCGATCTGGGCGACGGGCAGCGACTCCGCGATGTCCGTCTGGCCGGTGCGCAGTGCGTTGGCGCGGGCCGTGCCGTCGGCTATGAACTTGGCGTCGATGCCGGACGCTTGAGGGCGTCCGCCCCAGTAGCCGTCGAAGCGGTCCAGGGAGGCCGCCGTCTCGCCGGTGATCTTCTTGAGGGTGAACGGCCCGGTGGCGGTGCCGACCGGGTCCACGCTGCCCTGCTTCGCGTACGCCTTCGGGGAGAACACCGCCAGACGCGGATTGGACAGCCGCAGCGGGAGCACGGGGTCGGGGGCCTCGGTACGGACGCGCACCTGGTGGTCGCCCACCGCCTCGGCGGACAGCTTCACCCCGGACAGGGCGGCAGGCGCCGGCTCTGCCTGCGCGGCACGGGTGAGGGCGGTGACGACAGCGTCCGGGGTGACCTCGTCGCCGTCCTGGAACTTGGCGTCCTGCAGGGTGAACAGCCAACTGCGGCCGCCGTCCCCGCTGTTCCAGGACCGGGCGAGCGCCGGGGCCGCGAGGCCGTTGGCATCCAGCCGGGTCAGGCCCTCGGAGACGCCGAGCTTGGACAAGTGGTAGGCGTCCTCCCCGTACGGGGAGAAGTTCTCCCGGAGCGGGAACGCCATCGCCACGCGCAGCCGTGCGCCCTCTCCGGGACCGGAAGAGCCGGCGGACGAGGAGTTGCCGTCGCCGGAAGCGAAGCAACCGGTGAGCAGGGGAGCGAGGAGCAGGCCGGCTATGAGGCTACGGCGGAGTCTTCTCATGGTGCGCGTTCTCGTCTTCCAGTCGTGCCGATCAAGGGCGTCGACGAAAGAGTAAGCGATAATCGTTTTCATTTAAACCATCGCCGGTGCCCGGCCGTACGTGCACCGGCCGAAGCTGAGCGCCCCCGTCTCGGCGGCGACGCGCTCTCGATCGGTGGTCAGCCGGGCAGGAGTGTGCCGAGGAAGCGAATGTGCGGGCGGTCGCCGGGGCCGGCCCGGGTGACGGTGGCCCGTACGCCGTAGACCTCCGCGATCAGCGTCTCGGTCAGCACGTCCTGCGGGCTTCGGCAAGCCACCACACGGCCGCGTGCCAGCACCACGAGCTGATCGCAGTACATCGCCGCCAGGTTCAAGTCGTGCAGCGCGATCAATGTCCAAGTGATTGGTCGGTTCGTCCAGCAGTATCTCGCGGCGTGCGGGATGCGGCCGAGGCGTACGACGTCGATGACGGTCGGCACGACCTGCGTGTCGACCTGTTGCTCCACGACGGCAACGCGCCGGGCCACCTCCCGGCGTGCCACCTCGCCCAGCGGGCGGCCGTCGAGGGTGACGGCACCGGAATCCGGCACGGTGACGCCGGCGAGCAGGCGCAGCAGCGTGGATTTGCCCGAACCGTTCGGCCCGAGCAGGCCCGTGATGGTTCCGGGACGCGGCGTGAGGCTGACCGCGTCCAGGATCAGTGTGCCGCCGGCGGTGCGGGTGACGCGCTCGGCGCGCAGTCCGGCCTGCGAGGTTCCGGTCATCGTGGACTCCTGGTGCGGTACAGGACGAGGACGAACGCCGGGACGCCGATCAGCGAGGTCACCGCACCGACCGGCACCTCCTGCGGATCGAGGACCGTGCGGGCGAGGGTGTCGACCCATACCAGGAACACCGCCCCGGCCAGGGCGGTGACCGGCAGCAGCCGCGCGTGCCCGGGCCCGGTCAACGCGCGTGGGCGCGTGCGGCAGTACGACGCCGACGAAACCGATCGCCCCGGCCGAGCTGACCCGCGCGGCCGTCAGCAGCGCGGTCACGCACAGCAGTACCAGCCGGGTGCGCGCCACCGAGACCCCCAGGCTCGCGGCCGCGTCCTGCCCGAACGCGAACTCGTCCAGGGTCCTCGCGTACCCGGCGCAGACCAGCAGAGCCGCCACCAGAACCGCCAGGCACACCCACACGTCGGTCCAGCCGGCCCCGCTCAACGAGCCGAGCAGCCAGAACAGCACCCCGCGCGTGGTCTCAGCCACGGCCGCGGTCATCACGACGAAGGACGTGAGCGCGGAGAAGAGCTGCATCGCCGCGCCCCCGGACAACACCACCCGATCCGTCGCGCCGCCCAGGGTGCGGCTCAGCAGCAGCACGAGCGCGAACGAGCACACCGCGCCCAGGAAGGCGCCCCCGGGAACCGACAGGGCTCCGCCGCCGACACCGAGCACGACGACGACCGCGCCGGTCGAGGCCCCGGACGAGACGCCCAGGACGAAGGGGTCGGCAAGCGGGTTGCGCAGGAGCAGCAGCGACAACGGCCTCTGGCCTTGTTCGCAGGCCAGCGCCCTCTCAGCCGCGACCGCCTTCGGCTCCCTTCGCCGTAGCCAGGCGCCAGGGCGCGAACGCGCTGGCTGTGCGTGGCAGGAAGCTCGCCAACTCGGGGCAGTGCCGCACCACCACGCTGGTCATGCCATTGCGCTCGATCCAGTCGATGCCCAAGGGGGTGTACACCTCGGGCCGGTAATCGACCGTGAGGAAGCGATCGCTCTGCAGGCGGCGGGTCGCCATCAGGATGAAGATGCGGAATGCGGTGTCGCTGAAGCCGAAGCCCTGGGGTGGGTTCTCGGCGAAGAGACCGACCATGGTGTCGATCTCGTCGACATCGCGGTAGACCTCCTTCAAGCGTGCGACCGTCTCCGCATCGGAAGACACATCCTCGAACCGCCGCACGCGCGGCTTGTGCAGGCCCGCCCGGAAGTCGTTGTAGCGCGGTACACCGCGGCGCCGGGTGCGCACCAGGTCGACCACCGACAGGTCGATGATCTCGCCGTCCCGCTCGAACGCTTGCAGGGAGCGGGGATAGTTGTGCAGGGTGATCGCGCCGGGATGGGCGATGCCGAGCGAGTACAGCGAATTGGCCAGGCCGGTCTTGCGGATGAGCGCTTCCGCAGCGGGACCCTGGACGTCGTTGAAGCCGAGGGTGTCCAGACTCCGGCCGAGCCGGTGGTCCACGATCTCGAAGTCGTCGGGGAGCAACGGGTGCATGCGGTAGACGGTGACGAAGTCCTCGGTGAGCGAGTACGGAGCGGCATGGTGGTCGGGCTGGGTCTCGGGGATGCCGGTCAGTGAGTGGGCCTCGAAGAGCCACAGTCCCAACTGTTCGAGCCACTTCTTCGGTGGCCCCTGCCAGTTGGTCTTCAGCCCGATGTCGATCACTTCGGTGGCGAGGATCGCGGGGGTCCACTCCACGGTGTGGATCTTCGCGATGAGAGCCGAGACGACCAGTCGCGCCGTGTGGTAGACACGGTCCTCGCCCAACCTCGGGTACTCCTGCCGCAGCGCTGCGCACACGGCGTTGTGCTCGCGGGCGAAAAGGGTCTGCATGGCGCTGAGGCCGTACCACCAGCTCTCCGCGAAGCCGGTGAGCGGGAGGCCGTCCGGCCCGGCCGGCAGGTGGCCGTCCTCCAGGCGAAGCGCGGCACCGCCGCCCGGCTCGCGCAGCGACTTTCCGGCGTCCTCGTTGCCGCCGTAGATTTCGGAGCCGTCCCACCAGTGGGAGGCCGAGTTGGCGAAGAGCGTCGGCGGACCCTTGCCGTCGGGCGGTTGGAGCCCCTCGTTCTCGGCGAAGCGCATGACCTTCTCTGGACGTCCGCCCGGCGTGTTCGTCCACGTGAGACCGGGAGGGAGCGGCACCTCGACGGAGTTCGTACCGGTGGGGTAGCGCTTGTGGTTGACCCAGTCGTGCACCTGGAACTGGATCCAGGCGGCGGCCAGGATGTTGAGGGAGCGCGCCGGGATGAAGACGTCGCGGTGCAGCAGCTCGCGACTGACAGTGACCGGGTTGGGTACGTCGAACAGCTCCGGTTGGTAGACGGGCGCGAGGTTGCGGCCGAAGGCGGACCCGACCGAGCCCATCTTCGGCGCGGACAGGTCGTTGTAGGTGCCGTCGTAGCTCCGTGCGAGCCGCACGTCTTCGTCGATGGGCTCGGGTACGGGCTGGACCCTGGGCGGAGCCTCGCGGGCCTCGGTGTCGATCAGGTTGTCCTGGCGCAACTTCTGCCGGAAAGCCACGAGGTTCAGCAGGCCGAGGCGTGTGGGCAGCCGGTGCCAGGGGACGAAACGGTTGAGACCGCGGAAGGCGGCGCGCAACGGCACGCCCAGTACGGCGTTGCGTCGGGGCTCGACGTTGGCGAAGCGGTGGCCCAGGCGGTGGGCACTGCTGGCCTCGTAGGCGACCTTGCGCGCACGGTTGAGGTTTCCGAGGGGCCGAAACTCCTCCGTCGTGTTCCAGGGGTTGAAGGCGAGCTGATCAACCCGTGCCGCTGTGGCGCGAGCCTCGGCGGAGCCGATGTCCTGGCGCGGGATGGTCAGCGTCGCCACCCGCACGAGGGGCGTGTCCGCCTCCTTCCACTCGGCTGCGCCGTCCTCGATGGGTGTTCGGCGGGCGTCCAGGTAGCGCTGGACGTACAGGTCGAAGACGACATCTGCCTTCTTCAGCCGCTGTCCGAGCTCGTGGTGCAGGTAATCGGGATCAGTGGCAGAAGGGGCGGGGGCCGGCGGAGCGTCGTCCGCGGGGCTCAGCTGGTAGCGCACCGGCCCCGCGTCACCCCACAGGATGGCGCCGCGGCTCCAGTACGTCTCCAGCGCCAGGCTGGGTACCGTGCGGCTCGTACCCGCACGCACGTTGCGCCGCATGCGTGCGGCCGTGGACCATCCGACCGTGAGCGGCAGGGTGACGAACAGCGCGAAAGCCTTCCGCGGTGTCGAGTCGGCGCCCGCCATTGCCTTCGCGAATTCGACGAACTCGCGCGCGTTCCTGGCATGCGAGACCGGATGGCTCGTCATGAGCAGGTCGTGCGCCTCGTCGGCTCCTGCCGCGATGCGCAAGGCCGCTCCGCGCAGGTCGGGGGCGTGGTCGGGCCGGCGGGCACCGTTCGCATTGGAGAGCCGCACGGTGACGGGGTACTCGGCGCCAGGTTGGGCGAAGCCGGTCCGCAGGTCGGGGGGCAGGTCGTCGACGAAGTTCAGTCGCGCGTTCTCCACGCCGAGAACGTCCTTGGCATGGAACGTCCGTGCGATGTCGGGGGCGCCACTGCGCTTCCTCGACTTGAGCTGGACCCGCATGAGCTCGCGGGCGAGCCGCTCGAAGATGAGCCGTTCCGCTTCCGGGTTGCCGCCCACGTAGTGCTCGTACTGCCTGATCTCGTCCATGTGTGCCTCTTCGCCAAGCGCACCTGCTGTCCGGATGCGTGCTGCCGGACGACGAGGCGACGCTGCACGGCTGCCCGAGACTGCGTCCGCGGGCACCTTGGTTACACACGGCAACCCTGACTCAGTGATACGGCCGCGTCGCGCGGAACAACGCAGACGGGTGGAATCCGGCTCACGCCCCGGTAGGGACCACCGCACGAGTTCCTGCGGGCGCCGGGAGAAGCGACGCGGCCGCCTCACCCGTACGGCCCACTTCGTGTGCGGGAGCGGGATGCGTCGAGTACTGGCAAACTGGTCTCCGGAAGACTGCACAACGGAGCTGTCCGGCGTGTGCGAACACTTCTTCCCACAGTGGTCGGGCCCCACCCGGCGGGGCCCGTGCCGACGGGGCCGACGCCGAGATCAACCGGTAAGCGCTACCGCACCACAGTTCCTCGCCTGAGGTGTCATTCCAGGCATCTGGGGACGTTTGAGCAGACTCCGTCATGGGTGAGGGCGCCGCGACGGCCTCGGCCTCGCCATATGTGCCGCGTCAGCGAAATTGCCGACAAATATATGCGGGGGAGTGGACGAGGGAACGGCGATGAGGGTCTACGAAGCCATAGTCAAGGGGCTTGAAGGCATCGGAGTGCGCGCTGCTTTCGGCGGTGCCGGAGAGAACGCAGCCGGGCTCATGCTGGCGCTCAAGCACTCGCAGCAGATCCGGCCGATCATTACGCGTCATGAGCAGGCCGCGTCTTTCATGGCTTGCGGTTATGCGATGTACACGAACCAATTGGGCTTCTGTTTTGCAACGGCCGGGCCCGGTGCGTTCAACCTCTTCTCCGGCCTGGCCGTGGCGATGTCCGACTCCTACCCCGTCCTGGCCGTTTCGGGGTACGCGTCAACGGCATGGCAGGGATGGGGTTCGCTCAACGAAACCTCGGGCTTGAACCGGACGCCCGACTCCCGGTCCATGTTCGCCGCAACGACGAAGAAGTCCTTCCTGCTTACCGACGCCGCGGATACGTGCGATGTGCTCGAGGAAGCCGTCAACATCGCGTTCGAGGGAAGGCCCGGTCCGGTGCACATCCATGTTCCCGAGGACCTCACCCACCGCGGTGTCGAGGTGACGGACTTCCGGCATGTCCGGCTCGACGTCGCACCGGTCCTCCCGGATCCGGCACGCGTGGAGGAGATCGCATCGATGCTGGCCGGCGCCCTCACACGGCGCGAGCGCATCGTGGCGCTCGTCGGATTCGGTGCGATCCGCAGCGGAGCGGGAGCGGAGGTCCGGCGATTCATCGAACGGTTCCAGATTCCCCTGCTCACCACGTTGGACGGCAAGGGCATCGTGTCCGAGGGCCACCCGCTCTCGGTGGGCGTCTTCGCGGACAGCGGCCACTCCAGCGCGTGGAAGGCCTTCCGCGAGGCCGACGTCGTGCTGTGCATCGGAAACTCCCTGAACCAGCACGCCACGTTCAACTACCGCGAAGACCTCTTCGAGAACAAGGTCCTCGTCCATGTGAACATCTCTGAGACCGAGTTCCGCAAGGCCTACCGGCCCGACTACGCGCTGCTCTCCGATGCGCGCCTCGGGGTGGCGGCTCTCCACGAGGCATTGGACGGCAGGGTCGGCGAAATCCCGGCGGTCGATGTGGACGGCCGGGACTACGAGGCCCGCCACATCACGCACCTGACCGGAAAGATTCACCCGGGGGAGCTGGCCCAGGCGATCGGCCGGATGCTGCCCCCGCAAGCTGTTCTGCTCGCCGACGCGGGAGCACACCTTGCATGGCTGAGCTACTACGTCGAGCTGGAGGAGGGGCAGAATTTCCGCAAGGCCGGTTCGTTCGGACCGATGGCCGGCCACGTCAACGGCGCCATCGGCTTGAAGGTCGCACACCCGGAACGGACCGTCGTCGTCGGATGCGGCGACGGTTGCTACTCGTTGTCCGGTTTCGAGCTGATGACCGCCGTCGAGAACAACATTCCCGTCATCTGGATCATCTTCGACGACGAGGAGTTCAAGCTGATCAAACTTTTCCAGCTCGTCACCTATGGAGAGACGGGGCTCGTAGAGTTCCAGAACCCCGACTTCGCCGCGTACGCGCAGGCGTGCGGAGCCGATGGCTACCGCGTCGAGACGCTGGACGAGTTCGAAAAGGCCTTCCGTGAAGCGCTCGCCTCCGGCCGCCCCTCCCTCATCGACGCCAGGATCACGCGATGGGCCGTCCCCCACTACAGCCCCTCGCCCGACGGCGTCATCGCCGGCCTGGTCGAAACCATCGAGGCACGCTTGCGCGACTGACAGTGTCCGGGTCCGCCACATCTTCCCGGAGCCCCGCGCCCACGGTGGCCGGCACGGTGCGGACACAGGGATGCCGGGGCGGACCGGCTCGGCCGCGCCGTGAAGGGACAGCAGTATGAAAGACCCGCTGAACACCCAGAGCCGTGCCGGGTTCGACGCCCTGGCGAATCGCCCGCTGCTCACGTCGATCTGGCAGCGCCGCACCCACCGGGTCAGCCGTGGCAGTTCGGTCGAGGCCGGTTCGATGAGCTGGACCTCCGCCGAACCACGGGCCCCGCTGACGGAGCTCGAAGAGGCCATCCTCATTGCCATCACGGGCTGCTGCGGCCTCACCATGCCGGACCGCCCTTTCGCCGACCCGCGCGACGGCAAGCCCATCATGGCCAAGCCGAACCTCAACATGGCCGGCCGAACCGCGGGCAGTCCCGACAACGCCCAGGGCACGCACTTCTTCCTGATCAACGACACCGGCACCTACTTCCTGCGCAAACTGCCCCCTCCGCCCGACGGAGGGGCGGCGGCGTTCGACGCGGAGTCGCTCTGCTCGCGTGCCGCCGAGGCGAAGGTGCAGCTGCTCGACCACCGCATCGACGTACCGGAAGGGAAGCGGGACTTCCCGGCCTACCTCGACTCGAACCGGTTCCTGTCGAACCTCCCGGGCACCACGATCCTCTTTCCTGTAGTGGACCTGTCACGGCAGTACATCAACGGGATGATGTACCTGCTGACTCAGCCTGAGGGAGCACGGCCGGCGATCGTCGACGACCGGAACCTCTACCGCTCGGCGGGCGTGCGCAAATGGGTCAAGTCGGGATTCCTGAACAAGGACATCAAGCTGCCTCTGGGTTTCATCTGGGCGATGCGCACGCAGATCGAGGCCGACCTGCTCCTGCAGAACCTCATGCTCACCGCAGACGCCATGGGTCTCGGAGCCTGGATCCACGCCTCGATCGCCCCGTCGATCATGCTGGGGGACCCGAAGTTCCGTCCCACCTATGGCTCCATGCTCGATTTCGACTGGACCACCCCGAGGTGGAGACCGGCGGACATGCTGCGTTGGCAGGTGCCGCTCCCGCGCTACTCAACCCTGCGGACGACCACCGTCGGCCTGCGGCACAACGGTGAACACCTCATCAAGGCGATGTGTCCACCCAACTACGGCAGCATGGGCGAGGCAGTCGACGCCGTCGTGGCGGACAAGTTCGGGCCGGCGGGCATCTACGCCGACGAGGGGATGTTCGCGCGCATCTACCGGGGGGACTTCGGCAGCAAGTACTTGCACGAGGCCAGCGACTACTCCGCCGACGTCATCGCGTGCACGCGGGACATCTGCACCTACATCTACGAGACTCACGGACGGTTTCCCGCACACTGCGACACGATCCACGTACCGGGCGTGTGGCTGCAGGCCCATCACATCGAGAACGGCTACTACGAGCGGTACTTCCGCGACGGGTTGACCGAGGCCCACCGGAGGCACGACCAGAACTGGCACGGGACAGGGTGACAACAGCACGGGAGCCCGCCCAGGGGTAAATCCGCCTGACAGTCCTACGTTCCGAATGACGCCGGAGTGCCCGGCGGCGGCCACTGCCGGCGGGAGGGGACCAGTGCCCGCAGGACCCTGAAGGCCTGGCGGCGCTTCCAATCGTCCGGGGAGCGGAACTCGGCGATGAACGCGGCCGTGGATCTGCTGATGGAGCCCATCGCCTTGGCGCTCGCACCCGGATCCAGGAGCCTGTCGCAATTGAACCAGGCCAGGCCCCGAGCGACCCGGATCCCGTAGCTGGTGAAGAGCTCGTCGTCGCGGATGAACAAGCGGTCCAGTGACTGGAGGCGACGGCAGTAGCGGGCGGCGATCTCGTCCTGGACCACGTCGATGGAGGAGGCCAGCAGGTCGTTCATGCGGTGGAAGTCGGCGATGCGGTGGTGGACGTCCCCCTGCGCGGCCAGGGCCCGCAGCGCCAGCGGCAGGTCGTAGGACATGTGCGCCATCATCGAGAAGAGCACCTCCTCCAGGACGTAGGAGTGCCGCACGGTCGAGGCGGCGTAGACGTCCCGCCAAGGTTTCGGAATGGTCTCCGGAAGATCGACGGAGAGGACTTCGCCGCCGGGGCGGGGGTCGGAGACGGGGCCCAGCCAGGTGTCGATCGCGTCCATCGCCGTGAAATAGGCGGCGGCGAGGGAGACGGACAGGTCGGCGACCCACTCCGGCGCCCTGAACGACAGGCTGTTCGTACGCAGGCTCGTGGCGAGGTCGGAGGTGAGCCGGAAGTAGGTGTAGGCGAACACCGCGCGGGGGTCCCGCAGGGCGTCGTACTGCTCGACGCGGGCGGCGAGCTCCCCGACGACCTCGGCGACCTTCTCTCCGGCAGCGGCAGCTGCGGCAGCGGCGTCCCCAGTCATGAGACCCGGCGGGCGTTCTCCGTCGCCTTCGCCCAGTCGCACACGAGTTCCCCGTCCAGGCTCTGCCGGTCGGCTCCCACCTGGTACGTCGCAGTCCAGGGGCTGCCCAGCAGCGGCATGTGGTAGGTGGACGCCATGCCTGAGGGCTGGATCTCCGCGGGGTAGGTGAACTTCCGCGTCAGGATGCCCGGCACAGGGCTGAACTGCTCGTTCGCCTCCACCGTGACGCCCCTGCCGTCAGGGGCGAGCAGGTAGCGCTCCTTCAACAGGTACAGGGTGACGCCGAACTTGGAGACCCTGACCACGTTGTCGGCCACGCCGAAGGCGCCCGCGGACGGGGTCGCCACGATCGTCGACTCCAGCCGGGACGCGCCGGTCAGCCGCTGGGTGAGGGCCATCGCGACGACGAGCGCCCGGTTCCGCAGCCCGATGCCGCGGGTCTTCCGGAGGCGTTGCCACGAGGTGACCCGGAAGGTGAACTCCCCCTGCCAGTCCCCGGCCCCCACGTCGAAGTAGTAGATGTGACTGGGAGCGTCTGAGCGGGACGGATTACCGCCGGCATTGTTCGTCACCCTGTGTAGTGTACCGTCGACTGCGTGTACGGAGCGTCAGCAGGGGGCGTGTCTCTTCAGCGCACCTCCGAGGCCCTGGCGCCGAGGTGGTGTCCGAGCGCCCGGTAGGCGTCGAACTGGGTGTGGTCGAACCACTGGTCGAAGGTGGCCTGACGGGGGAAGGCCTTCTCCCGAAGGGCGTAACTGAGCAGCTCGTACGGCATGTCGGGGGTCAGGCTGGCCTTCACGTAGATGATCGTCCCCTTGGTGTCGGCCGGTGTGCCGGACGAGAACGTGACCGGCTCCGGGTACTCGATCGTGCCGCGCACCACGCAGGTGGCGGAGAACCGGGCGTTCAGCGAAGCCATCGGAGCCTCGGGCGGGAGCGGTTTCGCGCTGCCGGGTACCAGGTCCAGCAGATTCTGCTCCTCCTCGTCGAAGGTGATCGTCACTCCGAGGTCCTCGTAGGCGAGCGTCATCGCCTGCGCGAGAGTGGTGGCCAGCGGCGGCGTGTCCCCCGAGGCGTCGATGACATAGATGGTCCGGCAGCGCAGCCGGAGCATCTCGACCAGGCCCAGATTGTCGAAGTGTCCGCCGTCGGTGCACAGCAGCAGGGGAGTGGTGTCCGAGTACCGGCCCACCAGTTCCTGGAGTTGGTACCGGAGCCGCCGGACCCGCGGCAGCCGCGGCATGATCCGGTTGGGCCCGTACGTGGCCAGTTCGGCGAGGTACAGGGGGTTCGGCAGCCAGGTGCCCAGCCGCACGTTGGACAGTGCGAGCAGCCGCTCCATGAACATGGTCTGGGAACCCATCGCAGAGGCGAAGGCCGCTCCGGACACGGCGACGGCGGACTGTACGGTCAGGTCGCGCCCGATCAGCGCCGGGGCGGTCTTCTGCAGAGTGCCGGTGCGGACCCAGCCCGTGTCGGGTCCGCCGCAGTAGTCGGAGGCGAAGGTGAAGGGCACGGCAGGGCGGCCGGGCGCGGTGCGGTTGCGCAGCGAGACAGCTGCCGAGGCGGCGAAGATGACCTGGGGAAAGCCCTCCACCCGCTCTGCGTACGGAGCCAGCGGGGTCGGCTCGTTGTTGTAGTCGAACGGCAGGGCCCCGACAGAGCCGTCCTTCAGCACGGCGCGGCGCACGGCGAAGGCGCCGGCCAACCGCTGCCGGTAGAAGGGGTGCAGGCTGAAGGTGGTCTGATCGATCACAAACGCCAGCACGACCAGGGCGATCGGCACGCCCCACTTCCACGCCGCGTGCCAGCTGCCCGCGTAAACGGCGGCCCATGACATGAGGGCGAGGCCGAAGAAGGCGACCAGGAGCAGCACCAGCCAGCACACCACGGCTTTCACCCAGCTGCCGCCGACCTGCATGACGAGGGACGTGTCACCCTTGGCGCGCGGACCCGCCTGCTCACCGTCCGGCCTCAGCTTCTTCACCGTCTTGTGGACCGAAGTGAACCAGGTACCCGCCGCGGTCGCCGCCGCGGTGATCGCGCCGAGCAAGGCCACCCCCGTCCCACTGCCGTCAAAACTTCCCCACTTGCCGACGTTGTGGGCCAGCGAGGCGAAGAACCAGATCACCGAAGGAAGGACGATGGAGTACGCGGCGACCGCCACGGCCAGGCCCGTGACCGTGTTCACCGTGCTGCGCAGCCATGCGGGGCGGGACTTGTCGCTGCCCGCCCGAGCGAAGGCGTACCCGATGGACATCAGGCCGGCCAGGCCCAGAAGGGCGAGGACGGGGTGCCAGACGGCCGGGTACAACTCGAGGGACGACTCGAACGTCTTTCCTTCCGCCGTGAAGGGGCGGAGTTCGGTCAGCGGAACGTGCGAGTAGAACTGGTGAAGGAACTGGCCCGCCACGGCGAAGACCAGCGCCAGCATGCCGAAGGAAACGGCCATCCCCCGCAGCAGCGCCCCCGCGGCGTACAGCTTCTCCTTGGGTGCGTCCGCCAGGTACTTAGCGTGCCGGCGGATGTGGTCCTCCTCCGGGCTGCCCGGTGCGAACACATCCGCGGGCGTCGCGAGACCGGGCCGCACCGAAGGGCTCCCGTCCGGCGCCCGGCGCCGGGCATCGGTCAGCGCCAGTTGGAAGGCCCCGGCGGTGTACCCGCCACCGGACACCGATACCAGATACGTCGCCTTGAGCAGTTGCTCGCGCAGTGCCTGCAGTGCGCCGAGGGCGATCGAGGCCGACCGGATGCCGCCGCCGGAGACGCAGAAGCCGAGCTCCGAGGGGTGCCGACCCGGCGGCTGGTACGCGCGGGTGCGCCAACGGGTCGCCGCGTCGTCCTCGGGGTCCTGCGCCTCGGTCCCGCGTGGTTGCGCCACGTCGGGGGCGGTCCACTCGGGCCGGGGCTCCCAGTCGTGGGGCGCGGCGGGCGGGAGGATCACGTCCGGGTCACTCGACTGGCTTTCCGTCCCGCCGACGAGCCTATGGGCGTGGGCCACGACGGGACGGGGACGGTCTTCCCGCGCACTCTGTACGAAGGAGGGGTCCAGCACGCGGCGGCAATAGAGGGTGACGACGATCAGGAGGGCCGCTGCCACCAGCGGGACGGCGAGCGCCCATTTCACCTGGGCGAAATAGGTTGCCCACTTCAGGTCCGGTACCGGGTCGGTGCCGAGCCGGTTCAGAGCCCTCCAGAGGAAGATGCCCTCCACGCAGTCCGCCAGCGCCGTCACGGGCGTGAGGATGAGGGCGCGTCGGGCCCACAGCCGCGTGGACTCCCGGTAGAGCAAAAGGTGCCCGAGCCCGAAGGCCCCGGCCAGAGCAGCCGAGTACCCGGGGATGAACATGCGCCAGTCGAGCACGAGTCCGTCCTGGAACAGCGCGGCCCCGTCCCCGCCCTCGACGCCGTTCACGATGGCACGGGCCCTTTCGGCCGTCGCCGCGAACTGCAGGAGCAGTTCTCTGTTCCCCGGGGGCTTGTCCAGGAACGGCGGATCCGCCGCGTACCAGATGATCATGCAGAGACCGGCGGCGAGCCCGAACACACACAGCCCCACCGCCCAGCCCGGAATCTCTCGCAGCTTCAACTGCGTCGGAGCATTCGGCATGCACGCAGAGTAGTCAGGTGAGCGTCATTCGTATCGATGCGCGCCGTGCGCAGGAAAGCACAGGACCCGCTCGGCGCGCATCGATAGATCGGCGGCGCAGGCGTGGTCCGGATGCGGTCTCCCGCCGACCCGGGAGAATGGGAGGTACCGGAAGCCTGAGCGACGAGTGCGGTCGAGGGAGCCTGACGCCAACGCGCGGGCGCGACACGGTCGGGGGCGATCCGGCCGGGGGCTCGGGGTGCCGGTCAGGCCGATGATCTCTCGGAAGGATCCGAGATGTCCGTTCTGTTCTTCGACATCGGGGCAACGCTCGCCGATGTGACCTTCGAGGACGACGGCTCGTGGAGCTTCCGCCCCCGTCCGCGCGTCATCGAAGTACTGGATTCCTTTGGGTCGGTGCGCAAGGGCATCATTTCCAACCCCGGCGTCGGCGAGGGCGCGCGGGCCCGTGCGGAGGCAGCGCTCGACGCGGCCTTCGAGGGCCGGTTCCCCGATGCCGGGCTCAGGCACTGGGGGGCGAAGTCCAGCCGCGGGATCTTCGACGACGCGGTGGAGAGTGCCGGCGAGGCGGCGGACGACTGCGTCTTCGTGGGTGAGGACCCCGAGGAGCGGGCCGTGGCGCGCACGGCGGGCCTGCGCACGGCGGCCCATCCGGTCTTCGCGAGGGCAGCGGTCGAGGGCCGCACCGTCTTCTGGACGCGGGTCGGTCTGCCGGACGGCCGGGGCCTGGCCGAGCTCGACTCGGTCGCGAACACCTCCGAGGTCGTCCCCGTGCACGTCGCCTCCGACCGGCTCGTTCTCGCCATGGCGAGCGGGCGCGGCGTGAGCTCGCTGGAACAGGCCGGGTTCACCACCGATGTTCGAGGTCCGGTGGATGAGACGGTGGCCTTTCTGCTGCGGGACGACCGCCCGGTGGCCGCGCCGGCGGCGTTCGCGGCGGCTCCCGGCGAGGACCGGGCCGCGGTGGTGGCGGGCATGCGTGCCTCTGCCGCGTTCACCTTCGTGGCGGGCGAGCTCGCCCCCTTGGGAGCGGCCGTCGTGTCGCTCGGTCCGGCTTCCGGCGGTGTCTACCTCGCGGCGGTCGCCGACGCCCCGGTCGAAGGGGTCCACGTCCCCGGTGCCCAGCCCGGGCACACCGAACGGCTGCTGCCCGACCCCGCCCTGCTGTCCCGGCCGGGTGAGGCGCAGGCCGCGGAGTTCGTCGCCGGGTTCGCCCCCGCGATGCCGTCCGCGCAGACCGTCGAGGCGGTGCGCGCGGCCGTCACCTCGACGGTGATCCGCTCGTACGTCTCCCGTGTCTCGGGCGCCGAACCGCTCGTCGAGGGGGCCCCGCTGAAGGTGCGCAGCCGCGACGCGGCGAGCGGGGACAATCCGCTCGTGGTCGACGCGCTGGCCCGACGGCTGCGCGAGCTCGGCCTGACGGTCCGGCTGGGCAGCTTCACCTGGCGTGGCCACCGGATCGCGAACGTCGAGGCCGAGCACCGCGTCGAGGGGTCGGACGGGACCGTCCTGATCACGGCCCATCTGGATTCGACCGCTGAACAGGGCGAGTTCCTCGACGCCGACGGCCTGCCGCGCCGCTACGATCCCGCGGTCGATCCGGCGCCGGGTGCCGACGACGACGGGAGCGGTGTCGCGGCGGTCCTGGCATCGGCCGAATGCCTGGCCGCGATCGTCGCAGCCGGTCGGACCCCCACACGCACGGTGCGCTTCGTCCTGTTCAACGCAGAGGAACAGGGGCTCGTCGGCAGCAAGGTGTACGCGCGCGCGGCCGCCTCGGCCGGGGACACCATCGCAGGCGTCCTCCAGATGGACATGATCGCGGGCCGCCAGAACGGCGTGCGCACGATGGAGATCCACGCGGGCTCGGCGGTGCCGGGGCCGGCCGGGGACGCTTCGGATGTACTCGGCGACAGCCTGGAACGCGCCACCTCGGCGGTGTCGTCCGGCCTCGCGCTCGACCGGCTCAGCGGAGCCGACGACCCCGCCGCGGGCCGGAGCGACCATGCGAGCTTCCACGAGCGCGGCTGGGCGGCCGTCGCCGTGTGCGAGAACTTCTTCGACGGGAGCGGGCCCGCGACCGGTACGCGGCAGTACCACAAGCCGGGCGACACCCTCGACGACCAGGACCACGACACGGAGTACGCGACGGACATCGCACGGGGCGTCACGGTGGCCGCTCTCACGCTTGCAGGCCTTTGAGAACTCAATGGTAGGAAGCAGGTGGTGAGCATGACCACGTTGATTGACAAGCGGGACATGACCTACGACCGTTTCGAAGAGGTCGCCGGGTCCGACGAATTCCTTGCCGACACCGAACGGGTGGCGGAAGAGGTCAGCCACTCCCTCATCGCCGATCCCAACAAGGTGAACCGGTTCACAGGGCACTTGGGTGAGCTGAGGGCCGACGGCGCCCCGGCCTTCGAAAGCCGGCGGTCGGCCGCACCGGAGGACACACCCGACAGCTTCTACATCAACCAGGCCAAGGAATACGTCGATTCCGTCTCCGAGGCGATCGGTTTCGCGGCCGACGAGCCGGCCGAGTTCCAGGCCGACCCTTCGGTGACGACGACCAGTGGGGGCATACGCGTCGTGAGCCTTCAGCAGATGCTCAACGGCATCGAGGTGTGGGGCATGTCGCCGAAGGTGTGGCTGCTGGAGGACGGCACGGTCGAGCGGGTCGTCGGCGACACGGCGAGCGTCTCGGCCGACCTCCCGGTGACGCCCGTGGTCTCCCCGGAGACGGCCCTGGCCGTGGCGGCGGCGAAGGCCGCTGAGCCGGTCGTTCTGGAAGGGCCCTTCGGGAGGGACGAACTCCCGGCCCTCGACATATCCCAAGGCTTCCGGTGCCTGTCGGCCCAACCCGGGAACAACCAGCCGCTGACCTTCTCCAACGGCCCGTTCGAGGAAGCCGTCCCGGCCCGGCTCGTGTACCTCTACATGGGCAGGGATGCCCGGCTCGCCTGGTTCTTCACCTTCTCGCGGAAGAACCTGGTCGTCCAGTACCACGCCTTCGTCGAAGCCGCCGGGCCGGATGTCGACGCCGAGGCTCCCGAAATCCTCTACTTCTACGACGCGACCAACCACGTGGTCGCCGGCACCGTCTTCAAACACAACCCGAACGAGGGAGCCCTCGCCGAGGTCACCTTTCCGCCACCGCTGACCGACTATCCGACGCTGGTGCCCGCCGACCTGCCCGCGGGCTTCCCGGACGCCTGGACCAACCCGACCAACGGGAGGATGGCGACCGAGGGGAACAACGTGCGCGCCTTCGGCGGGAACGATCTGCCGTTCGAGGTCCCGATCGGTCTGGGCGGCGACACGGTCTTCGACCCGCTGGAGAACAGTCCCGAGCATCTGGTCACCAGCATCTTCTACTTCTGCAACTACATGCACGACTTCTTCATGATGCTCGGCTTCACGGAGGAGTTCGGCAACTTCCAGAAGGTGAACGTCACGGGCCGCGGCAAGGGCGCGGACCCGGTCAACGCCTTCGCGCGTCCGGGCGAGATAGAGGGCACGGCGACCATGGCCACCCGGGCCGACGGCCTGGCCGCCGAGATGAACATGGGCCTGGTCGAGGGGACGAACCGGCACACAGCGCTCGACGCGGACGTCGTCTACCACGAGTTCTGCCACGGGGTGAGCAACCGCCTCGTCGGCGGCCTGGCCGACGCGAACGGCCTGCGGGAACAGCAGTCGGGGTCGATGGGTGAGGGCTGGGGAGACTTCTTCGCGCTCAGCATCATCAACTTCTCGCGCGCCCAGGAGCGTACGGTCCTCGGCAACTGGGTGGTGGACGACCCTCGCGGCATCCGGAACCGGCCCTACGACAGCCAGTACCCCGGCACGTTCGCGCACATCGGCCTGCGCAGGGGCCAGGTCCCGGGCCACCCCGACCTGAGCTATCGGGAGGTCCACAACGTCGGCGAGATCTGGTGCGCCACGCTCATGGAACTGATCCGCAAGACCTCTACCGCGCTCGGCAGCAAGGAACGGGGGTACCGGGTGACCTGGCAGGCCGTTGTCGACGGCATGAAGCTCACCCCGCGCAACCCGTCGTTCCTCACCGCCCGCGACGCGATCCTGCGCGCCCTGAGGGCGATGGAGGGCGGGGCGCTGACCAGCGACGAGTACGCGGCCGTCCGCACCGGTGCCTGGGAGGCCTTCGCACGGTTCGCCATGGGCTTCGACGCCGTGAGTGCCAACGCGTCCTACGACGGCTGCCGGGGCGGCGTGGCCATGCCCCCGCCCGGATCCCAGGACTAGCAACGGATCAGCAACGGTCCCGTCCATCCCCCGCGCCGGCGCGGGGTATGGACGGGACCGGCGATCATCAGGTCAGGGCCAGGCAGCTGAGGTCAGGGCCAGGCGCCCGCGAAGTCGATCTGCTCGGCCCACTCCGGGTGGTCTATCAGCGGATTGCGGTTGCCCTGCATCTCGGCTATTGCCGCGTTGCGGTGCTGCTCGTAGATGCCCACCGGATGGTCCTTGTGCCAGTCCAGCAGCAGCTCGAGGCCGCCCCGCTGGAGTTCGCGCGCCTCGTCGCCGATCACGCCGGGATAACGGAGCAAGAAGTAGAGCGTCGCCCTGGCGACCGGTCCCTTGCCCTCCGAGGGTTCGAACTTGCCCGGCTCCCGGCGCCCGCAGGAGTGCCGTATGGCCTCGTCGAAGTCCGGGAAGTCGAAGTAGGGGATGTTTCCGCGGAAGCTGTTGCACGTCGACTCGCAGGCGAAGAGATGGTGTAGATCCCCGCGCATCGGCTCCTTCTTGGAGAACCAGGACTGGGGCACGACGTGTTCGCAGTTGAAGGGCAGTGACGCTTCCAGGAGGTCGAGCTCGGCTTCGATGGCCTCCCGGCCGGGCGCGCTCTCGTGGAGCATGAACTCCTGCCAGCGTCCGATCCGGGCGGCCTCCACCGCCGCGTCGGCCGCCATGAGCTCCTGTGGGGTGAAGCCTTCGTCGGAGTAGATGCCGTGGAGCTTCTCGTCGGGGTGCAGGTCCACCCACGGGTAGAGCAGACGCATCGGCTTGTACGCCGGTCGGCGCTCGTGCGTGGACTCGAGACGCTGGGTGAGCGCGAGGCGCAGGCCAGTGGCGTCGCCGGCGCGAATGCCCGCGTAGTAGGCGTCGCGTGCCGTCAGGTCCGCGGCCTCCTCGTAGTAGGGGCGGTCCCTGAAGGCCGCGAGGTTGACCATGGCGGCTGCCAGGTCCCGCTCGGCGGGCGACTGGCCGTCGATACTTCCGATCCCGGCCAGCGACCTGCCGTACGAGGGGGCGGTCGCACGGCGCGCCGGTCCCGCAGCAGGTGATTCGGCCAGGGGCGGCGCGGCGTCGGCGCCCAGGCTGACGCTGATGTGAAGGGGGACGCTCCAGCGGACGGTTCCTGTCGTGGCGGGCTGCTCACCGTTCCGGTCCATCGCTGTGTTCTGGGGCGCGGGGCCACCCGTCCGGTCGGTCAGGACCGTCGGCGGCGAGGCTTCCACGGGGTGCAGGGACGAGCCGGCCGCAAACAGCTCCGCGCGGAGCGCCGTGGCAGCGCCGGACAGAGGGAACTGCTGGATCATGCCGAGGATGCGGCTGACCCGCACGCCCTCATTGGCCTTCCAGTCCACCCGGTGTTCCCCCATGCTCGGATGCCAGCGGGTTCCGTCGACGGCCAGCACGTTGCCGTCCCGGTCCTTGCGGGGAGCACCTGCGTGGTGCAGTGCCACGACCTCCCACTGGTCGTTGAACACCGGAGCACCCGAGGAGCCGCGCGCCGTGTCGGCTGCGTAGTGCACGAAGTCGTCCAGCACGTCCACGATCTGGTTGTCCCGGAGGGCGAGCTGCTTGGGCTCGCCGTTGGGGTGCTGGATGATGTTGACGCGTTCCCCGATGACGGCCTTGCCCTGAGCTTCCTTGAGCGGCAGCCTCCCGAAGGACGCCAGCGGCTGACCGTCTCTGGAGCGTTCGGAGACCGCAACCACGGTGAAATCGAGGTGGCGGTGGGTGACGAAGAAGCTCTGCGGATCGAGCTGGAAGACGACCGGCAGGAGCGGCAGCCCGTCCAAGCCCGCCTGGACGTTGAACTCGACGACTCCGGCGGCTGCCTCCTCGGCGGAGCCCAGCACGTGGTTGTTCGTCATCAGCAGTGAGGGGGACACCAGGAAACCGGTTCCGTGGTGGGACGACCCGGGGCTCCGGACGGTAATGCGGCCGACCGAGCGGGCGGCGAGGAAACCGCCTTCGAGGTAGTCGATTCCGATGAGGTCGTTGCGGCCCATGAACCGTTCGAGCACCAGCAGGTCGGTGGTGACCAGCTCGCGGTCCAGATCCAGGCTGGTACCGGTCGTGGCGGTCTCCGGTGTCCGCTCGATCGCCGTGGCCATGGCCCAGTCGACGCCCAGGCGGTTCAGCCTGCGGTTGACCCGTTCCTGGCTGTCGGCATAGAGGATGCCGTGCTGCTCGAGCGCCTCCATGTGGCCGTCACGCTCGGCGGTACGGGTTGCGTAGCGCCGACTGGCATCCTCCACCTGCTCCAGGAAACCCGTGTCGACCTGTGACAACTGCTCCACTGTCATCTCGGCTCGCCTCCTCGGCGGCACTCTTCCGCGCTCAGATGTCGGATTTCCTCCCCTCATTTCAGTATGGGCACCGGATCTGGGTGCCGCTCAGCCGAACAGCGGGATGCCCCGGAGTGGTTGTTGCGTCAATCTTTGAACCTTCTCCGATCCGGACGGACAACGACTTCCCTCTGCCCGGCACCCCAGCAGTTGGCCGATGCTTCGTCCGGTCACAGAGCGGCTGAGACCGCTTACCCCGTGTACAAGTCGTTCTGAAATCCTCCCGGTTGTGCGCTCGACGTGATGCCGCCCGTGCCCGGGCAAGCCGCCTGACCGCGTGGCTCAGTCGGCACGCAGGCGCAACTGCGCAGCCGCCGCGGTGGCGAGGCCCCGCCGGTGTCGATCGCAACCGGTCCGCGAACCCGGTAGAGCACCTCCAGCTCACCGAGACCCCACTCGGGAGAGACCCCGAAGCGAAACTCTCAACGTTGTTCGAGCAGTTTTCGCTGTCGTCCCGCGGCGGCTGTCGTGCTGGTCCATGCGGCCAGGACATATGGGCCGGTCAGTGCGAGGAGCGCGGCGAGCGCCGCGGGAAGTGCGAGAGCGGTGGGCAGGGATGCGGAGGTTGCGATGTAGCCGATGGCGGCCGGGCCGACCAGGCTGCCGCTGTAGCTGAGTGTGGTGATCGTTGCGAGCTGGCGGGGCGTCCCGTGGCCCGCGGTGCTGGCCAGGACGGGCCAGACAAGCGCCATCCCGGCACCGGCCAGTGCCCATCCTGCATAGGCGCCGAGCGGGCCGGTGGTGGACGAGGAGACCACGAGCAGCAGTCCCGTCGCGGTGGCGAGCCCGGCGGTCCGGAGCGTCGCGCCCGGACCCAGGCGGGAGTGGAGGAGGTCCCCTGCAAGGCGAACCACGGTCATAGCCGTGAGGAAGGCCGTATAGGTCAGGGACGCCACAGCCGGCGTGATGTCGAGAACCCGACGGGCATGGACACCGGCCCAGTCGGTAGCGGCTCCTTCGGTGAGAAATGCGGCCGCGCCCAGCAGCCCCATGGCCATCACGAGCAGGGGACTGCGGCGAGCGGTGGTGCCCGACTCGGCGGGACGCGGGACGGGCGGCCTGGCCCGCCAGGTGAGAACGCCCATGACAACGGCCGAAGTCAGTCCGCTGAAGGCCAGCAGCGCCTCCACCCCGACACCGGCCTGCAGGGCGGCAGCGACGGCGAGGCCGCCGCCCACTGCGCCGACGGTCCACAGGGCGTGCAGCCGGGACATGAGCGGCTGCTGGTGGGCATGCTCGGCAGCAGCAGCGTGGAGCGTCAACACGACATTGAGGCCGCCCAGGAGCAGCCCGAGGACCCCGGCCGCGACCGTCAGCGCCCAGTAGCCGTCTGCGACGGCCGGGCCGGCGAGGGCCAGTGCGGTGGCGGGAGCGGTCCACGCGAGCAGCGGTCGTGCGGCCAGGCGCCCGGCTGCGGTCATGCCCGCCATCGCGGAGAGCCCCATGGCCAGCAGCATGACGCCCAGCCTGCCCTCACCCAAGTTCAGGCGGGCGTCCAGGGCGGGCAGGCACGCCCCCCACTGGGCGTTGACCACACCGGTGAGCAGGTAGATCAGGCGCAATCGCGCGAAGTCGGTCACCGCACGACTCGTAGGGCGTCCAGGCCGGTAACGAGGTGGTCGCCCAGGCGGGGCCGAACGGTCGGCAGGGGACGAATCTCGATGGTGGTCATCCCGGCCGCCGCACCGGCGTCGAGCCCCGCCGCCGCGTCCTCCAGTACCACGCACCGGCCGGCCGCCACGCCCAGGCGGCGGGCCGCCTGAAGGTATCCCTGCGGGTCGGGCTTTCCGGTCGTCACGTCATCGGCGGTTACCAGTACGTCGGGTATCGGCAGGCCCGCGGCTGTGAGGCGGGCTCTGGCCACCGCGCGCCGTCCGGAGGTCACCACCGCCCAGGGCCCGGCGTCTGCCAGGATGCTGCTCGCCCCCGGGGACGCCGAGATGCCTGCGGTGTCCTCGACCTCACGGACCAGCAGCCGGGCCTCCTCCGCGGACGCGTCCAAGCCGGGCGCCACCAGTTCTATCAATTCCAGGGTGGTACGGCCGCCCGATAGTGCAAGCACTTTCGCGGGATCCAGCCCATGCTCCAACGACCAGTCGCGCAGATGGCGCTCGATCGTGGGCAGGGAATCGACCAGCACTCCGTCCATGTCGAACAGCAGCGCGTCGCAGGACAAACGGATGTCGGGTTCAGCGGACAGCAGCAGCATGTGGGAGGAAGCCTCCTTCAGGGGGACGGGTGTGGCCGAGGATCTCGCTGATCACCGGAGCCCAGTCTCTGGGGTCTAGACCATGACCGCCCAAGGGCAGGGTCAGCATCTCCGCGCCCCGAATCTCCCGGGCGAGGGCCAGGCCGTGTTCCAGCGGGAGGAGCCGGTCGTGCGCGCCATGGATGACCAGCGTGGGTACCCGGATCTCGGGCAAACGCGTCCGCCAAGGAGTGACAGGCCCCACGTAGTAGTGATTGGTCAGGCTGGACTCGATGTTCCCTGCCCGCCCGATCACCCTGTGCGCCCGGTCCCGGGAGAAGTGCTCGTCGAAGTCCCGCCCCGATCCGGCGTGCAGCCGGTCCAGGAACACGATGTAGTCCGCGACCGAGTCTTGGTCCGACCACTCCGGCCAGGGCGCGTTGTGCAACTCGACCTGGGTCTCAAGCGGTGTGGGCGGCAAGGTCGGGCGTTCGGGATCCGCGTCGCCCGGAGTGCTGGAGATGAGCGTCAGCGATGACACACGGCCGGGATGGGCGAGCGCCACCAGCTGGCTGACGGCTCCGCCTTGAGACATGCCGACCAGATGAGCCTCCCCGACACCGAAAGCGTCCAGAATGCCGATCGCGTCCGAGGCCAGATCATGCAGGTCGTAGTCCGGTGAGCCCGGCGGGCAGGTGGTCGAACGCCCGGTGTCCCGTGCGTCGTAGCGCAGTACGCGCCGTCGCCCGGCCGCCAGCCGGATACAGAACTCCTCGTCCCACGCGAGCATGCACGCACCCGTGCCGGAGACCAGGAGGACCAGAGGATCTCCCTCCTCACCGAACGCCTCCACGAACAGTTCGGAACCGGGGAGACGGACAGTCGCTGTCTCACGCATTGACGCTCCTCCTCGCCACGTGCTGAAGGAGCTGCGTGTACGCGGCGGCCTCCGCGGGGAGGCCGTGCCTGCTGTCGATCATCCGGCGGGCGTTGCCCGCCAAGGTGGCCGCGAGCGAACGGTCATCCAGCAGCCTCTGCGCTTGCTTTCTGAACTCGTCCGGACTGTGGAACAGCAAGCCGGTGATGCCGTCGGCCACCAGGCAGGTGTTGCCCGGTATGTCCCGGGCAATGACCGGGGTGCCCAGATGCATGGCCTCCAGTACCGCGTTGGGGCTGCATTCGCTGATCGAGGTGTTCAGCACGGCGGCGGCCTCCCGCATCGCCGCGTGCAGGTCCCGGCGGTTGAGGGCACCGGCGTAGTGAACGCCGCTGTGCCTGAGACATCGACGACGCAAGACCTCTTCGAACCCGTCGTAGGAGACGCCTGCTATGACCAGACACACGCGGGGGTCTTCGCGATGCCACTCGTCCACACATCCGGTCAGGAAGAGGGGGTCCTTCACCGGACGAAGCCCCGCCGGCAGGAGAAAGACCTTCGAATCGTCCGGCAAGCCGAGCCGGTTCTTCAGCGAGAAGTCGGACGGGTCGGTATCCACCGCCTGGGGAATCGAGTACAGCTTCCCGATGGTGTCCGGCCACAGGGCCACGCAGCGCAGCACGAAGTCGTCGTTGAACGCCACCAATGCGTCCGCACCGGTCACCGCGTCGGTCATGACCTCGAGATGGGCGGGATCCAGGGAGAACTCGTTGAGATCGGTGCCGCCGAACACCACGACGTACGGGACCTTCAGGCTGTGCCGGAGCTCACCCGCGGCCACAGCGTGGGTCACGATCGCCGCATCGAAGCTCCGCTCCCCTACCCCGTGGGCAAGGACCTCCGGGAGGGCACTGGCTTCCACCAGCCGCACTTCATGGCCCGCACTGGACAAATGTGCTGCAATCCGGCGGATCGTCGTGTTGTTTCCGGTTCCCGGGGCACTATCTGCGATTGCCGCAATAATCATCGCTCGCATGACCTTTCGTCAGAAACGGGGGCTCGCGACGGCGTCAGAGAGGGGTCCCTATGCCGTGCCCCGGCAGGCCCCTGAGGGCGGGTGGGGCGCGGGCTGTGCCTCCACGTGCGGTGCGGGCACGGGCGCGGACATGGGCCAGCCTCCAAAGGACATGGCGAACAGGTTCCGGACACTGTCCCGCCCGCCCCTAGAGAGCCCACTGAGCCGGACCGGAGGCCCCGAAGGCATGTGGGCAGCGCCGAGCCCCAGGTGAACTTGTTCTGCCGGGGTCTGTTCGGCGGCCTCGCCGTTAGGCGGGGGCCAACCTGGTCGGACGGCTGCGGAATGACCGCGCGGATCCCACGTCGCTGCAGGTGGGACCGGATGGCATGGGAAGAACGGGCCCGGTCCGCGAGCACGGCCAACGGCCGGGTTCGCGGCCTGTCGGGCCCGCCTCGTGGGACGCGGATGCCGGCCATGACGGCCTCGAAGGCCGGTGCGGCGCCGGCCTGGCGCGCGGTGACGGTCAGGGCCAGAAGCCGTACTTCCACGCGATGGCCTTTAGGTGGGTCCGGTCACCCGCCCAGAAGCGGCCTGGTGCGGCACCGACTTCCAGGTGACGATCCGTACGAGCGGCGACGGGCGTGTGGTCCTGGCGAAGCACCTGAAGGACGGCTGTCCACCGGGGCACGGCTTGCATGCGCCGGATTCCCTCGTGGGCGAGGGTGACGATCGCGGGGGTGTTGCCCTGCTCCCAGTCGACGGTGATCGGCCCTTCGCCCGCCGGCCGACACGTGAGGTCGCGCCGTAGCTGTGCTCCGGTGATGCCGAGGAGGCGGTTGCCTTCGACGGCTTCGTACAGGACCCGGAGCACCTGATCGCGGTAGGTCGGGCCGGGGCCCTCAGGTCTCGTCGGAGTGGGCGCCGGTGCCGACGGGGGTCCGGCTGGCAGCCAGCCAGGTGCGGCCGGGGCCGGCGGGTGTTGCCGTGTCCACGGTGAGGTGGAGGCGGGTGTCGCCGTTGAGGCCGGGGTAGCTGCGCTGTTCCGCGCCGGCAAAGCAGTCGCGAAGCGCCTCCGCGACAGCTCGGGCGGCTTCGGGCGTGTGCGCGATGATCCGCACCTCTGCATGCCCGAGCGACGGCAGTGTCTGGGTCTCGATGTACTTCACGTGGGCGTGTTCCCTTCGTGGTGGGCCGCGATCCGTGCGTCGTGCTGGGCGTTGAGCAGGTGGATCAGGCGCATTCCGAGCGCGGTCGCGAGGACGATCACCGTGATGAGGACGAAGGTCTCCACGGAGCTCACCTCCAGCCGTTTCCGGGCAGGGGCAGGGGCAGGGGCAGGGGCAGGGCGCTTCGTTCCATCGGCTTTCCGGCGCAGGGCGTCACGGAGGCAGCGCCCGATGGCGGCAACCGTCTGCAGAACGACGGGTCGGCTGGTGGGGTACACGGTGACGTGCGCGTTGCGGCCTCAGGGCTCCTTCAGGGCAGCGGTGAGCGGTGGGAGCTCGGCTTCGAGGTCGCGGGGCGCGGTCCGGTCAAGGGTGGTGATCACGATGCGGGCCTGCCCCTGGACTGCCCGTCGGCAGCCTGATTTTAGTGATCGCCAGAAATGACACCCGCGTGAAAGCAGGTGCGCGAAGTACTCCCGGTGCCTTGACTGTACGCCTGTTCGACGGACTGTGACCGGAGTGACCAGGTATTTTCCGGGGGCGGGGCGAGAACCTGTCGGACGGCGCCGTGGACCGTCCGTGCCCGCCAGGACGAGCGCCGCCTGGACCTGGGCCGTCGCCTCCCGCCATGCATCCACGTACGGGGACCGCTCGTCGCGGGCGTAGACGGACCGGTGGCCTTCAGGCGCCGGCAGCGACGATCCCCGGGCCGCTCGGTGGGCCGTACACTCGGCCCATGGGTCGCACACGTTCCTCGAGGCAAGGCCTGCAGGAGGCCTCCTCCGGGATGCGCCCGGCCGCCGGGGTTCCGACCGTCGTCGACCCGGCCGGCACGGCCTTCGCCGCGGTGCCCGAGACCCGCCGTACCGCCTTGCACGGCCACGGCTAGCGCTTCGCGCCTCCGCCTCCTCCGCTCCACATCACCACAGCAGCTTCCCGGCATGCCGCCGGCGCTGCCATCTGGCGACGGCCGCACGCCCGGGCCCGAGCCCCCTCGAAGGGATCATTGTGAAGCTGAGCGCATTGCTGGCCGGGCAGGAGCACCACGTTCTCCATGGTGATCCGGACACGACGCTGATCACCGCGGGAACCACCTTCGACGCCGACCGGGTGACGCCGGGCTCGCTCTTCATCGCCGTACCTGGACACCGGGAGGGCGGCCCCGGCTCCGTCTTGCCCGCCCTGGCCCGGGGTGCCGCCGCCGTACTCGTCGACGGCGGTGAACCCGACCTGCCGGCCGCGGCGTGGCCCCCGGGCACCTGCGCCGTCCGGGTACCCGACACGCGGACGGCCGCCGGGGTGGTGAGCTCCCGTTACTTCGGCGAGCCCGGGCGGCAGATGGACATGGTGGCGATCACCGGCACCAACGGGAAGACCTCGGTCTCGTACATGGTCGAGTCCGTCCTGCGGATCGCCGAGGGCTCCAGGGTCGGGGTGATCGGAACCGCCGGAAGCAGGATCGGCGACGAGCCGATCCCCATGCCGCCATCGGTGCTGAGCACGCCGGAATCTCCCGACCTGCAGTACCTGCTGGGGCACATGCGCGACCGCGGGGCCGCCGGCGTGGTGCTGGAGGCCACCTCGATGGCGCTGCTGACGCACCGGGTGGACCGTACGTTCATCGACGTCGGGGTCTTCACCAACCTGACGCAGGACCATCTGGACGACCACGGGACGATGGCGGACTACCGGGACGCCAAGCTGCGGCTCTTCCAGGGCCTGTGTCGGCGTGCGGTGGTCAACGCCGACGACCCGGTGGGCGCGTCCATCGTGTCGATGATGCCGGGTGCGGTGACCACGTACGCCCTGGACCGCCCGGCTGACTACCGGGCCACCGACCTCGTGGTGAGTGCCTCGGGTACGCGGTTCACCCTCCACCACGACGGACGCGCCTACCCGGCCTCGATCCCCATCCCCGGCCGGTTTTCGGTGGCCAACGCGCTGGCCACCGTGGCGGCTTGCCACGTGCTGGGGCACGAGCTGGGCCCCCTGGTCGACGCGCTCGACCGGATGCCGCCGGTCCCGGGCCGTCTGGAACGCTTCCGGACCCCGATGGGCACGTCGGTGATCGTGGACTACGCCCACTCGCCGGACTCCCTGGACAAGGTCCTGACCACCATCCGGGGCTTCGCCCGCGGCCGGGTGATCACGGTCTTCGGCTGCGGCGGGGACCGCGACACCACCAAACGGGCCGAGATGGGCCAGATCGCCGGGACCCGTTCCGACCTCTGTGTCCTGACTTCGGACAACCCCCGCAACGAGGACCCCGAGGCCATCCTGGACCAGGTCTCCGCCGGCCTCACGGTGACCGGCACCCCCTTCCGGCGCTATGCCGACCGCCGCCAGGCGATCGCCTTCGCCCTGTCCGCGGCGGGCCCCGACGACACGGTCCTGATCGCCGGCAAGGGCAGCGAAGTGCACCAGATCGTCGGCGAGGAGCTGCTCCCCTTCAGTGACATGGCCACGGTGCGCGAACTGGCCCAGACCTAAAGGTGGTTGCAGAAGCTCCGTCCCGGGCAGGCCGGAGTGGTGCTTGACCTGCTGTTTCACCCTCAAGAGGGGCTGGCTGCGGCGGCCGGCCGGGGAGGCCGTCGGCGGCGCGCTGGCGAGCCCGAGACGGCGTGCATGACCGCGAGTGTCGGCAGCTCGGTGTCCGTCAGCTGCGGCGGGTGACCCGGTCGCGGCCTTCTTGCCAGAGAGTGAGGCCGATGCCGGCGATGGTGAGGCCGTCGGGTGGAGTGGTGGAGCCGTCGCCGAGGACCTTCGTGAAGGTGATCTTGAGGTAGCTGGCCTGCGGCCCGGCCCGCTCTCGGGTCTGGATGACTCCTGTGAACGATCCGTGGGGCGGAAGGCTGCCCGGCCATCGGGTGTGGGCGGGGTCGGGCGGATGATCTTTTTCCTTTGTGCGTCCGGCGGCCGGTCTGCCGGGCGGCGTATTCGCGGGTGCGGGAGTCGCTGGACATGCGAACGAGGCGATGCGGTAGAAGGCGGAGTTGGCCCCGCGGTCGCCGCCGCGGGAGAGGCGGTGGCGGTTCGTCCTGCCGCTTGAGGCCGGGACGTGTTTCTCACGGTCTTGTCCCCTGAGGGCCGCTGCCGCTGCCTTCGGGTCCCTCCACGCTTGCCGCGCGTCGGGAGGCCACCCGATATCGTGGGACAAGCACACTTGACGCGTTCTCAATAACAACGGGTGGGCCATGGTGCAGCAGACACAGCCGGGCACGGTGATCGGTGGCCGGTTCCGTCTCGACGAGGAGCTGGCCCGCGGCGGCTTCGGCATCGTCTGGCGGGCGCACGATATGGACCTCGACGTCGGTGTCGCCGTCAAGGAGGTGTACCTGCCTCCGGCGACCTCCCCGAAGGAGCACTCCGAACGCTTGGCCCGGGCCCGGCGCGAGGCCCAGAACGCCGCGGCACTGCGCGACCAGCCGTACATCGTCGCTGTCCACGACATGATCACCGAGGACGACCGGCCGTGGATGGTCATGCGTCTGGTCGACGGGCACTCGCTGGAGCGGCATCTCGAGATCGAGGGACCCCTGCCGGTGGAGAGCGCGGCCCACGCCGCCCGCTGCCTGCTCCAGGCCTTAGCAGCGGCTCACAGCGCGGGAATCATCCATCGTGACGTCAAACCCGCCAACGTCATGCTCGCCGACGACGAGTTCCTGCTCACCGACTTCGGCATCGCCGTCCACTCCACCGACACTTCCCTCACCACAACCGGCGCATTCATCGGCTCTCTGGAGTACGTCGCCCCCGAGCGCGCCAACGGTGCCGAGGACCACCCGGCGAGCGACCTGTTCTCGCTCGGGGCGACGCTCTACCAGGCTGTCGAAGGGACCTCACCCTTTCGCCGAGCGAATCCCACCGCCACCCTGACTGCCCTCCTGACCGAGCAGCCCCCGCGGCACGCGGGGCGCCTGGAGCCACTGATCACCGCGCTGCTCGAGAAGGACCCGGACCAACGGCCCACAGTGACAGAGGCGCTGACGCTGCTCGACGCGCTGGAGAGTACGACGACCGCGTCGGAGAAAACGACCGAGGTGGTCACGCGCGTCCCGAAGCCGACGAAGGTGGAGGTCCGCGCCACGGCTTCGGCCCGTAAGCGCGCCGCCGAGCAGGGCATCGATCTCCCCACGGTCAAGGGAACCGGCCCCGGCGGGGTCATCACCGTCCAGGATGTCTATGCCGCCGAGGGCAAGTCGGCGAAGGGGACGCTGTCCGGGTTCATCGCCAAGGTCATGGGCGGCACGGTGATCCTGGGTGTGTTGGCGATCCTCGTCCACATTTTCGATCCTGGCGAGACGTGGGCACTGACCGGGCCGGATGCCGTGGTGATCCTGGTCATGGTCGGGATCTGCGCATGGCTGGAGTTCGGCCGGCCGAAGGGCTGAGGTCTTCTCGCCAACGCGACGGTTGCGTCGCGTGAGGACGCGGAATAAAGCGCGGCTGACCCGCTCAGAATTGGCGGACGTCTCGCGTGGTGCTTCGGTGGTGCGGCATGATGCTGCTGCACCGTGTGGGGGTTGATCTGTCGCGTCGGCCGGTTCTGAACGAACTCCGCTGGACGAGCGGCGGTGTTCACGGCTGTGGTGTACGTGCTGACGAGCGGCGCGCGTGGCGGTATCTGCCGGGAGCCGTTCGGAGTCTCGCCCGCCACCGCACACCTCGATTCATTGCGTGGACCCGAGGCCCGCCCGGCTCTGGCGCAGGCTGCACCGGGCGGTGCTGGCCTTTCCCCGGGCGTGTCCGTCACTTCCCGGTCCGGTTGGTGAGGGGCTGTTGAGAGGTGGTCGGTGGTGTGAAAGTGCCTGGACGGCTTCGGTGGCCAGCTCTCGCAGCCAGGTGTGGGCGCGGTCGTTGTCGTAGCGCTGGTGCCACAGCAGGTACAGGGGTACGTCGGGCAGCGGGAGTGGCGGCGGCAGTGTGGCCAGGCCGAGTTGTTCCCGGGCCGTGCGGGTGACCGCGCCGGGGAGGGTGACGACCAAGTCCGTGTCGAGGGCGAGTTGCAGTGCGAAGGCGACGGTGGGCCCGGCGGCGACGACGCGTCGTTCGAGGCCGCGCGCGCTCAGGGCGTCGTCGATCGGGTCGCGCAGGCTTCCGCGCCGCGAAACGGTGAGGTGTTCGGCGGCTGCGTAACGCTCAAGGCTCAGCGGGCCTGCGGTGAGCGGGTGGCCCGGTCGGACGGCGACGACCAGCCGGTCCTTGCCGACGAGGCGGTGGCGGATGTCGGGGAGCGCCGGAGCGCTGGAGCTTGATTCGAGGTCGACCTCACCCCGACGCAGCTCGGCGTCGTCCGTCCCGGGTTCGGCAGACAGGCGCAGCCGGACTCCGGGGGCCTCGCGGTGGACGGCGGTGATCAGGGCCGTGCCGCATGCGGCGGTCAGGGCGTCGTGCCAGCGCACGGTGAACACCCGGTCCAGGGCCGCCAGGTCGAGTTCCTGCTGCGCGGACAGGAGTTGGTGGGCCTGCTGCACCAGGGCGTGGACCTCGGCGCGCATGGCCAGCGCGCGGGTAGTGGGGACCATGCTGCGGCCGGTGCGGACCAGGATCTGGTCACCGGTGGCCTTGCGGATGCGGCCCAGGGAGCGGCTCATCGCCGGTGCGGTGACGTGGAGGCGTGCTGCCGCGCCGGCGACGCTGCCCTCTTCCAGCAGGGCGTCCAGGGCCGTGAGCAGGTTCAGGTCCAGTTGCATGCCAGTAACTCTACAAGTGACAAGCATGCACTTGTTGTTAATGATCGAGCGGCTTACCTTCGAAGTGCGGGGGCGAGACAACCGCCCCGCTTCGACCAATCCCAGGGAGCCCACCATGAGCACCGCCATGCCTTTCGACGCCGGTACGACCCTCATGTCCGACGTGACCGCCGCGGTGAAGGCCGCCGGTGTCACGCTCCGCGACCGCTACACCTCGCACGCCCGGGGCGTGAGTCTGGACGAGGTCGTGGGCGAGATCCACGCCAACGACGACGCGGTGCTGGACGTGCTGCGGGCACCGCTGCTGCAGGCCCGGCCGGGGTCGCAGTGGACCGAGGATGAGCTGGCCGGCGGCGCGCTCCCGCCCGGGGAGTGGTGGGTCGTCGACCCCGCCGAGGGCAACATCAACCACGTCCACGGCATGGAGGACTGGGCCGTCACCGCCACCCTGGTCCGCGACAACCAGCCGGTACTCACCGTCGTCCACCTGCCGCTGACCGGCGACACCTACACCGCGGTCGCCGGCGGCGGTGCCCGCCTCAACGACCGGCCCCTGAAGGTGTCCGCCAAGACCGACCTGGGCGCCGCGCTCGTCGGCACCGGCCAGGCCAAGCCCGGCGAGGACGAGCGCACCTTCCGGCGGATCGGTGACTCCGTCACCGCCATGCTCATCAACGGCCTGGTCGTGCGCGTGTCCGTTCCCGCCACGATGCAGCTCATCCACGTCGCCGCCGGACGCATGGACGCGTTCTGGCAGTTCTCCGACGTCCGCTCCGGCCTGGTCGCCGGCGCCCTGCTGGTCTCCGAGGCAGGCGGCACCGTCACCGACCTGGTGGGCGAACCCTGGAACACCGGCAGCCGCGACTTCCTGGCCGCCGCCCCCGGCATCCACGGCGCCGCCCTCAAGGTCCTCTCGCCGATCGCCTGACCCGACATCTCCGCTCTTTCCCACCCGATACCACCAAGGAGCATCACCGCATGACCAGCATCGGCATCCTGGGCACCGGCCGCGTCGGAACCAACCTCGCCGGCAAGCTCTCCGCAGCCGGACACCACGTCACCCTCGGCGGCCGGGACCCCGAAGACACCGCCGGCCGCACCGCCGGGCTCGCCCCGCGGATCGCCTTCGCCGACCATCGCACCACCGCCCGCACCGCGGACATCGTGATCAACGCGACGCCCGGCGACAGCTCCCTGGACCGCCTCACCGACCTGCGCACCGAACTTGCCGGCAAGATCCTCATCGACGTCTCCAACGCCACCCGCGACGACGGTCACGGCCTGCCCGGCGACCTGTGCTATCCCGGCAGCAGCCTCGCGGAGAAGCTCCAGGCCGCGCTCCCCGACAGCCGTGTGGTCAAGACCCTCAACACCATGCTCTTCATGGTCATGACCGCTCCCGAAACCCTGGCCACCCCACCGACCGCCTATCTCTCGGGCGATGACGAACACGCGAAGAGGACCGTCACCGGCCTGCTCGGCGACCTGGGCTGGCAGCCCGAACGGATCGAGGACCTCGGCGACATCACCACGGCCCGCGCCACCGAGGCCATGATCCTGGTCGTGCCCCACATCCTGCGCCGACACGGCTTCAAGCCCTTCGCCGTCTCCCTCGCCCGCTGACCCACCAAGTCCGGGTCCAGGCCAAAACCAGGTAGCGGGCTCGTGCGAGGCGGCTGGCGGCTGGCGGCTGGGGGCTGGCAGGGGCAACGCCCGCTGGGCTGCAAGTGGCGCCCGAATTCATCGACATTGATCATGCCTACAAAGGGTGCAGGTTCGCGAACCGAGGAGAACTGGCGTGCACGGCGGACCGCGGATGGAGGAAGCCCTCGATGTCCTGCGTGCCGAGCTGGAGGTCGGGCGATCGACGAAGACCGAGTCGCCGTCATTCAATCGAGGTGTCTGACAGCGAACCCAGTCGTTCAGGCTTCCTTGTCAGCGAGACTGGTCGCTCTTCGGCCCGATGCCCTTGATCCTGGTCGGAGTTCCCTCCGGGGCGAACGAGTGGTGGAAGGTGAAGGCGTGCGGCACGGAGCCGTGGTCGTGGAGGTGTTCCAGCCTGGAAACCCCGTCCCGCCAGGTGGGTATCACGCCGCCGGAGACCCACCAGCACACGTAATTCGGGTGCCCTGTCCTCTCGAACCAGTCGTAACGCCTGTTCAGCGCCTCACGGTGCAGACCGGTGTAGACGGCGTCGAAGGCGGGGCGCAGGTCGGTCCAGAGTGAGAGTGTCGCGGCCAGGGCGGTGGTTTCCGCCGTACGGCCCTTGCCGTACCAGGTCGGTACGGCGAACTCTCCCCATGCACCCCAGTCCGCCCCGAAGAGCATGCCCCGGTCACCGTCTGCCGCTTCAGCACGCGCGAGGTATCCGGGGTGCTGGCTGACCTTCCGGTAGACGGCCTCACCAATGTCGTAGAACTCGCGCGTGAGAGGTGCGGGATCGGCGAGAGGTGACTTCAGGACGCCGAATGTGTACAGAGCAAGATGGGGCATGCGTCTCTCCCTGGTTGGGGGTGCCTGGTGTGGACCCGGTTCGGTGGCTCACGCATGGGGGCGAGGAATCGTGGGGGCGTGACCGACTCACCCGTCGCGGGTGGCTCAGGCTGAAGGAACTCCTGTGCGACCGTGGGCGATCGCCGAAGACCAGGTGAAGGTAGCTGCCTCCGCGGGCCGTGTCGAAGTTGCGTTTTCCCTGTCCCAGTGGCCTCTTGCACCGGCCATTGGAGCGACCTCCAGAGCTGGTGGCAGGACACCCACCACATCTCCGGCGAAGCCGAGGCCAAGAAGTCCCTCTACGCGCGACTCCGCCGCAACCTGCCCGACAACCCTTCCGGGCACCGCAACCTGTTCGCGCTCCACCAGTGCCACGACCACCTCGGCGCCGGTCAGGGGCGGTAGCACCAGCCGCTGCGCCTGGTCACCGAGGCCGGCCAAGAGGTCGTAGGGGCGCGGCTCAACGGTGCGGCGGTAGACCCTCACAGCTCCGGTGAGCATTCCGGCCGCTAGGTAGGCGAGCAGCTGGGTGCCGGTTCCCACGGCCAGCGCGGTGAGCACCGCGGCACTCCTCAGCCTGGCGGCCGACGGGCCTACCCAGGGTGGACCGGGCTCCCCCGGGTGGGGGAGTACGCAATCGTGCGGCTGCCTGATCCGCGGGAGGCGCCTGTTCGGAGAGGCTTGTTCACGGCGGGGGGACATCGGACCGCCACTCGAACCCGAGCATTTTGGAGGACCTGATGGCGACCGAGAGCGCGACCTCACTGCCCGCCCGTCAGCCCGCATGGCCCGGTTACGTGGCTGCCGTAGCGGCCCTGGGATACGCGGCGCCCCACTTCTGGTGGGGGGCCGGTATCTCGGCGATGTTCCCCGGGGACTTCGCCACGGCCCCTCACGGAAACCTGGAGGCCGTGGTCGGCTACTGGATGATGGGCGCCCTGGCTGTGTTCGGCGGCGTGCTCTCCCTCGCCCTGGTCCGCCCCTGGGGCCGCCGTATCCCGGCCCTGCTCATCGCCGTCCCGTCGGGGCTCGCCGCGATCGGCATGGCCCTCTGGGGCTTCACGTACTTCGCGATGCAGTACCTGATCTCCGCCGACCGCGTGGTCTCGGCCCCGGCCTTCGCCGCCCAGGACGCTCACCCGCAGGCGGCCTGGGCGCTGTTCTGGTACGCCCTCTTCCTGACCTGGGGCATCACCCTGGGCATCGCCGCCTGGCAGCGCCTGCGCGCGCGCCGGGCGGGAGTCTGACGAAGGGTCGCAGTTGTCCGGCCGACCACGTGACTGACCCGCGCCCAGGCCGTTGATGTGAGCACGGGGCGGGATGATCTGAGTGATGCCGAGTGGGAACGGCTGCGGGCGTTCCTGCCGGTCAGCAACCGGCGTTGTGGTAGGTGGCGGGATCACCGGCAGGTGATCGACGGGATTCTGCACCGGGTGCGGACCGGTGTGCAGTGGCGTGCCCTACCCGAACGATTCGGGCCGTGGAAAACCGTCATTGGGACATCTCGGTCGACTCCATCATCGTGCGAGCACACCAGCACGCGGCCAGCGCTCGCACCGACCCGGCTACCGGCCCCGCCTCAAAGGGGGATCGGGTTCCGGAACATCAGAACGAAACCGCGTGGCAGAGCCTTCACGCCCGCCTGGTGAAGGTGTCCAGGCGGCGAGGGCCTTGGCCGCTCGTGGGTCGGGTTCACCAGCAACATCCACCTGATCGCGGACGCCTGCTGCCGCCCGCTGCCCCTGATCGTCACACCGGGACAGCGGGCGGACTGGACACAGTTCAAGCCGGTACTGGAGAAGATCCGAGTCCTGAAGATCGGGTCGGGAAGGCCCCGCAAGTAGCCGGACAGTGTCGCGGCCGACAAGGCCTACAGCAACGGGCCCTGCCGCGAGTACCTCCGGCGGCGGGGCATCCGGTGCACCATCCCGGAGAATACTGGCAGCCAGGCCGCCCGCCCGCGTCAAGGCTCACGCGGCGGACGGCCGCCCGGCTTCGACGAAGAGCGGTACAAGAAGCGCAACACCGTCGAACGGGCCATCAACCGCCTCGAGCGACACCGGGCGGTGGCCACCCGCTACGACGAGCGCCGTTACGTCTACCTCGGCACTGCGAGCGCCGCGGCACGCGCCATTTGGCTTCGAACATGATCGGCCGGACAGGTCTTACGCGGAGCAGGTTGGGCCCGCCGATAAATGCCTCGACATCGGTCGCGGTGATCAGGGACGCTTCGCGCGATGACCAGAATCGACGACACACCACGAACGTGGGACGAGCGCACCCAGCTCACCACAGTTCTCGACTACACACGTGACACCGCCCGCGCCAAGTGCGATGGCGTCTCTGCGGAGAACGCCCGCAAGGCGCTCCTGCCGGGGTCACCGCTGATGACCATGAGCGGAGTGATCAACCACCTCCGCTGGGTTGAGTACTACTGGTTCCAGGTCGTCTTCCTCGGCGAGGAAGACCGTGGCCCCTGGACCGAGGAGGACCCCGACCGCGAGATGCGTATCGCCGTCGACTTCCCGCTCACGCAGTTGCTCGACGAATACGCCGCGCAGAGCGCCCGCTACCGCGAACTGGTCGCCGCGAATGGCCTGGACAGCCAGGCCAAGCGAGCTGTCCGGGACGGTCTCCATGTCGACCTGCGCTGGATCCTCCTTCACCTCACCGAGGAGACGGCCCGTCACAACGGCCATCTGGACATCCTGCGCGAGATGTTCGACGGCACGACCGGCGACTAGCCGGGCGTCTCGTGCCGGGTCGTTGTCCTGGGCTCCAGACTGCCCTGGGCAGCATGCGGCTCTCGCACTGGGCGTCCGGTCATCTTGGTATCGCGATGTGATCACACACTTGACCTCTATCACGCTTGAGGTGTGAAGATGACGCACATGACCCTGGAATCCGAGGCCCACGCGGCAGACATCGAAGCCATCAGCCAGCTCGTCGCCACCGTCGAGCACTCCCAGCAGAACAAGGACCCCGACGAGTTCCTGGGCCTCTTTCACCCGGACGCGATCTGGACGACGGCCCACGGCAAGGTCCTCATCGGCCTTGACGCAATCTCGGAGTTCACCCGCAAGGTCCTCCCCGCGGCGAACTGGGACGGCAAGGTCACCTACGAGGTGACCCACGTGCTCTTCATCCGCCCCGACGTCGCGGCGGTCAAGGTCCGTCAGCGATACCTGGCCCCGGGCGAGGAGAGTGAAGGCGCCCCTCTGTACGTGACCTCCAAGCAGACCGACGGCCGTTGGCTGCTGACCGCCTGCCAGAACACGGCCGTCGTCGCCGACTAGCTTGCCCGTCGATCACATGCGAAGCCAGATGACTATGGTGGCGGCGGTGACGGTGTCGAGGCAGATGTAGCCGCGTGAGACGCAAGCAGGAGGGCAGCCCGACGAGGTGGAGCCGCTGGGCCGGGCTGGTGCCCTGGCACGCCTTCACGCGTCGCACCCCGAACCGGTCGGCCGCCTCGTGCCGTTCGAGCGACCGGCAGCGCTGCTGTCCCTCACCGAGCCGAACGACCTCCCTTCACCGCACGGGGCGGAGCTGTCCGAGGCAGAGACGATGGGCCACCTCCACGACCTATCCGCACGGTCACCCACGGCGTCACCACGGAACTCGGCTAGGCCAGCCCCGGGATCCCGCTCGAGGGTCCTGGTCGGCAAACGCCGCGAACTCGCGCTGCACCCGGCCCATGCCGACGGCCTCGCCCGGCTCCTGCACCACGCCGTCGGCACCATCGGTGCCCGCAGCACGGGTCCTGCGCCGGAATCCTGGTCTGGCGAGGCTGGCGACGGGATCCTTCGATTTTGATCTTGACCGGCCTGAGCACGGGGGAAGAGGTCCATCTGGCGAGCGGAGCGCCGCTGAGGGCCGTGGCCGGCGACGACACCGGCGGAACCTACTTCATATGTGCCGACGGGGCTGTGCTGTACGCGAGCTCCGAGGGCGAAGCCGGCCTCATCGGCGCCAGCATGGACGAGGCCCTGGAGATCCTCTTCGGTCTGCCGGGCTGGCGCGACTACACCGAACTCGACCTCGCGGCCGATGACGAAGCGCTGGAGGCGGTGTTCAACCAGCCCGAAGACGAGGTTCGGGACTCCGACGGCCCCGAGCTGGACGCCGATCGCAGCACCCTGCTCAGCGGGTTGGGCCTGCGCCGGCTCCGCAAGCGGGAACTGCTGCGCAGGCTCCAGGAATCCCTTCTGCAGACCGAGCCTGAGTTCCCGCTGGTGAACGCGGATGAAGGCTGCGCGTACGAGTTGCTGGACCGTCTCCAGCGTCCGCCGCTCTGGCAGGTGGTCCTCCCCCCGGCCAGACCGAACTGGCCCGGATGCGGGTAGACCGCACCTGCTGGGACGCGACTGCGGGCGATCCGGTACGGCGGGCCACTGTTCTGCGCCCAGCCCAGTACGACGGCAGCCGGGCGATCTGCGGCTTTTGCGCATACTCCTGCAGTAGGAGGCGGCCCGCCGCGGCCCCACCGAGGAACTCAGCCTTGCCGCGGTCCTGGTCGCCCTGCACGGTGAGACGAAGGACCACACTCTGCTGCGGTCCCTGCGGAAGTCCGAACCCGATTTCCACTTCCTGTTCAGCAGTTTCCCGGTTTCGGCGGGATGGAGGCGCAGAGGTATAGAAGCACGCCTCGTTGGTGGCCGGTCGGCTCGTGCTTACCGGCGGGGGCATCGCCCAGACGGTCAGATCCGGTCGCTATGCGCTACTTTCTGTCGTTCCCTTGCGCTCGCGTGCAGCTGGATCGACGGTGGGCTGAACGCTTACCGCAGCGCTTGGAGGTTCCATGAGGAAGACCCGACGCACGGCGGCAGTATCCGGGGCGCTGCTCTGCGCACTGCTCACCCTCGGCGCTTGCGGCGGGGATGAGGGTGGTCGGGGCGGTGCGGGTGGCAACGACGGCGGTGGTGTGTCGGGCGGCGGCCTCTCCGACGACCGGGGCGGGGTCGCCGGCATTCCGGCCGCACTGATCGGAAGTTGGAGCGGAGGCAGCTCCGACGGCTTCAAGTCCTCCGTGTACAGCTTCTACCCAGACGGCACGTGCAAGATGGACATCTGGGGCACGACCCTTGTCGGCCGCTTCACGGTCGCCGGGAACCAGCTCACCACCTACACCCAGGCGGGATCACAGACGTACGTATGGGAGATCGGCCCCCAGGGGTACCTGTTCCTCAACGGGGAGAGCTACGTCCCCTTCGGCTGACCCGGTCACTTCCGCTACCGAGGAGGCCGGCCATTCCTGGGATTCCCCGTGGCGGAACTGGTAGGCGCCGCCGGCCGTCCTCGCGATTGCCTTCTGTGGGGTCGTCCGTCAACGGTCGGGGATCCTGCCCCGATCGGCGGCTCTCCTCCCGCCCTGGAGCCCTGCCTGCTGACGGCTGCCGGGGGCGTGCGCGGGGCGAGGGAGCCGTGCAGTGCACTCACGCGCGCCCTGTACGACCCTGGTACGCCACCTGGCTGCTGCGTAGGGTTGGTCGACCGGAAGGGAAGCCGTCCGGCGCGAGCCGTGCAACCCGGGGGTGGGGCGTGAGCCGATCGCAGGCGGAGCCGTACGTGCTGGAGGAAGACCTCCTCAGGGAGATCGCCCGCGAGGTGGTGGAGGACGTCGCTCCGCACGAGCTGGTCCTCTTCCACGCCGAGAGCACGGCCTACTTCCGGGATCCCCGCAAGGCGCTCAAGGCGGCGCGCAAGCGGGCGGCCGCGACACCGAAGGATGAGCGGTTCGGTTTCGGCGGCGGTGAGCTGATCGCCATAGCGACTCCCATCGTGCTGGCGATGGTCGAGACCGCCCTGGTCACCGTGGGCGCACACCTAGCGCTGACGGCGACGGAGCGGAGCGCGGGCTCGGTACGTGCCCGGGTGCGACGCATGCGGCGGCGACCGGACCCGGCGGAGGGGGAGGAGCCGACCGGGGGAGAGAACTCCGCCGAGGCGAGCGTTACCCCGGCGGCTGGGGCGGCCATCGACTCCGCGGCCGGTCCGGAGACCGATGCGGTGGACGGGACCGCCCGCCCCGCCGAGTCGGCTGAGGCGCTGCCCCCTGCGGTGAGGGAGGCCACCCGCCAGAAGGTGTACGAACAGGCCCTGCGATACGGAATCGACGAGGACGGGGCCCGACTGCTGGCCGACGCGGTGATCGGCAGCCTCACCACATAGCCGAGCCCGCCCACCACCCTTCGGGGGTTCGCGATGCCGACGCCTGCCACGCCGACGGTTCCCGCACCGGCGACTTCACCGGAACCGTCCGGGCTTCCCGCCGGGACGACGTTCCGGTTCCTCCTCCTTATCACCGCGTTGTTGGGCGCGTCCGTCTTCGTCTACAACACCGTGTACCTCGCCCTCGCACCCGGCGCAGACCGGGCGCAGGAGGTCTATGAGCAGTGCTCCGCGGCAGCCGGCCGGACCGGGGGGAACGGCGCTTTCCTGGACTCCTTCCTTACCTGTACCGCGGAGTACGAGCGGACGAAGGCTCCCTGGGTGCTGGCCGGGATCGCTCTCCTCCTGGCCCTCGCCGGGCTGTTGTACTGGGCGGACCCGAAGGTGCACGTACGCAGGCACGACCTGACCGCTTTCGCCCCGGAAGCGGACGCGGAACAGGCGGCCCTCGTGGGACGCCTGCACGAGCTGGTGACCGAGGCGGGCCTGCACCGGCCACCCCGATTCCTGCTGCGGCTGTCCAGGGGTGAGGTCACGGCCCACGCGTTCGGGCGCGCGGGCTGGTACGCCGTGGTCCTCGACGCGGGGTTCGTCACCTTGTTCCGGGCGGACCCCGCGCGGTTCCGCGCCGTGTTGCTGCACGAGCTGGCACACCTGCGGAACCGGGATACCGACATCGAGTGCCTCACTCGGTCGTTGACCTGGGCCTTTCTCCCCCTCGGCGTGCTCCCCCTGGCCGTCGGCCTGATCGGCTCCCCACCCCAGGACGCGCTCGGCGTCGGGTTGCGGGCCGCGGTCCTGCTGGGCCTCGTCTTCCTGACCTCCCAGGCCGTGCTGCGGGTGCGGGAGTACGGTGCGGACGCACGCGCGGCATCGTGGGTTGTCCGTGAGGACTTGGTGGCCGCGCTCGAGGCGGCAGCGGACGATGGCCGCCCGTGGTGGAAGGCGTTGCGCGGCAACCATCCCACCACCGATCAGCGGATCCGTATGGTGCACCATCCGGAGCGGCTGTTCCGGATCGGGTTCTGGGAGTGCTGCGCGGCCGGAGTGGCCGCCATGAGTGCCGGCAGCGGGTTCCTGATCCTGTGGTGGCTCACGGCCCATGAGGCCGATCCGCTGAACAGCCGATGGGCGGCGGCGCTCGTGGTCTCGCCGGCCATCGCGGCCGTCATCGGCCTCGGAGCATGGCGTACGCCCCGGTCCGGACGCACCGTCCGGGACACGGTGTTCCCCGCACTCGGCCTGGCGGCCGGGCTCGTGCTCGGCAGGCCCCTCGCCGTGGACAGGGGGGTGGGGGCGGTCTCGCCCTGGCCGCCTTCGTCCGAAGGCATGACAGCCGCCCTCTGGGCGCTGTCCCTGGCCGTGATGCTCGTCCTCTTCGTACGGTGGGCCGCTCAGTCCTCGGCAGCCTGGGGGGCTCCGGCCGCTCCACGGCGCACGCTGTGGGCGGTGGGCTGGGCCGCCGCCTCGCTGATCCTGTCGGTCGTGATCGCCTCGTGGATGGTTCTCACCGACACGGCGGACTGGCTCGGCACCATCGGGGAGGGGGTCCGCGCCGACCACCGCGCTGTGGCGCAGGTGGCGCCGGCGGGGCCGTACTGGCTTTGGTCGGCCGTTCAGCATCCGCTGGTCCTGCGCTTCGCGGAATGGACCCCGCTGGTCCTGGCGCTCGTCGTGGTGTGGGCGCTGCCGCTGGCCGCGCGCCTGCAGCACCCACCGCGGTCGGCGACGGCGGGGAGGAGCACGGCGGAGACTGCGGCAGGGGGCCGGAGGACCTGGCCCTTCGTGGTCGTCCTGACCTGCCTGGCCGCCACCGCGGCCTTCCTCGGTGGCACTCTCGTCTCCCGCCTCCTGATCCATTCCGGCATCTCCGAGAGGACCCGTACGATGGACGGCTTCCTGCTCGCCTTCACCCACGGGAACCTCGTCGCCGCCATGTTCCTTCAGGGCCTCGTCGCGGTCTCCACGGTAGCCTTGCTCCGGCCGCGGCACGGGCGCATGGCCGTCCTTTACGGGCTCGTGGCAGCCTTCCTGACCGGGTGTCTGCTGACGGCCGTGCTCTTCGGCGGTGTCCTGGCCGCCGGCTGTGTCGACGCGCTCGCTCTGCGCCCCGCCGCGTGCAGCGGGATCTCGGTGCCTCTCGTGCGCAACACCCTGTTGCGGATCCTCGTCGGGGGTACGGCCTGCTCGCTGCTCGCCATCACAGTGGGGGGCGTTGCCTGGGCCGTACGTCGCCGTGGCCGACCGGAGTCGCCGCCTCGGCCCGTGGCCGAGGCGGCGACAGAAGGCAGGCTCACCGCACGCCGGGTCGGCCTGGCGGCGCTGCTCCTAGCCGGAAGCGTGACGGTGTTCGCGTGCACCACGGACAAGACCGACCGGAGCTTCGGCCCGCCTCCGGGCGGGCTCGAAGAGGTCCGCTCGGCCTGCCAGCACTACGACGAGTTGCTGGGCTCTCTGGACGCGCTCACGACCCCCGAGGTGCACACCCGCCTGGACGAGGCCAGTCAGCTGGCCGTCCGCGGCGGGGAACCAGCGCTCGCACTCACCTTCATGGAGCATTTCAAGGCAGCTCTGGAAGGCGATTCAGCAGCGTTCGAAACACACGGAGAGCGAATCCACCAGACCTGTGGTGCTGCCGGGGTCGTTCTTGTGAACCTTCCCTGAAGGGCGAAACCAGAGAACCGGTCAGGGCCAGGCGATCGCTCTTGCGTCGGCGTTCGAGGCAGTGCACACGTCGAAGCGCTCGTCCGCCGCCCGCGGCCGTACTGCCGGCGCGCTCGCTGCGAAGAGTCCGGCGTTCTTCATCGCCTTCGACGCCCGGAGGTCCTCTTCGCGGCCCGCGCACTGACCGCCCCATGGACCCTGTGTCCCATGACCACCGACCCGGACAAGGCCAGGGATTGGCTGGAGGACTGGAGGGACGTCACCGGCGTCGAGGGCCTGGTCGTAAAAGCCCTCAACCAGCGGTACCGACCCGGAGCCCGCGACCGCGCCTGGACCAGATCCGCCGCCGGGACACCACCGAAGCGATCATCGACGCCGCCACCGGCACCCTCACCCGGCGATCGCAACGCCATCCCCAGGGCCTTGCTGTGGCAAGTCGGCGGGCGGGGCGACGACGGGATGGCAGTAACTGGCTTTCCCGATCGCCGGATCATTCGAACGATGACCCCAAATCAGCTCGTTCGGACACCTGTCGCGTGAGCGCGTATTCCGTCAGCGCGAACAAGGATGCGCGGGCAGGACCTTGCGGCAGTGCCTCAAGCGCCTCCGCGGCCCGGCCGGCTTGCTCGCGGGCCAGTTCCATCGTGAGGTCCAGGGCTCCGCTGCCGCGGACGATCGCGACCGCCTCGTCGACATCGTCCGCAGTCAAGCACCCACGATGGATCAGGCTCGCCAGCCTGCCTTGTGTGCGCCGCAGGGCGACCAGTACGGGATGGGCCAGCGTGCCCTCACGCAGGGCGGCGCCCGCGTCCTTGTCCACCGGCCCCGTGACTCCCGTAACCCCCGTGAGGATTCGGATGTCCTCGGTCAGGCGGAACGTGACGCCGAGCGCACGGCCATAGCTCGCCAGAGCGCTGACGTGTGGCGGCTCGGCGCCGGCCACGACGGCGCCGAGCCGGCACGGCAACTCGAAGGATGACGCCGTCTGCAATTCGACCAATGACAGGTGTTCGTCCTCGGACACCCCTGCGTCGAACGCGTGGCGGCGCTCGCGAATTCGGCCAGTGCACACCTTCCCGACGGCGCGGGAGATGAGCTCAAGTGCCTCAGGGCCGCCGTCACCGGCGAGGTGCAATGACTTCGCCATCAGCAGGTCGCTGACCAAGATGGCGAACCTGTTACCCCAGCCGGAGTGCGGGGTCGGCGTGTCCTCGACGCCGAGTTGCGCGAGCGCCGCCAAGGCGCTCAGTTCGATCGCGGCGCCCAGCTTGATTCTGCAGCGCGTGCCTGGGTCACCGAAATGGGTTGCAAGCAGCAGCAACAGTGCCGGCCGTAACTGGACGCCGGGATCGCCCCAGCCCGACGTGGCCAGGCGGGCCAGGAAGGGCCACTCGCCGCGGACAGCGCTCGTCATGAGCTCACCGACGCCGAGCAGATCGGTGCGTACGTCGAGCCCGGGCGACAACAGCGCGGCTACGTCGCCGATCGTGCGATGGGCGCGGAGCTCGCCCGTACCCTCGGGCAAGAGAACCGCCCGCCGACACAGAGCGAAGGGCGCGCGCTCGCTGTCGAATGTGCTCTCAAGGACCCGCCAGACGAACTGGTACCGGTGAGCCGAGCGGCGGCCGGCCGTCAGCCATCCGGAGTACGAATTCTCCAGCAGCAGTGCGTAATCGAGCAGGTCCGGACGCACGGGATCGCAGATCAACCCGCGGTCAATGACCTCGGCCGCAGTCCTGCCGGACTCCAGCGCGTAGCTGATGCCCTCCCCCGTGAACGGGTTCACCAGCCCGGCCGCATCGCCGACGAGCAGGATGCCGTTGGCAACGCAGCGATCGGGTGCGAAGTCGAGAGGGAACGGTGCCGTGGCCCACTCTCCGCGCAGCCGGCCGCCGAACGTCTGCCTGCCCGTGCCCAACCGAGTGAGGAAGTTCTGCAGCACCTCCTCGGCCCGGCCTTCGTAGCCGGGACGGAACAACCCGACGCCGATATTGGCTTGCGACGCACAGGTCGGGTTGACCCAGCCGAACGACGGCAACAGCTCCCGCCCGGCCACGTCGTCGAGCGACAGGAAGACCTCTTGGAGATCCGGCAGCCCGCGTAGATCGGTCAAGTAGCCGCGGATTCCGACACCGAGGTCACCCTCCGGTCGCAGACCGACCGCGCTCGCAAGCGGCGACCGTGCACCGTCGGCCGCGACGACCGCGGCCGCCCGGACATCGATGAATCGGCCGTCACGGTGTACCCGCACCCCGACGACCCGTCCGCCCTCGACGATCGGGGCCGTGACGGCGGCCTCCTCCCATAGTTCGGCGCCTACCGCCGCGGTGCGGGTACGGACCGCCTCGTCGAGCACGGCACGCGGCACGATGAGGCAATGGCTGTCCGACCCCGGATAGGCCTCATAGAGGAAATCGCGTCGGCCACGGTCGCGCATGTGGACCCGCATGCCCCGCATCCGTTCCGCATGGGGCAGAGAGCCGAGGACGCCCATCGCGTCGAGGATCCGGACCGCGCGCTGTGTCACCGCGTCACCACACGGCTTGTCCCGGGGGAAGCGCTGGGCATCGAGCAGGAGGACCCGGCGGCCCCGGACCGCCAGATGGTAGGCAGCCGAACAACCTGCGGGCCCCGCGCCGACAACCACCGCGTCGTAGCGATCCGGCGCATCCACCGCGTCCACCGCGTCCACGATCTTCATCGTGTGCGGCTCACTACGCTTCGGGTGATGGTGGCGAGCGCCTCGCGGCCGGGGAAGTCTGGAAGCTCGGCGAGCGCGGCGGCGGCGCGCGCGGCATGGGTGTGCGCGAGTTCGCGCGTCGTGCCCACCGTGCCGCCCATCCGCACCAGCGCCGCCGCTTCGGCCGCCTCGTGCACGGTGAGGTTCTTGTGACGCAGCAGTGCTGCCAGTCGGCCGCCGGGGTTCCGCCGCAGGGCGAGGAGGACGGAATGGGAGAAGACGCCGGCACGCATATCCGTACCCGTCGGCTTGCCCAGGTCCGCCGGGTCGCCGACCAGGTCCAGCAGGTCGTCGGTGAGCTGGAACGCGATCCCCAGCTGCTGTCCGAAGCGGGAAAGTGCATCGACCAGGCGCGGGTCGCCGCCGGCCAGCTCCGCACCGAGCCGGCACGGCAGTGCGAACAGCGTGGCCGTCTTCATGCGAATGATCTCGAGATGCTCGTCGATGGCCAGCTCCGTGTCGTACGCGTGCTCAGTTTCCCGGAGCTGGCCACTGCTGAGTGCGAACGCCCCTTCCGTGACCGCCGATACCGCGTCGTGTGGCAGATGGGTCAGCTCGGCCATCGCGCACGCGAGCACATGCGTTCCCGTCGTGGCGGCGTAAGCGTTGCCCCACCGGGAGTTCACGCTCGGTGCTCCGCGTCTCGTCGCCGCACCGTCCATCACGTCGTCGTGCATCAACGAGCCCACGTGCAGGAGCTCGATCGCGGCGGCGGCATGGAGGAGCAGCCCCTCATCGGCCTCACCGAGGCTCGCGGAGAGGAACAACAACTGCGGGCGAAGCCGCTTGCCGCCATGCCGGATCAACTCGGCGGCGATTCGGCCCAGGCCCGCGTCCTGTGCGGTCACCGCCTCGTACATGGTGTCGGCGAGCCGCGCGGACCATCCGGTGTACGTCGAAAGCGGCGGAGTCTCAGAGGAATTCATCGCGCAGTTCAGCGAGCTGTGCGCGCAGGCTCGTCGAGGTGAAGGCAAGTTCGGCGAACCGGATGAAGAAGCCGTAGCCGTTGTGCAGGTCGTCCGCGGGAGCCCGGACGATGACGTCTCCCCGGAAGTAGGCCTGCAGTGGCGTCAGCTGGCCAGCCGCGATCGCTTGCGCGGCCTCCAGGTACACCGCTCCGTGCATCATCTCGGCCGGCCCGAGCCCCGGATCGATGATGACGTCGCCACCTCCGACACGAACGTTGACCCGGCCCAGGCCGAGCACGGCCACATTGGCCTTTCGGCCGTCGAACTCGCGCACCATCTCCTGGAACTCGCCCGGGTTCTCGGTCCGGAAGTTGGTGACCCCACGACGGATGTGGTTCGCCAGTGCCTTGTCGTTCTGGGTGACGCTTGTGGCTCGGGGCGCGAAGTCCTCTGACACGGGACGTCTCTCCTCCTTTTTGACGGATCCGGCCGGTGATGTGGCGCCGTCACGGCGGCGGCGGTGTGGCGGTGACCGCCGCCAATGCGTCGACCCTGCCGTACCAGACAAACGGAATCGGCCCCGGCATGGTCGTGGTGATGAGCGTCTTGACCACGCCGGGGGTCAGGTTGTCGTTCTTGTCCAGGATGAGCGCAGCGACGCCTGCCACATGGGGGGTTGCCATGCTGGTGCCGGATTTGTTGATGAATCCCGGTGCAACGACGTCCTGCGGCTTTCCCGTGCCCGCTGCGCGTGCCGAGGCGGTGGCGACACCCGGCGCCGCGACATCCGGCTTCCGGCGGCCGTCCGGCGTCCAGCCGTGGCTGGAGAAACTCGCGATCTCGTCGTCGTCGTCGGTGGCACCGACGGTGATGACCGTGTGTGCGTTTCCGGGACAGCGGATCCTGGGCCAAGGGTGCCCCCAGAAGTCGACGCCTTCGTTTCCGGCGGCGACGACGACCACCACGCCCAGGCTCACCAGCCCGTCGGCTCCGGTACACACCACGCAGGTGCCGGCGGGGCAGTACCACCCGCCGTCACGGTGCGAGAATCCCCAGCTATTGCTTGCGACATCGGCGCCCGAGGTCGAAACGGCGATCAGCCCCTCGACTGCCCATTCCGTTTTCGTGAAACCGTTGCCGTCCATCATGCGGATGTCGACGAGGGTCGCGCCGGGGGCAATGCCGCGGAACGTCGGGTCCTGGCTCGCGACGACCCCGGCGCAATGCGTTCCGTGGCCCTGGTCATCGCGGTTGACCGCCGCACCGGTCATGTCCTGTTGCGGGCCGACGATGCCCACGAGGGCGGGGTGGGTGTCGTCGACTCCGGTGTCGACGACCGCCACGGTGATGCCCGTGCCAGTGGTACCGGGAGGCAGGACGTCCGCCTGGATGAGGGGGCGGCTGACGTCGAGCGTCGCGGCACTGCGCAGCTTGTTGCTCACGACACTGCTGACGTCGTCCCGCGCCGCCAGCGCCAGCACCTCGGCCGACGTGAGAGTGGCGAGGACGCTGTGCGTGAGCCAGAACTCCTTCTGGATTTCGATCCCCCGCCGTTCGAGGTCCGCCCGGATGCCCCGCAGGAAGATCTCGGCCTCGGCTTGACGCGTCTCAATGGCCCGAGCTCGTTCAGCCTTTGGAACAGGCCTGCCCCGTGCTGCGGTCAGGCCCGACACCAGGTTGATCATCACCTCGTGCCCCGGCTCCTCGGCCGGGCCGGGCGCACCAGTCCAGGTGGCGAGCTTGCGTTCCTCGCGTTCCAGGAGAATGGCGTCGACGAGCCACGGATCGAGCTTGCGCACCGCGACGGGGCTCTGCGCCGTCAGCTCTTCCAGCTGCTTCAGGTGTCTCTTTTGTACGTACCAGTCGAACTGCGCGCGGCTACGGTCGGCCGCGGACCGACCGTCTCTACCGGCAGGCGGCGAGGACATCCGGGCTCCTCTCGATACTCAGCCACGATCTCAGCCTGCGTCGGCGTTCCAGCAGTACGTGCCTGCCGGGCTTCCGGACGGCCAACGACCGCGAGCAGCGACAGTAACGGCAAACGAGCTGTATCCGAGTAAATCGCCCGGAACTCGCAGCTTTCACCCCCACCCGTCGCAACATGTGTCTCGATCACCGTCTCGACCCGCGTCAGGTTCACCTGTACGCCGACGCTGCACCGGACGACTCCCCATCAGCTGCTGAGGCCTGCTCTCGGACGCCGACGACGGCCCGGCTGGCGATCTTCAGTGCTACTTCGTCATTCCTGATGGCCTGCTTGAGGAGCTGGGTGTGGGGTGCGTTCCCTCGGCTTCGACACTGCAGCGTGTGGTGCGCCGTGACTTGCGGGCGGGACGGGTGTGGGAGGTGGCTCGGCCAGCGCGGGGCCGGGTTGCCGCGGGCTCCTTTGACCAGGTGCTGGCTGACCTTCGGCTGACGCGTTCTGGGGATGGCCCGCCGGTCTTGGATGGTGATGAAGACGCTGCGCCGGCGCAGAACCCCGGGTCAGGACACAGGGCCGGAAAGCGCGTTGCGGGGTGGGGCGCGGTTGTTTGTGGCGGGTGCGCGTGTGGTTCGCGCCAGCGCCGGAAGAAGCCGTAGACGCGGTCCCACGCGGGGAAGGCCGCCAGCATCGCCCGCCACCCCCGAGCTACACGGGAGGCCCTGCCTTCATTCACACCCGGCCAGAAGATCACCCGACCGAGTCGCGCACTCGAACCGACGTTCACAGAGATCGATAGAGCAACGGCTTCTAAGGCTTCGCGGGCGAGGAGCGCAAAAGATGTCCGTCACGGCAGGCGGTCCAGGCTCCCCAACCGGGCGCCCTGAAACCGCCTGCACGCAGGATGAGGAACCCCAGCCGATGCGCGGCTGGGGTTCCTCGGTGCGGTGAGTATCGGTCAGCAGGTGGAGCTGCCCACGCCGTAGAGAGCTCGTCTACGCGTCGGCGGACCGCACCACATCGCGATCACCGTGGATCAGGCGGGTCAGCGCTGCAGGGTGAGCAGACCCGGCCGGTACGGCAGTTTCAGGTAGTCGGTGCCCTCCGGTGTGCTGGTGGGGAGGCCCTGGTAGAGGAACCGCAGGTTGCAGGCATCGATGGTCATGGTCTGGTCGGGGTTGTTGCGGACCAGGTCACCGTGGCTGACGCCCTTGGCCCAGGTGGAACCGCTGTTGGCCTGGCCCGCGAAGGGGCTGCTCTCGCTGCCGGCCTGGACGGTCCACGGACCGTCCAGGCTTGAGGCGGTGAACGAGCGGAAGTAGCGGTTCGAACCCTGCGCCTCAACGATCATGAGGTACTGGTTCTGGCCCTGGACCTTGTAGACCTCCGGCGCCTCGAACAGAAGGTCCCTTGCGTCGCTCATGACCGTCGTGTACGAGGAGCCGAAGTTGCCCGGGAAGTTCCCGATCGGCATGCTCGCCCGGTAGATCTTGCCGTTGTCGGCGGCGAAGAACAGGTACATGTTCTGGTCGTCGGCGATCATGGTCGGGTCGATCGGGGCGTCCCTCTGGTCCCCGGGGCCCGGGGGGAGGCTGCCGGTGAACAGCGGCTGCGCGGCGGACCAGCCGTTGGGGTTGGTGGGGTCGCTGGACGTGCGGTAGTAGAGCGGCCACTGACTCCACTGGGACACCATCACCCAGACGTTCTTGGGCGCGAAGTAGAACAGGTCGGGCGCCACCGCGGGCTCGTTCATCCTGGTCTGGGTGGCTGCCCCCATGTCCGACCAGTTCGTGAAGGGACTGAACGCCGTCGAGCCCCACGCCGTTCCGTTGGAGGTGGTCGCGTAGACCAGGTGCTTGCCGTTGTAAGTGGTGGTGCTGAAGTCCTTCAGCGCGAGCTGCCCGTTCGCCGGCTGCGCCAGCGGACCCGTCGAGGTCCACCGGTAGTTCGACGGAAGAGCACACGCGTTGCTCGCCCCGGACAGGCCGGTCCACTTCTGGTTGTTGCCACCGTGGCAGGACCAGACCTGCACCCCCGTGCCGTTGGGCGTACCCCAGCCCGAGACCTCCAGGCACAGCCCGGACCGCACGCCGACGATCGTGCCGTCGGAGTTCACCCGCCACTGCTGGTTCTCACTGCCGTTGCACGTCCAGAGCTGCACCGGGGTGCCGGACGTGGTGGCGCCGCCCCGGACATCCAGGCACTTGTTGCCGTACACGGTCAGCTGGCTGCTGTCCGTCAACGTCCACTGCTGGTTGATTCCACCGTGGCAGTCCCAGATGTGCACGTTTGCGCCATCGGTCTGGCTGAAGCCCGCCACATCGAGACAGCGGCCGGAAGCAACGCTGCGCAAGTCGCTGGTGGTGGCCGCCTGAGCCGGGCTGGTGACGAGCAGCGCCGCCAACGCGGCCAGGGCCGCAACCGCGGCGGCGAGCACCGCGGACGGGCGTCTGCGGCTGGAACTTTGTCTGCGCATTGAGATCTCCTTTGTGACCGGATGAGCTGTCACACGGTTTAGGCAGGGGCGACCTGTCCTCGGCACCTGTGGATCCGGCTGGATCGGGCATGGCGCGTCGGAGCGGCGACAAGGTGTGGCCCCTGGGGTGGTGGGGGACGCCGGAGTATTGTTAGCGCTAACAATTCGCAGCTCGCACATGGGCGTTGGAGGCAGGCAACCAGGGGCCTGAGCGACTGTCAAGATCTTCTGCAAGATCCGTCGGATCGCTGAAGCAAAATCAGGACGGTCAACCGCGTACGGGAGTTGATGGAGTCGAGGACCAGCGAGTCGGCGGTGGTTCCGGCGGCCAGCCAGGCCTCCACGGCGGCGACGTGCAGCGTGCCGCCATAGGCATGCTGCGGCTGACCGGTCGCATGTGCGCGACCGGGCCCGTAGGAAGAGATACATGCAGCCTCCCGTCCCACGACAGGACGGGACCTCAAGGCTGCTGTCCCTCCTCGCCGGGGCCCGTAGGTCCTTCAGCCGTTCCAGATAGCGGGTCTGCTTCTCCCGCGCTTCCGGCTCACACCTGGGCGCACCATGTTCTCCCCACCGCCGCTGTCCCACAATCAACGCCTGCATACATGGCACAGCCCCAGATCAGGATCGGTACGACGCCGGGGTGAACGAGCCCGTGCTTGGCCGTGAAACGGCCGTTGCTGAGCGAGGCCGCGCCGACCTGCGACTCGTGGTCGGGCCACAGCGCGAGGTACGCGCCCCGGCTGACCGCGGCACAGGCGGAGCGCCGTGCCTGGCGCAGCTCCTCGCCGAAGCGGGTCATCTCCTCGTCGGCGCCGAAGTTCCGGCGCGGGTTGAGGGGAGTGGGGGAGACCTGGTCGAGGGGGACCCGGATGAGTTCGTACGCCGGCACGTCGCCCTGGGCGATGGCCTGGCCCGCCCGCGTTCGCTCCGGCCGTTGGTGCGGCGGGCGTTGCTGAAGGCCGCGCCGGTGCCGAGGAGGTCGCTCCGCCCTGTCGGCGGCGCTCGAATCGTGACCCACCCTGGCCGCACGGCTTCTCAGGCGGATTCGCGTGATCGTCGCCAACGGTCCACTTTTCACCCGTCACCGACAGAGCCCGCCATACGGGAGCAACTCCGGCGCCCCTGGCCTCGTCTAGTCAGCAGCAAGGCGAGCCATGTGGCGCTCCGCAACACGAACACCTCACGGAAAAGCATGGTGATGACGCAACTGACCCCCGCACCCCCTGCCAGGACCGAAAGCGCCCGCTGCGCCGGGGATCCGTCGGCGGACAGCCGTACCCTCGCAGGGTGGTGGCATGCGCGCTGGGTGGTGCCGTCCGCGCTCGCCGTCGGATACGTGCTCAACGTGCTCTTAAGGCTTTCCCTGGTCACGCATCAGGACCATCCGACGGTCAGCCCGGACGAGCAGATGTATCTGGTGATGGCCAGAATCATGGCCGGCCGGCCGACGACCGAGATACACGGGGACCAGATCCTCCCAGGCGGCTACTCGCTGCTCATCTCGCCGGCTCTGCGCATCACCCAGGACCCGGTTCACGCGTACCACCTGATCATGGGTATCAACGCCCTCATCAGCTGCCTGATGCTGCCCCTCTCGTACTGGGCGCTGCGTCGTCTGAACACCTCGCGGCCGGTCTCGTACGCCGCCGGCCTCGCAGCGGTGCTGCTGCCGACGGTGCTCTTCTACACGCAGTACGCGATGGCCGACACCCCGCTGCCGGTTCTGGTGCTGCTGTGGCTGATCGGTGTGCACGGCCTGTTCACCGAGGGCAGTGTGCGTCGCAGGATCCGGTTCGGCCTGCTGGTCGGCTTCGCCGCCGGGTACTGCCAGTTCACCCACGACCGTGGCGGCGTGATCGTCGCACTGACCGCCGCGGTGCTGCTGGTGGCGCTGGCCTGCAACTGGGTACCCCGCATGGCCAGTGCGCCGGCGCTGGCGGCGCTGGCCGTGATGTTCGCCGTCAAACAGCTGATGACCGCCTGGCTGATGTCGCGAATCGACGGCGCCCGCCCGAGCGAAGTGGGCAACGCCGTCTTCGAGACGCTGGCGAACACCCGGCTGATGCGCCGCACCTTCATGCGCGCGGTCGGCCACCTCTGGTACTTCATGACCTCCACGTGGGGCCTGGGTGCGCTGGCCCTCGCGGTCTGCGTGTACGCGGTGTTCAGCAAGCGCTTCAGCCTGGCCAACCGTGTGGTCGCCTTCCTCATGGTGGCGCTGCTGGGCGGCATCACACTGGCAGCGGCCGCCGGCCTGCCCGCCGACGGCCGGATCGACACCATCACCTACGCCCGCTACCTGTCCCCGCTGGCCCCGGCGTACGTGCTGGTCGCGGTGGCGGTGCTCTACCACGTCCGAGGCTGGAAGAAGATCGTCGCGCTCGGCGCGACCGCCTCCGGCGTGACGCTGGCCCTCTTCGCGGTGCTGGTCCACATGGCGGCCAAGGAGCTTCACACGTCGTACTTCGTCGTCTGGGGCCTTCCGGACGCCACCTTCCTCGCCAGCCTCTGGCCCGCCAAGGACGACTGGGGCGGCTTCCACGCCGGCCGCACCACCGTGACCGCCCTGATCGTGCTCGCCGTCGTGCTGATGCTGCGCCTGCTCGGCGGCAACCACAGGGCCGCGCTCGCCACCGGCGCCATCGGGATGTCGCTGGCCGTGTTCGCCGGCGTAGGGAGCGTGGCCATCACCGACCACATCACCAAGCCCCGGACGAGCGGGACCTACGGCGTTGCCACCGGTTTCGTCCGGGAGGTCGGCATCCTGCCCGGCGACCGGATGGTGATGGACGACGGCCTCCTGTGGGAGATCCGAGCGACGATGACCTTCATGGTGCTCGACGGCCGGGTCTGGTCCCGCGCCCTGAACAAGAACGAGGCCGCGCCGGCCGAGGCCAACGTCGCTGCGCTCCCCCTCCTCGACGAGAAGGCGCCGCCCTCTGACAGCTGGCGCGACGCCCCGCCCGGCTGGTACGTCGACCGGGACGTCCGGGAGCGCCAGTACGTCATCTGGCGGCGAGGCTAGCTCTGCCGAAGGTGTTGCAGAACCCATGGTCAGCAGCCGTGACAGGGGCCTGGCCCTCCTTGCGCTGCGGGGGTGAACCCACGTAGCCGTGCGGGCTGGCTTTGTACACGTCGAGGAGCAGCGTTTCGACAGCAGTTCGGGAGTCACCCCGGCCATCGGCGCCGAGCCGTTGTTCATGACGACGGGAGGCGCGGCCTACCGCTGGGAAGTCGTACCGACGGTCTGGGCGACACGGCGGCTTCGGGCATTTATGCCCGTATCCGGTACGGCGGCGTGCTAGAGATAAGGGGAAAATACTCCCAAAGCAGGAGGTATACGACGATGCGCACAACTCTTCTCGGCGTGACGGTCGCGCTGGGTGCAACGGCAGTGCTGGCTGTCTGCGGCGCCGGCGCGGCCAGCGCCGACGGCGTGGGCAACGCAGGCATCGGCAACGCAGGCGTGGGCAATGCAGGCGCTTTCAACGACGGCATCGGCAACGCGGGGATCGCCAACTCGGGTCTGGGCAACGCGGGGATCGCCAACTTGGGTCTGGGCAACGCGGGCATCGCCAACTTGGGTCTGGGCAACGCGGGCATCGCCAACACGGGCATCGGCAGCCACGGCATCGGCAATTCAGGCATCGGCAGCTCCGGCATCGGCAATTGAGACGGGCTCACGGCCCCCGCACCACCGGGTCGCACGACGCGTCCGGCTGACGCAGGGCCGGTCCACCCGGGCTGCCCGCTCCACCAGCGGCCGGCCCGGGTGGGGCGCCGAGTAGCTGGCACGCGAGGATGGCGAACCGCGCGCTCGGCTTCACCTCGTTGCACGAGAACCTGGATGCCATCACCCCCGGCGGCGGGCGGCTGCTGCCGCCCGCGAGCGCGGCCAGATCGGCGGCCGCCGCGGGTCGCCACCGAGGCCAGCGGGCAGACGATCGCTTTGTACTGGTTCCCCAGGCGTGCGGGGAGGGCGCCGCGGGCGTGCCGTCAGGCCGGGGCGGCCGTCGCGGCGACTGGCTGCTGCTTGTCCCCGGCCTTGGAGTTGACCCCGAGGATCCAGAGGGAGGTCGGCCGGCCCCGCGCCTAATCGCGTCCGCGCGCGGTTTGCGGCTGCCAGGTGTGGGCCGGGAGGGACTCCGCCACGGTGGTGAAGAAGCGCTGGTCGCGCCATGCGTCGAGGTTGCCGATGACGAAGAGGCGGCGTTTGGCGCGGCTGACCGCGACGTTGAGGAGGTTCGGGCGGGAGGCGGCCCAGGCGCGGGCGCCCGGGCGGCCCGGGTCGGTGCCCAGGATCAGGATGACGACGTCCGCCTCCTTGCCCTGGGTGGTGTGCACCGTGCCGACCCGCTCGGCCGGCATCAGGTCCCGGCAGGCCCGCTTCGCGCCCGCCACGACCTGCCGGAACGGGCTGATCACGAACACGTCCCGCGCCAGGTCCACGTCGCCCTCGTCCCGCAGCCGCTCCAGCACGCGCCGCAGGGCCCGCCCCTCCTCCGGGATCCAGTGCCCGTCCGCCTCCGCGCCGACCACGTTCACCCAGCTGCTCGTCGGCCGGTAGACGTACGGGTCACGCTCGGCCGTCCCCTGGACCATCAGGCCGTCGTACGCGATGGCGTTGCTGAGGGAGAACATCGGGTCGTCGCACCGCCGGTGCACGCGCAGCGGCGAGCCGACCCACACCTCGTGGCTGCCGTCCGGCAGTTCCGCCGGCAGCAGCGTGCCGTAGTGGTTGGCGCGGTCGGCGAGCTGCTGCACCGATGTGCGCCCCGGTGCCCACTCCTCCGCGGCACCGAAGTCCTCGCGCAGGGCCCGCTGCGCCGTCCACGGCAGAACCACGACCGGCTCGAGCTGCAGCGGGTCGCCGACGACGACCGTGCGCCGGGCCCGCCACATGCCGCCCACCGCCATCTGCGGCGTCGCCTGCCCGGCCTCGTCGACGAACAGCCAGCCCAGCGCCTCCGTCCCGAGCCGCCCGAAGACCCGGTCGAGCGAGGCGAACGTCGTCGAGACGACCGGGACCAGGAGGAACAGGCTCTGCCACGCCGCCCGCAGATGCCCCTCGGGCACCGTCTTCGGCACCGCGCCGGTGACCGCGTCCATGGCGGCCATCAGGTTGGCGTACATGGTGCGGGCCGTGCACCGCAGGAACGCCTGGTGGAGGTGGAGGGCGGCGAGGAAGAGCTCGGTACGGGCCGCGGTGATCTCCGCGTCGGACCAGGGGGCGGCGAGCTCGCGCGCCGAGTCGTCGGTGAGCCACGACTCCTGCGGGACGTGCTTCTCCCAGCGCTTACGTGCTTCTGTCACGGTCTCCTCGGCGCGCGCGGCCCGTGCGCGCGCCGCTTGCTGAGTTTGCTCGCGGGCGCGCAGGCGCGCTGCCGCCGCGCCCACGGCTCCTCGTACGCCGTCCCGTTGCGCCTGCGCTGCATCACGCGCCCGGCGGGCGCCGGCGACCAGGTCCGCGGCGCCGGCCTCCTCCGCGTGCCAGGTGCGCGCGGCGCGGCCCAGCGTGAACAGGCTGACGGTGAAGCCCGGGCGGCGGGCCAGGTGCGCCTGATGCGCGTGTTCGGCCTGCGCCAGGGCCTGCTCGGTACGGGCCAGTGCCGCCTCGGCGGGCGGGAGCGTCTCCCGTACGCGCGCCAGCTGCGCCGTGTCCCGCTGCGCGGCGAGCTGCGCCTCGCGCAGGGCCTCGTACGTCGCCGGGAGGGCGTCGTACGCCTCGGCGGCGTCGGCCCGTTCGGCGCGCAGCCGCTCCACCTCGGCCAGCGCCGCCTCGAACCGCTGTTTGCCCTCGCGCCACACGCCCGTCTGCGGGGTGTCGCGCCACTCGCGCAGGAGCTGGGAGAGTCCGCTGCCGCTGTCGATCCAGGCGTTGCGGGCCCGGCGGCCGCGGCCGCCGGCCTGCGGCGGGACGGGTGGCGGGGGAGGGGCGCCGGCGTCGGTCTGGCGGTACTTGCCGTGCCAGAAGCGGTTGACGAACTCCAGGCGGTTCTTCTTGCTGCCCAGGCGCGCCGCGACCGCGCCCCACGCGGGCTCGCCCTTGAGGAGCCGGGTCGCCTGCTCGGCGAAGTAGTCGGCGTCCTCCCGCCACTGCTCGCCGAGCGCCTCGCGGGCGGGGATCTCGGTGGAGATGTTCTCCACGGCCCCGTTGTTGGCGGAGGCGACGACCATCTCGAAGCCGGTGAACTCGGGCCGGAGCGGAGTGACCGTACGGGTGTAGTCGCCGCTCTTCCAGACGTACGGGGACTGCTCGGCGAAGGCCTGGGAGGGGAGGCGCAACACGGCGAGGCGGCGGGCCCGCTCGACGACGGCCGCGGCGAAGCAGTCGCGCAGCATGGTCGTCTTGCCGGTGCCGGGCGGGCCGTTGACGGCGAAGATCCTGGCGGCAGGGGCGAGCTCGGTGTGGATGGCGTTGACGGCGAACTGCTGGCTCAGCGCGAGCGCGTGCGCGGCGTCGGCCGGCCACCGGCCCAGCGGGGTACGGGTGGGGGCGACGCCGGCGAGCGCGACGGCGGGGTGCCGGCGCAGGTCGACGCGGCGGGTCTTGTCGAAGGCGGCGTCGGGGGTGAGGTAGGCGGCGAGTCCCGGGCCGGGATCGCGGGCGGCGAGCTCGCGGGCGACGAGGTCGAGGTCGGCGGCGATGAAGCTGTTGAGGAAGTCCTGCTGGTCGGAGGCGTCGGTGGCACGGTCCAGCCGTACGGGGACGCTGCGGACGCGGACCCCCACGGGGTCCAGCGCGACGGAGACACCCCAGGCGTCGGCCAGCTCGGCGGTGAACTCCAGGAGGTGCGCGGCGGTGACCACCCCTGGCCCGACCGGGGACTCGTCCTCGTCCGCTTCGTCTTCCTCTCTGCGCTGCCCCGGAGTGGGATCGCCGAGCTCGGCGGCTCGCGTACCCCAGGCGTCGGCCTCCTCCTCGAATCCGTCCAGCCAGCCGCGGCTGCCGGGGCCGGGGGCCACGGCCCGGCCGGTGGCCCAGGCGCAGGAGGAGAAGACCGGGGAGTCGAGCAGCAGCCGGCCCTCGTCGGTGACGGTCAACGCGAACAGCGCGCTCTCGCCGTCCATCCGGCCGTCGTGGTCCTCCCCGCTCTCCCCGAAGACGCGGAGCAGGGTGTCGCGTACGGCGGCGAGCGCGTAGGCCCCGCCGTAGACGACGTGCTGCCACCCGTAGCCCGGCTCGAGCGGGACGGCCCGCAGCGGATGCCCGGCCTCCCAGGGCAGGGGCCGATCGGGCTCGGCCGCGTACACCCGCTCCCGGACGGACAGGGCCGGGACCTTCTGCGGGCTGAACAACTCGACCGCCCGCCAGTACCCCACGATCCCGCTCCGCCGCCGACGCTCGTCCCCCAGCCGCGTCACGCCCGCTCCCGTCATCGATGATCACTACTGCGCACCTTACGGGGCTCATGACGGCGGGTCAGGCGGTTGGGCGGGCTGGACCGATGGTGTGCGGCTGACAGGGTGCGGGGCGTCGGGCTGCGGGTTCCCGCTTGGTGCCGACTTGCCCGAAGCGCCGGCTATGCCTCTTCTGCCGGATTAGGCGAAATCGCTCGAGGTGAGCCGATCGCCTGCGTAGAGCCGCAGGTCAGTAAGCCTGCTCCCCGCGCACGCGGGATGCCGGCACTTTGCCGTTCCTCTCCCTACGGACCCACTGCCCACGGAGGTCTCCACCCAGCCGATGTATGCAGCCCGTCGCAGCGGTCTTGCGGTTGTTGCACCCCCCGGTTTGCGGCCCGGCTCTGCGACGGGCCGTTTTCTAGCCTGGCGGCATGACGAGAACACCCCCGAGCGAAGCCGATCGGCAGCTCGTTCAAGCCTGCCGTGAGCAGGGTTTCCCGCTGAAGGCGTCGCGTCTTGCCACATGGCGGAGGCACGGCTTGGTTCCTGAGCCGAGGCCCTGCTACCTCGGCGGGCGCCGCGGGTCCCGCCGGGTCTACCCGCCGGGGACCGAGCAGCAGGTCTTGTGCCTGGCCGCCTGTGACGGGCTCCATCCGCGCATGTCCCCATCCGATCTTCTCCTCCTGGCCTTCTTCGCCGAACTACCGCTGCCCTTCCTCCCCGTCGAGCCCCTGAAGGTTGCGCTGGCAGAGGCGTACTTCGGCACCCGCGCCGTATGGCGGGACGAACAGCAGGCGGTGTTCGACGCCGTTGCCGCGGACTGGCGGGACGAACTTCCGGCCGATTTCAATTGGGCCCAGACCGAGGCCGCGCTGGAGATCAGGCAGGACCCGGAGCACGTACGGCAGATGCGCGCGAACCTCAAACGGCTCCCCGCCCTGGCAGGGGCCACGCGTGAGGAGCTCGACGCCCGGGTGGACGGGGTGCTCACGGCCCTGAACCGTGACAGCCTTCCCGAGGAAGACGCGCCGGTCATGGCAGATCTCAAGGCGGCGATGGCCTTCGAGGGACCCCCCGCGCAATCGCGTGCCGCTTGGATGCATGCGGCGCTCTGCCACGCCGAACAGCTCTCAGCCCGGCAGGAGACGAACGGCGAGGAGCGGTTCCAGGCGCTCATGGCACTCGAGAGCTTCGAGCTGTTGCACTTCCGCGAACTCGTACGAGAGGACCTCAGCGCCATGTACACGGTCGCGTCCGAGGGTCGGCTGCGGCGTTACGAGATCCGCTCTCCGCGTGAGGCGCGCATGGCGGGAGCCATGCTCGTGGAGTGGAACAGCGTTCGGTGGTCGGTCGAGCCGGGATCCCGCCCCGTACAGCGTGCCCGGGACGCCCTGTACAGCCTCTGGTCCATCTGCTCGCACACGGGAGGAGCCGGCGAAGGCCGAGCGGCATTCGCCGCCCGCACCGGAACGGTTACCCCTGCATGCCACAGGGAAGATCGTCCTCGAGCTGATCAGCAGCGCGCAGGACCTCGCCGAGCGCGGCCACCGCCTGGAGATCCGCACCGGGCACCTCGCGGGCACCTGCGAACCGCAGGGCGCTGGCAAGGTGCTCTTGGTCGTCTTCGCCGCGATGGCGGAGGTCGAGCGGGAGTTCATCAACGAACGGACCCTGGTCGGCCTGGGCAGCGCCGCGGCGAACGGCAAGCACGGCGGCCGCCCGCCGGCCGTTGACGGCGACATGCTCTCCGTCGCCCTGCGGCGCCGCGACGCGAAGGAGTCCGTCATCGCCGCGCACCTCGGCAGCGGCCGCTCCACCCTCTACCGCACCCTCGCCGCGTACGACGAAGCCACCGCCACCACGAGCCCTCTGCGCAGCACTGACATCTACCCTGCGCCCGACATGTATCCGCTTTCGTCGTGCGGCTGAGGCCGGTCTCGTGTGCCCGCGTGTGCTCGTGCAGGTGGCGAGCAGCGCGTTCGCCCACGGTCGAGTGAATGCGGGAGTACGTGGTCTTGGAGGGGTTGGTTGGGGTGCATGGTGTGCTCGAACGAGGCGGCGTTGAGTGGCAACCATCCCGAGAGGCGTGATGACGCGATGACGGCCCCCGATGTCGATGCCCGCGACGGCGAAGACGACGACGACTTCGAGCCCCCTGCGGAGGACACGGAGATGAGCGGCTGAGAGCACTGGCAGATGCGAGGACGTACGCGGCAACCCCTGTTTCCACCTAGAGGGCGCAGTGACGGCGGCCGGGGTCGAGCCGCGGGGAAGGGCTGGCGCATGAGCGGGAGCAAGCTGGTGCCGGAGAGATGTTCTCGGCGGTGAGGCCTGGTGCTCGTCGTGCTCCCGGTGGCGGCGGAGGGTCGAGTCAGCCGCTGTTCTTGATGCTGGAACCGGTGTCGGTGTCCTTGGGCTTCACGATCTGGGACACGGCCATCAGGGCCGCGCCGATCACGAGCTGCGCCCAGGCCCGCTGGGTCAGCCCGGACGCCCCGATGATCAGCCCGATCCCGAGCAGCACCACCCCCGTCCCGACCCCGTGGCGGGTGCCAGTGACGCGGACGACGACGTTGCCGCGCTTGGGGTCGGTGTCGACGATGCGGTGGGCCTGTGTGCGCATCCGATGACCCGACCTGCCCGTAGGGGCCTTGGAAGGCCCCTACGCGACGTCCCATTGGTAGTTGGTGTCCCGCCGCCAGGAGGCCCACACCGCGGCACCGAGGCAGATGGCTCCGAACAGGACGGGGACTGTTCTTGGGTTCACGCTTGCTGCTGGGCGCGAACGGTTTCACGGTCCGGGGTGGTCGCCATGGTCGCCGACGGTGCGGTGCGGGGCCAGGTCCAGGCGTACCGCAGGATGAGGGCGAGAACGATCACTTCCAGTGCGACGCCAAGGCCGTAGAAGTACGTCCAGGACTCGCCCACCGCGTTGAATGCCGCGAAGGGGATCTGTACCGAGGCGACGATGAGGTTCGTGATGCGGTTCGCTCGGGCGGGCAGCGTCATCGACAGCACGACCATGAGGATCGGGATCGCCATGAGCGCGAGGAAGGCGGTCAACAACGTCTGGCTGATGTCGAACTCCCAGACGACGCCGACCAGGATGTCATCGATGACGCCGGGCTTGAAGAAGGCGAGGATGTCCACGTAGACGTACAGGAACATGAAGCTTGTCCACGCTGCGGCGAGCTTGGCTCTCACCGGGATCCGCTGGTCTTCCAGTGTGGTGATGGGTTGACGTGTCCTCATCATGGGCTCCGTTGTTGTGGTGAGGATCGGTAGGTCCACGATCGATGAGCCCGGCGGCGGGCACATCGGCGTCGAGGCCGGACCCGCCTCGGCCGTTGGGAGGAGCGGCGTCTCGTTCTTTCGGTCGGTCCCCGACGCCTCGGCGGTCCGTAGGCTAGGTGTGTGACTACCAACGCCCTGCGCTCGCTGTGGGCCGAGCCCCGCGCCACGGACGCTCCCGAACGGGTGTCGCGCGACTGGGTGCTGGTCGGGGTGTTGATGGTGACGGCGCTGCTCGAGGGAGTCCTCCGGGACGACGTCGCCTGGCGGCCGTTAGCGACGATCGTGGCGGTCGGCCTTGCGCCGGTGCTGCTGTGGCGGCGTACCCACCCGCTGGTCTGCGTCGTGGTGGGCTTCGGCACCGGCATGGCGTTGGGACTGGCGAGCCTGCTGGGCGGGATCCCGGGCGTGGGCCTGAACACGATGATCTACATCCTGGTGCTCGTCTACGCGCTGGTCCGCTGGGGCTCAGGGCGCGAGATCGTGATCGGGCTGGCGGTGGTGGCGGTCGCTGCGGTATTCAGCATTGCGACCGACTACACCGGGCCGGCCGAGCTCTTCGGCGGGCTCGCCGTCCTGGTGGCGGCGGCGGCGGGCGGAGCGGCGTTCCGCTACCGCGCCGAGAGTTGGCGCCGGGCGTTGGACCAGATCCGCAGCCAGGAGCGGGTCGGCCTCGCGCGCGAGCTGCACGACATGGTCGCCCACCACGTCTCGGCGATCGCTGTGCAGGCGCAGGCGGGCCGGGCGATGGCCGGGCAGCGACCTGAAGCGGCGCTCGAGACGCTGGCGGTCATCGAAGGGGAAGCGTCGCGGACGCTCGCGGAGATGCGGGCGATGGTCCGGGTGCTGCGCGACGGAGCGCCGGCGGAGTACGCCCCCCAGCCCGGCGTTGCCGACCTGGTGTCCCTCGCCCGCCGCGACCCGGTCCCGGTCGTCGACGTGGAGTTGCCAGATGACCTGGACGAACTTCCGCTCCAGGTCGACGCGGCGGTCTACCGGCTGGCGCAAGAGGCGCTGACCAACGCCCTGCGGCACGCCCGCAACGCCTCGCGTGTGGAGATCCGGGTCGTAGAAGGCGCGGGAAGGCTGCGACTACGCGTGACCGACGACGGACAGATCGACCCGGCACGGTCGGTGAACCACGGCTTCGGGCTGCTGGGGATGACCGAGCGCGTGCAGCTGCTCGGCGGCACGCTGCGTGCCGGGCCTGCGCCCGAGGGCGGGTGGACGGTCGACGCCGAACTGCCGACGAAGGTACGCCGATGACGGTGCGCGTTCTGGTGGCCGACGACCAAGATCTGGTGCGCACCGGCCTCTCTATGATCCTTGACGCGCAGCCCGACATCGAGGTCGTCGGCCAGGCCGCCGACGGCCACGCCGCCGTCGAGCTGGCGCATCGGCTCCGCCCCGACGTGTGCCTGGTCGACATCCAGATGCCCGGGCTCGACGGCATCGAGGTGACCGAGCTCCTCGCAGGGCGGGGCGTCCCGGACCCGATCGCGGTAGTGGTGATCACGACATTCGACCTCGACGAGTACGTCCAGGGCGCGCTCCGGGCCGGCGCCCGAGGCTTTCTGCTCAAGGACGCCGGGCCGGAACTGCTCGTCCAAGCCGTCCATGCCGCCGCCGTCGGCGATGCCCTGATCGCGCCGAACATCACCCGGCGGCTGCTAGCCACCCTCACCGCCAGGGAACCGTCGAGCCGACGGACCCAACCGATCGAGCCGCTCACCGAACGCGAGGAGGAGGTGCTGACGCTGGTCGCCCGTGGCCGCACGAACGCCGAGATCGCCGCCGAGCTATTCATCGGCTTGACGACCGCCAAGACCCACGTCGCAAGCCTGCTGACCAAAATCGGCGCCCGAAACAGGGTCGAGATCGCGATGTGGGCGTACGACACCGGCCGGGTGGGGGACTGAACCGAACCTGACGTGCATGCCCGTTTGGGTGAACGGCGCGTCGCCCCGAAACGCCACCTATCTCGACAACGCCCGCACGCTCGACGCCCACGCCATGAGCCACCTCGACGCCTACGACCTCATCCGCCAACTCGCCAAATAGAGCCGCGCGGCAGTTCGAGCGCCGACCTCCTGCTGCGCCCCACCCGTCACCACGCCAGGGCACACCCGCCGACCCCTGGCCCGCTCACATCTGCCGCTGATCCGATACGTCACGCCGGCCTCGCTGCGTACCCGTCCGACAACGAGTGGACCGAGGTCCGTGCTGGCCTCGCGGACCTCAGCCTGAGCCGGTGGCGTTCCAGGCGGCAGTGACACAACCTTCCTCCCAGTGCCACCATCCCTGGCCCTCGCCGTGTTCCAGGAGCTTTCGGATCCGCGGCAGATCCGCGTCCGGCGGGACATCCAGTGCGACCATGCGGTACCGCTCGATCCCCTCGCCGGTCGTGCCGAGGCGGTGGAAGACCTCCAGCGCGCTTTGCCGGGCGGCGGCTGAGCCTTCGTCCTTCAGCACGATCAGCCGGATCGTGCAGTTCTGAGACGGCTGGACCGTCTCACCGGCCCAGAAAACACCGTCGCCATCGAGCTCCACCTTGATGATGTCCCCGCTGGCGACCACGTGGTCGTCACTGATGTTCGTCACCCCGCCACCGTCCACGCCGCATCCACGGGTCCGGACGTGGGAGTGCGGACGGTTTCCGGAGCTTCCTCCTCGAGATGGAAGACGATCCGCTCCATGACGTCCAGGAGTTCGTCGGGAGCGCTGCCCACCGGTCCTCCGGAAACATGGGGTCGAAGCAAAGCCCCAGGACCCGGTCCTCCGCCCAGAGGAACGTGCCGACGCCGTTGATGTTGGCGAAATGAGAGACCCAGCTCCCCCCCCCCGGGGAGGCCGGCAGGACTCGATCTTCGGTGACCCCGAGGTAGCCGTTGCGCTCAATGAGCAGCGTCCAGGCACCCACAGTCGTCAAGGTGACCAGCTGACGGGCGCCATCCTCCAGGTCGTACTGGGTAGTTCCGGCTTGGGCTGGCCCCACCTGGTCTCCTGCGGTGAGACGGTCGCGGAGTGCGGTCGGGAGGGGCGTGGGGCCGTGGATCTGTCGAAGGACGAGTCGTTCTTACGGATCCGTCGTGATTCGTGGCAGGCGGGGTTGTCGGAGCGGGCGCCGGCGCGGAAGTACCGGGTGCATCGCCGGCGGGTGCGGGAGGCTCTGTCGTCGCCGGCAAGCGGAACAGGACTTACCAATCTCCCAAACGTTTCAATTTCGCCTCCACCACACCTTGGGAACCATCCCCCACGTCTGCTAGCTTCCCCGTTTGATTCCGAACTGCCGTGACACAACGGCAGCTTCGCGACAACAGGCATGTCTTCAGGCATGGCTTCAGACATGGGAGGCCCCATGAACAGAAGCGCCGCCGTGCCCCTCGGCGCGGCCTTACTCCTTCTCCTCGGCACGGCCGAGCCCGTCGCCGCGGCAACCCCCGGCGACGGTGCGGCCACCGACGGGGCGACGCTCTACCGCGACAACACGGTCGACGTCTCCTACCGCCAGGTCGCCCCCGGCGACGCGGCGTGGAGCCAGGTCCCGGCCGCCCTCCGCGGCAGAGCGACGGAGGGCTCGTACGTCGCCCGGCTCCAGCTCGAGAACGTCTCAGATCACCCCGTCTCCACATGGTCGCTGACCTTCGAGCTCTCTGACCGCATCACGGACACCTCCGCCGCGAAGCTCGCCGCCCCCCAGGACGCGCGCACGACGCTCCAGGGCGTCGGCCCCACGAACACCCTCCAGCCGGGCAGGACCGAGACCGTCTGGTACCGCGCCGAGCCCGGCGCCAAGGCCGATACCCCGACCTGGGCGTCCTTCGCCAAGCACGGCATCTCGCCGACGGAGGACACCGACGGCGACCGCCTCCCCGACGACCTGGAGGTGCGCGCCAAGCTCGACCCCAAGTCCGAGGACACCGACGGCGACGGCCTCTCCGACTTCGCCGAGCTCGGCTACCGCTTCAGCTCCCCGCTCAAGGCCGACACCGACGGCGACGGCACCAGGGACGGCGCCGAGGACCCCGACAAGGACGGCCTCACGGCCGCCCGCGAGCTCGAGCTCCGCACCACGCCCACCCGCGCCGACACCGACCAGGACGGCCTCGCGGACGCCCGCGAGCTGGAGCTCCGCACGGAGCCCACCAAGGCCGATACCGACGGCGACGGCGTCCAGGACGGCGAGGAGACGAGGCTCAACGCCTCCCCCCGCGCTAAGAACTCCTCCTTCGACGTGACCCGCCGCGCGGACGGCGGCGGCACCGTCGCCGAGGCCACGCTCAAGGGCCTGCGCGCCGAGCAGGTCGGCGGCTTCCAGGTCACCAGGCTCCCTGCCGAGCAGCGGGAGTTCCCGGAGTCCACTCCGGGCTACCTCGGCAACGGCTTCCAGGTCTCCGCGCCCGCGGACGGCGCCGCAAGGCTCACCTTCCGCCTCGACCCCGACCGTACGGAGGGCACCGCACCGGCCCTCTACCGCTACGACGAGAAGGCCCGCCACCTCGTCAAGCAGTCGGGCCAGCAGCGCAGCGGCAGCACGATCACGGCCACCGCCACGGCCGACGGCTCCGCCAAGTACGTCGTCCTCGACAGCCACGCCTTCGACGAGGCAGGCCCCGAGGCCCCTGGCAAGCGAATCCTCTCCGACGGCCCCGGCGACGGCGGAGACCCGGGTGACCCGCCCCCGACCGACATGCTGATCCACCAGTCGTCCTTCCGCGAGGGCCGCCGCAAGGCCCCCGACCCCCAGCACCCGCCCGTCCCGGCCGGCCCGCGCGTCGCCGACGACCTCACCTTCAACGACTACAACTTCGACGAACTCACCGACCTCGGCTGGGAGTTCTGGGCCGCCCGCATCACGCCCGAGGCCTTGATGTGGGCCGAGTTCAACGACATCATGAACTTCGGCAAGCTCGGCGCCGACGCCGATTACGCCCAGTCCGTCGACGACCTCCGCAACGCCTTCCGCTACGGCCGCGGGGGCCAGAGCGCGGGCACGGTCACCGTCGACGACAACTTCGACCCCGGCCGCTACCTCTACCGCGGCTCCGGCACGGCCCTCTCCCGCGCCGTCGGCGCCTCACCGCAGGAGAAGACGTACACCGACAAGGCCGGCCAGATCATCAAGCAGTCCCTCATCGACAACAAGGGCCGCACCGATCAGCTCAAGGTCCAGGAGGACCTCTCCGAGAACTTCCTCTTCCAGGAGTTCCTCCGCCAGGACGTGAAGTACCCGGTCTACGACTTCTCGCTCTGGGACGCCAACCAGCGCGCCCTCTCCATCGCGATCCACCAGTTCCACGGCCACACGATCGCGCTGAAGGACTACAAGGTCGAGGGCAACTCCTTCTCCGGCAAGCTCGTCTTCCACTCCTACGACCACTTCGGTCTCGACCCGGACGACGAGATCACGGAGTACGGCTTCATCGACTGGTTTACGCTTCAGCACTATGACCGGTTCGACGGGAAGTACCCCCCGCCGATCGCGCAGGCGGACATCGAGATCCCCATCAGCGGCACGTTCTGACTTCGCCGACATGATGCCCCACAGGCGCTCGCCGGGCCGGGTCCTGGTCGTCACGCTGCTCGTCGTGACGGCCGGGTACCTGGCCTGGCGGGTCGCCGTCCTCGCGGGCCTGGCGGCCCACTTCGGCAGCGGCTTCGACGAGCAGCGCTTCAACCGGCTGCAGCAGGAGTACGACCGCCGCGAGGACGCCTTCGCCCGGGCCGACGCCCGGATGCGGGAGCTGATCGCGGAACACCCCCGCGCCGAACGCATCGACTGGAGCCGGTACCGGACCTGCGTCCGCGAGCCCGGCCGCCCCTCCGACACGTGCACGACGACGCCCCCGCGCGATCAGAAGGTGTACGACGCCCTCTGGGGCGTCAGCGTGATCCTCTACCAGTCCAAGGACGAGGGCCGCACGTTCTACCGCTTCTACCACGAGGACCCCCCGCGCTACACGATCATGCGCGCCCCCGAGGACACCGCGGAGGAGGCCGAGGAGTACGCGGACGCCCACGGCTTCCGCTCCACCCGCCCCCTCGGGCCCGGCTGGACGATCCTCGGCCCGATCGACGACATCGGCCGCGAGGAGAAGCAGTTCCCGTAGGAGGGCTCGCGGAACGCTCCGCCGGGAAGCAGCCGGGAAGCAGCCGGGAAGCAGCCGGGAAGCAGCAGGGAAGCAGCAGGCGAGAGCATCGGCTGCGGCGGATACTTCGGCCGGAACCTCGATGCCTTCGCTGACTGCCTCCGCGGCGGCTTCGGGACACCGGACGACGGCGACTTCGTGATCGAGTGGCGTGATCACGAAGCCTCCCGCCAGAACCTCGGATACCACGAGACTGCTCGTCAGCTAGAGATGTGGCTCGCCCGCTGTCATCCGACGAACAAGGACCGCATGGGCGCCAGGCTTGCAGAAGCCCGCGCTGGACGTGGTCCGACCGCCTTCGACTGGCTGGTCGAGATCATTGAAGAGGAACTTCCGGGGGGCCTGCGTCTTCGTTAGGCAGGCGAACAGGTCACCGGTCCGGCAGACGGACCTCATCGACGTGGTCGGCGAGATAGATCAGTGTGGCCTGTGCGTCCATGCCCAAGGCGGCGGCGACGAGCTTGGGGTCCATGGTGTTGACCAGGTCGAGCAGTCGAGTACCGCGAATCATGCGGGGTGGGAAGCCGCAGGGTGGCGGCGACGCCTACGACGATGCCCCCGCCGCCCCGCTACAACTACGACCGTGACGTTCCCTCTCGGAGTACGCCGGTCGCGGCCATCACTCACCCGGCGTCCGCGACCGGCCCCGCCCCGAACCCCGGCACGTCCTGCACCGTGACGTCCAGCCGCAGCCGCTCGAACCGCATCGGATGCCGGAAGACGCCGCCCCAGATCCCGTGTCGTACGGTCTGACGTCGCGGTCGCCCACCGTTCGCAACGGATCTCACCGAACCCGGCGGAGCCGCCGGTACGGCCGAGAGATCTGAACCGATACCGGGAATCAGGCGGCGACGAGCTCCTGCTCGCGGTCCGGTGTTTTGACCTTGGGCTTCTTGTTCGGCAGTGAGAGCCGGAAGACCTTGCGCCACGCGGAGAACACCTGCTTGGGGAGCGGCCCGGTGACGTACTCCAGCTCGTACTTCTCGAACAGCGCGCGTACCTTCACCGCGACCTCGGCGTACCGGTTGCTCGGCAGGTCCGGGAACAGGTGGTGCTCGATCTGGTGCGACAGGTTGCCGGTCATGAAGTGCATGGCCTTGCTGCCGCTGATGTTCGCCGAGCCCATCATCTGGCGCAGGTACCACTGGCCGCGCGTTTCGTCCTTGATCGACCGGCGCTCGAAGACCTGTACGCCCTCGGGGAAGTGCCCGCACATGATCACAGAGTGGGTCCAGATGTTGCGGACCAGGTTCGCGGTGAACGTGGCGGCGAGCGTGGGGAGGAACGACGGGCCCGACAGCAGCGGGTGGATCACGTAGTCCTTGAGCACCTGCTTGCGGATCTTGCGGCCCACGGCCTTGGCCCGCGCGCGGAACTCCGGGTTCTTGCGGCGGCGCTTGTGCAGGTTCTTGCCGAGCTCCAGGTCGTACGCCGCGATGCCGTACTCGAAGAAGCAGGCGTTGAGGAAGTTCCACAGCGGCTGGCCGAGGTGGAAGGGGTGCCACTTCTGGTCCTCGTCGACGCGCATGATGCCGTAGCCGAGGTCGTTGTCCTTGCCGATCACGTTGGTGTACGTGTGGTGCAGCTCGTTGTGCGAGTGCTTCCACTGCTCGGACGGGGAGACGTGATCCCACTCCCAGGTGGTGGAGTGGATCTTCGGGTCCCGCATCCAGTCCCACTGGCCGTGCAGGATGTTGTGGCCGATCTCCATGTTGTCCATGATCTTCGCCACGGACAGCCCGGCGGTGCCGAGCAGCCAGGCGGGCGGGAAGATCGAGAACAGCAGCACGCCCCTGCTGACCAGCTCGAGCTTGCGCTGCGCCGAGATGACCTTACGGATGTAGGCGGCGTCCTTCTCGCCGCGGTCGGCGATCACCTCGTCGCGGATCGCGTCCAGCTCGCGGCCCAGCTCCTCGATCTGCTCCGCGCTCAGGTGGGCGGTGGGGTCGATGGCGGTCAAGGTGCTCCTACCGTTCGATGTCGCAGGGGCCCGCCGCGGCGGACACGCAGGTCTGGATGAGGACGCCCGGCTCGGCCTCGGTGATCTCGCCGGTGCGCAGGTCGCGGACGGCGCCCGCCTTGAGCGGCGTGACGCAGCCGAAGCAGATGCCCATGCGGCACCCGGAGGGCATGAGCACGCCGGCCTCCTCGCCGATGTCCAGCAACGGCGTGGCGCCGTCCGCGTCGACGGTCTTGCCGGTGGCGCTGAACGTGACCTCGCCGCCGTCGCCGGCGACGACGATGCCGGGTCGGAAGCGTTCGGTGTGCAGGCGCTCTTGAACGCCGTGCCCGGTCCAGTGCTCTTCGGCAGCGTCGAGCAGGCCCGCGGGTCCGCAGGCCCAGGTCTCGCGCTCGGCCCAGTCGGGCACGAGTTCGGCGAGGCGGGCGATGTCGAGCATTCCGTCCGTGTCGGTGTGCAGCTCGGTGAGACGCAGCTTCTTGTCCGCGACCAGGTCGTGCAGCTCGTTGCGGAAGATCACGTCTTGCGGCTGTGGCGCGGAGTGGACCATGACGACGTCGTCGATCTCGAAGTCGCGCAGCATGCCCATCACGGGCGTGATGCCGCTGCCGGCCGTCAGGTAGAGCACTTTGGCGGGCTTGGCCTGCGGCATCACGAAGTCACCGGTCGGCTGGTCGAGCTGGATCAGCGTGCCCGGTTTCGCCTTGCGGACCAGGTGGTTGCTGACCTTGCCATCCGGGATCGCCTTCACGGTGATCGTGACGCGGCCGTCCTGGCGGTTTGTCGGCGAGGTGATGGAGTAGGCACGCCACAGGCGCACCCCGTCGACGTCGACCCCGATCCGCACGTACTGACCGGCCGTGTGGCCGCGCCAGCCCCGTCCCGGCCTGATCACGATGGTCGCGGCGTCACCCGTCTCGGGGTGCACGGCCTCGATGCGCCCGCGCAGGTCAGCGCCCGCACGCAGCGGGCTGACCAGGTCGAGGTAGTCCGACGGCAGCAGCGGCGTCGTGACCATCTCCAGCAGTTTCCACGCCCTACTGCGGAGGGCTGCACTCGTCATGGCTCCAGCTTGATGCGCCTCAAGGGGTAAAGTCTTGACCGCAGGACGTAAATCTGATCGGCTGAATTGTTCGCAGGGAACAAAATCGTGAGCCATGCAATCCGGAGGGCCAGCGAACTGGCCCTGGATGAGACGACGGTCACCGCACTTCGGGCCGCGCTGAAGACCACCGCCGACGAGGTCGTCCAGGCGATCATCGACGAGGTCCCTCCCTACGCCAACGCCCTTTCGGGCCGCATGGGCGCCACCATCCGCCGAGCCGTCCGTACCGCCCTGGGGCACTACCTGGACCTCGCGAGCGGGAACGCCACAGGCGGCGACGCCGGTGACGCAGCCTACGAGCTAGGCCGCGGCGAGGTGCGCGACGGCCGTTCGATGGACGCCCTACTCAGCGCCTACCGCGTCGGCGCCCGCGTGGCCTGGCGATGCCTGGCAGCGGGTGCCGTACCCGTAGGTCTGCCCGCCGCCGACGTCGCCAAGTTCGCCGAGCTGACCTTCGCCTACATCGACGAGCTCTCTGCCGCGAGCGCCGCGGGCCACGCCGACGAACTGGCCGCCCGGGGCAGGGCCCACGAGCGCCACCTGGAACACCTTGCCCGCGACCTCCTCGCCGGCGCGAGCTCGGAGGTGCTGCTGGCCTCTGTTCAACGGGCTGGGTGGCAGCCTCCGGTTTCGTTGACCGCGGTCCTTCTGCCCGCCGCCCAGGCCCGGCCTGCCTACCGCACGCTCGACCCGAGCACCCTCGTCCTCGACGATCTGCCGGACGCCACCGGTGTGCTGCTCGTCCCCGATGCCGACCGATCGCATCTCTTGCGGCAGCTGACCGACCGCACCGCCGTGGTCGGCCCGGCCCGGCCATGGACTCGTGCGTCCGCCTCGTACGCACGAGCCGTACGCGCGCGCTCCCTCTCCTCCGATATTCGCGACACCGAGGACCACCTGCCCGAGCTGGTGCTGAGCGCCGACGTGGACGCGTTCGCAGACCTGCGTGCCCGAGCCCTCGCACCGTTGCGGACGTTGCCTGTCGCGACGGCACGGCGGCTGGAGGAGACGCTGCGAGCGTGGCTGCTGCACCAGGGCAGGCGGGACGAGGTGGCGGCGGCGTTGTTCGTCCATCCCCAGACGGTCCGGTACCGGATGTCGCAGCTGAGGGAGCTGTTTCCGGATCTCGCATCGCCACACCGGGTCCTTGAACTGACGCTGGCGGTCGGTCTTCGGGCCAGCTGACGCGTACGTCGACCGTCCACGACCGCGTCCGCGAGCAGTCCAGGAAGCGTGCCTCGTTCTCGGTGCCCATCAGCTAGCTCATGCGGCCCGGGGGACAGCTGTATTGGCCAGCTCAACGGGGGTCGGTTGCCACTGGCGTGCGGTCGTCGCGGGCGTCGGCGTAGGTGAGCAGGTTCCACAGGCTGGTGCGGTGTTCCAGGAACGCCTCCAGCTCTTCCCGGCTGTCGTACGCGTCGCCGAGGAGTTCGGCGCACTTGTCCTGTCCCCGGTGAGCCGGCTGCGTGGCCTGCCGTCGGCACCGGCAGAACCCGTCACCGCGGCAACGGACGGGCAGTCAGCCGGCTGAAACGGAGACCGTCGAAGCGCCCCACCGCAAACGGTGGGGCGCTTCGCCAACGTGCCCGATGAGGCACGCCACTTCGCGTTCCAGGGCCGGTGGGCCCGGAGTCGTGGTGGTCCTGGGCCTCACGGGTGGCACTGCCGTCCCGGAGATGGCTGAAGCCGACGAGGGTCGGGGCGAAGAGGATGGCGGCCCACGAGGAGATCTTCTGCTGTGCCCGGGCGGCGCGAGTAGGCGCGAACATTGGCGTCCCCGGCGGAGGTCACCAGCCGGTGAAGCCCTCGTCACTGCACGGCCCGTCCAGCCGGTCCCGTACCCATGTCGCCGTCGTGCCAACAGGATTGCCTGCCGGCGTCACCCGCGCGCTCAAGTTCCCCGAGGAGACCCCTGCCTGACGTCCCATCACTTTTCCCTGATGCTTGCAACCCTCTTTCACTGCCATGTGAACTGTGAAATTGTACGGTCACACTTTCCGCGGCCATGCCAGCTCCGGGAGTGCTCAACTTCCGTTGCCATCACGGTCCGCACCCCCACCGCCGTGCCCCACGCACGGCTGCCGACCCCGGCCTGGAGGCCATCGCCATGCGCAAACCCCCCACCCTCAGGAAACTCACCCACCTGCTGATACCCACCGTGGCCGTCGCCGGCCTGGGGCTCACCGTGCTCGCCCCCAATGGCGCGGCGACGCCGGCCGACGCCGGGGCACCCAAGTCCGCACCGAGGTCGGCCCCCGCCCCACAGCCCGCCTCTGCCACCGTGCTTGCCACCGATCTCGCCCCCGGACACGCCGCCGACCCCGCGCGATCTGCCGCGAAGGCCTCGAACCCCGCGCAACGCCCTCCGCTCCCCGCGGCCCAGAACGCCTCAGAGCGCAAGCAGGACCGCTCTGCGGCAAAGGCGGCGGCAGACTGCAAGGTCAGCGACTTCACCTCGAAGACCGGCGCTGCCCTGGCCGAGCAGATCAAGAAGTCGGAAACCACCTGCATCAACACGCTGTTCAGCGTGACCGGTGAGGACTCCAAGGCCCTCTTCCGCGAGGAACAGATGGTCACGGTGGCGAACGCACTCAAGGACGTCGCGACCAACTACCCGGGGGACAACAGCACTTTCGCAACCCAGGTGGTGCTGTACCTGCGCGCCGGCTACTACATCCAGTACAACCAGCCGGAGAACGTCGGTGAATACGGCCCGACGCTGAAGAGTGCCGTTGAGGGCGCCCTGGACGCCTTCTTCGGATCGTCCCACGCCTTCGACGTCACCGAGGCCAACGGAGAAACCCTGGGCGAGACGGTCACCCTGATCGACAGCTCCGGAGAGAACGCCCGCTACGTCGGTGTGGTCAAGCGTCTGCAGAAGGACTACAACTCGTCGTACGACCAGTTCTACGGGATGCTCGCGGCGGTCAACAACACCTACACCGTGCTCTTCCGCGGCCACCAGCTGCCGGAGTTCGTGGAAGCCGTGAAGGCGGACCCGAGTGTCCTCACCGGGCTGCGTGACTTCGCCGTCACCCACGACGATCTGCTCGGCACCGACAAGTCCTACCTGGCCAGCAATGCCGGACGCGAACTCGGCCGCTTCCTGCGGCACGCCGACCTCAAGAACACCGTCAAGCCGTTGGTCAAGGAGCTGCTCGGCCGCAGCAAGATCACTGGACGCACCGCCCCGCTCTGGGTCGGCCTTGCCGAGATGACGGACGAGTACGACAAGGAGAACTGCGCCGAGTTCGACACCTGCGACCTGCAAAACCGCGTGCGCCGCGCCGTGCTGACGGTCAAGCACGCATGCGGTCCGAGCGCGAAGATCCTCGCACAGGAGCTGACCGCGTCCGAACTGTCGGCCACGTGCGACAACGTCCTCAAGCAGGACCCGGTCTTCCACAACATCGTCAAGGACAACGGTCCGGTCAAGGACGACAACAACACCAGCATCGAGATCGTCGCCTTCAACTCCAGTACCGACTACAAGACCTACGCCGGTGTCGTCTTCGGCATCGACACCAACAACGGCGGCATGTACCTGGAGGGCGACCCGGCCGCTGAGGGCAACCAGCCGCGCTTCATCGCCTACGAGCAGCCGGCCCAGGACGGCGCCTTCCAGATCTGGAACCTCAACCACGAGTACACCCACTACCTCGACGGCCGCTACGACATGTACGGCGACTTCGCAGCCGGGCAGACCACCCCGACCGTGATGTGGATCGAGGGTTTCGCCGAGTACGTCTCGTACTCGTACCGCGGCATCACCTACGACAGGGCGATCGAGGAGGCGGGCAAGAACACCTACAAGCTCAGCCAGCTCTTCGGTACCACCTACGACAACGCCGACACCACCCGTATCTACCAGTGGGGCTACCTGGGCGTCCGTTACATGCTCCAGTCGCACCCCGAGGACGTGGCCACCCTGCTCGGCCACTACCGCGCAGGCGAGTACGACGCGGCCCACAGCCTGCTCCGCGACACCATCGGCACCAAGTACGACGCCGACTTCGCCGACTGGCTGGGCAAGTGCGCCGGCGGCGACTGCGGCCAACTGCCGGCTCGGAGCGGCCGGTGACCGGGACCTCGGTCACCGGCAATAACTGAGCCAGGAGAGCCTGGGGCCGGTCTCCACCGGCCCTGATATGGCGTCAAAAGAAGAGGCTGCCTTCCGGACCGGGCCGTATGCCGGTCCGGAAGGCGGCTTCATTTTGCCCGGCAGCCCGCAGGGACTCGTGCAGGGGTGGCCGTGTATTTGACAGCGACGGTGCGGTGAGCAGACCTGTACGGCATTCCGGCGGACCTGTTCGGCGGGGAGAACTTCCCTGGGCTCGTGAAGGCGGTGATCCCTGGTTTTGGGAGAGTGATCCGATGACGTCATCAGCTGAACTCGCCAGGATCGCCAACCGCCCCGACACACTCCCGGAGGGGTTGTTGTCGGTGTTCTTCATCGAGGTGGAGGCGTGGAACGAGGCGGAGGGTTTTGGACGGCGGATGCGGCAGTTGGTCGGGGCCGGTGTCAAGGCGGGCTTGGAGGCCGACTTCGAGGCCGAGACGATCTCCGAGGTCGACGTGCCCGCTTGGGCTGCCGATGCTTGGGCTGAGGCGGGTCGGAGGTATGCGGCGCATCGGGGCGATGAGGAGTGGACGGTTCAGGACGTCCTGTACTCATTCGATCCGGGTCAGCGGACTTGGTCCTGGTGGGATGTGACGCTGGTAGCCGGAAACATCGTGTGCATGTGGATCGATTCGAAGGAAGAGGCGGTCTACGGCTGCGAGGAGCTGCGGTGGATGGCCTACGCGGCTGGTGCGCGGTCAGTGGTTGGGCCGCTGTTGAGGGAGGTTGGGGAGTGGGAGCGGTCGGCGAGTCTTGGCATCGGGGCCTTGCCTTGATCCCACCGGAGGGTTGCCCGCCCGGGAAGGGGTCAGGGGCGGAGGTATTCCGTCACGTACGTCCGTGCCGCTGCCTCGCTGGTGCCGAGTGCGGTCGCCACCTCCTGCATCGGTACCCGGCCGCCGCCGTCACCGGCACCCTGTCCCGCCCGGGCTGCTCGTCCTGGGCCGCCACGACCAGGACGGCCGGCTGCGCGCGGTGGCTGATCCACTTCGCGATCAGCGCGGGGTCGCGGGGGTACAGCACAGAGCGAGTCAGCGTCCCGGGCAAGCCGGGCAAGCCGGGCGACCCGCAGCCCTGGCCCCGGAGAAGCTCCGGGGCCAGGGCTGCGGACGGCAAAATCCGGCGCGGTGCCGGGTGGGGCTACTTCTTCCAGTCGACCGAGTAGGCCATGAGCGCGTACTGGCCGCACTCGCCGCCGAACGCCCACTGCCCGCGGCCGACCCACTTGCCGTAGATGACCTTGCCGTTGCCGCACTCCGTCGTGGCGCGCGCTTGGCCAGAAGTGACGGTGCAGGAGGCGGTCCACTTGTGGCTGGACGTCTGCCAGTTCTTGCAGTGGTATCCGGGGCCTGCGGCGCTTGCCATTCCCGGAAGTGCGACGACCATCCCGCCGGCGAGCGCCGCCGTGGCCACGGCGGCGCCGATGCGGCGTACTGCGTGCTTCATTTCTCTCCCGATGCTGCCCGCTGAAGACGCCCGGTGCGGGACACAGCGAGCCAAACTTCCCGTACCGGCGGATAAGGCTACGAGGAGTCATGATCATTTAACAAGTTCAGGAGCGGTCCAACTGCGTCCCGACGCGGCCCGCACGTCGCCGAGCACTTGACCCCCGCGGGCTCGGCCACCCGTGGACCGGCGCGAAGTTCTTCTCGGTATGAGGCACCCGCGGCGTCCTGGGCACCAACCTCGTCCAGCCTGGCCTCGTCGCAGAGAGTTCGGCGGTCCGAGGATGTCGAGAACGTGCCACCGCCGGGCGGCTTCGCCGTTCTTGAGCCCTGTCCCGCTCGCCGCGGGTCAGGTCCCGTCGGATCGCCCGGTGCAGTGTGGAGAGCGACGGCGGGGCAGCGCCCGGGTCTTGGGCTGCCTGCTGTACCAGCTCGGCGTTAGCGCGGGAGGCGTTGCCGCCCCACAGGGCCAGCAGGCGCCTCTGGCAACTGGTGAACAGCCGTTCCTGTTTCGGGAGAGGTCAAGCTGCACTCCATCGGGTGCCACCGATATGCCATCAGCTACGAGCGCGCGACGAGTCGCTTCGCTGGTGTGGCTTTGTTCATGAGAACGACCCGTGAACAAAGCCACCCGCACCGCATGCGGACCTGAGAGATCCAGGGAAGACGGCTCCCCACCTCGGAGTCTCGGAGGAGACTCAGTCGAGGCAGAACTCGTTGCCCTCAAGGTCCTGCATCACGATGCAGGACTCGTTCTCGCCGTCGGCGCGCATCGTTCGCACATGTGCCGCGCCGAGCGCGACCAGTCGTGCGCACTCGGCCTCGAGTGTGGCGAGGCGCTCGTCACCCACGAGCCCGGCGCCGGCCCGCACACAGAGATGCACCCGGTTCTTGACGACCTTGCCTTCGGGAACTCGCTGGAAGAGCAGCCGCGGGGCCACACCCGAGGGATCAGTACACGCGAAGTAGACCTCGTCCTCGGGCGGCAGCGAGCGGTGGTACTCCCCCCACGTGGCAAAGCCCTCCGGGACCGTCGGCATGACGTACCCCAGCACCTCGCACCAGAAGGCGGCGAGGCGCGCAGGTTCCGCGCAGTCGAAGGTCACTTGGAACTGTTTGATCATTGACATCGGCGCACACTAGCAGGGGCCCTGCTCCTCTCCCCGGGTCGGTAGGTCCGCACGTTGTCGGGAGGAGGCACCTGCTACCCGTTGCTGTGCCGTGCGGTCGCAGGGGTGAACCGAGGCCAGTGCTTCCCCCAAGGGAACCTGGGATGCGATCCCGGCCAGCCACTCTCGTGCTGCCAAAGATCAGTTACGGGACAACCCTTAGATCAAGCGGCGCCACGAGGACGACCCGCTCGCGGAAGAGCGCGACCTGCGCGACGAAGTCGCGAAACACGGGATGATCAGTCGCCGACAAACCATAGGTAGCTGCCTGGGGTCTGTGAGCAGGACTGCAGCAGTCTCTCGAGGTCAAGGACGGCCGCTGTCTGTGATGGCCCCGAACACCGCTTCAACAGGTCAGGCACCTCCCGCAGCGCAGCTTACGCCTGCTGCTCGTTGAACAACGTGTCGCCGTAAGGATCCACACGCGCAAGGTCGCCTTCATGGGTCTCGTCCATGCCGAGCAACACGTCGGCCAGCTTGTCGCCATGCTCGTACGATCCACGGATCAATGTCCCCCTGGACCGATCCCAGTCCAGGACGGGCCGGTCGGCATGCAGTTCTATCTCGACGCCCACGGTGCTTCCCTTCGAAGGGCTGCACCAGGCAGCCAAATCACGGGCGATCAGTCAAGCAGAGGCAGCCGACGACCGGAGATCATTTGTCAGGCACCCCCTAGGAGACACGGACGTTGCCGATACAGTGCAGTCGCTGATTCGGGAACTGGAGGACGCCCATCGCGCTGCGGTTGACATCGCCGCATCCAGAGCCAGCGCCCGCGATGCTCATATGGTCTGGGAAGGCTGTTGCGCAACCGTTGATAGCTCGCCTCCATGAACTCGCCAGAACGATGGGGCGGATCGTGTTCCCCAGCTAGGACGCGCCCGCCTCAAGCAGTTCCTTGAGGTGCGCCTCGTCCCGCGGAATCTCCTTGCGGACCAGTGGCTTGACCACGAGCGGAACGAGGACCTTGCCGATGCCGTGCGGCTCGAGATCGAGGGACAGCGTCAGCCGGGACCGCTCGCCGTCGTCGAGCGGCTCGATCGTGCCCTGGAGGTCACTGCGGACTGGGCCGTCGACGCCGTGGAAGTGCCAGCTGCGCGGCGGGTTGAACTCCCTGACCTCCATGGTCATGGGGACCTTCAGACGCCCGATCCGCCGCTGCACCTGGAACCGAGAGCCGACACCGAGCGGCCCTTCACTCAGGGTGCGTACCGCTATGGCGCTCTCCTCCCACTCAGCGATGTGCTTCGGATCCGTCAGGTACGAGAAGACTTCGTCGGGGCGACGGGAGATGTCGATGGCTTCTTCGATGCGGGACATTACGCCCCCTTCGGGTAGTCTCTAGGACAAAATGATCCCATGGGGTGGGGTGGACGACCATAGGCCGCCGCGGCCCGGCGAGCTGCCTGCGGCACCACACCGGAGCCTGGCCCTGGCGGCCATGATCGACGATCTTTCGTCGAACCCCAGCCCGGGAACGATCACCATGCTAGGCAGCCGTGATCATTCTCAGCACCAGCGGCCGTACCAGTCCCAAGGCCGGGCTAGGACTCCAGGCCCGCGCCTGATCCCAGTCCCGCGTCGGCGCCCATCGGGGAGTCGGGAAGCTCAAGGCCGGAGTCCACTTCGCCTCACTCATCCTCCGGCTCCGCGAACCCGCCCGAGATCATTTGCCAGCCAGGTCCTAGGCGGGGGACCGGAGGTACTGCCGGAGGTGGCAACCCCCGAATTCGGTGATCTTCCGTCTGCGCAGGTCAGACGCCGTGGGCAAGCCCCCTTCGGAGAACGACACCTCTTTCCTCGCGATAGCGCGCCCGGTGCAATGGGAGGTGGAGGCGTTGGAGCCGGTGTCGGCGTACACACGTATCTGCTCAGGACGGTACAACCGAAGGTGCTCAGTTCCGTGGGTCGAGTGAGGGTGCTCGGTGTAATCGGGAGGCGATACGGGCGGGGGATGCGGAACACTTTGCCGGGTGATCGTGATGCAGCCAGTCCTGGAGATATACACACCTGACGGCTTCGACCTCTGGCCTGTCGCGGAGATCGAGTCGTTCGGCTTCCTGCCTCTCAGCGGCGAACTCTCACCCGCTGAGGTCGGGACAGCGGTGATGCGCATCGCCAGCTGCAATGACGTCGCCCCGGACGGCGACCGCCCGCCTCGTCCGGCCGACGCACTTGATTCGTTCCTTCACGGACTGCTGACCTTCGACGACCTCTTCGCGGCCGGCGGTCTGCGGGTCACCGACAACTCCACAGGCGTCACCTTCCTGCCTGGCTGCTGCGATGGACTGGAGGACTGGCGCGACTGGCACCAGTTCGTCGACGGGGGCAGCCTGCTCGGATTCGGCCACGACCCCTTGTCACCGGTTGCGGAGCGCTTCGGCGACACCGTCCGGCTCACCGTCAACGCCGACCAGAGCGACAGTCCAGTGGTCGAGCTGTCCATCACCGAGCTCCGCAGCCTGCTCGCCGGTGCCGAGCGCGACCTGGCCGACTTCCTCGCGCTGGCAGCCGACTGGGCCTCTAAGCACCTGCCTGGCCACGGCGCTCCCGTCACAGCCGCCCTCGCCCGCGTCCTCGGCCTTCCCGCGCCGGCCATACCGCCGCAGCCGTAGGACGGCGGGCCTCGCTTCGTCGGCCAAGAAGGCAGCCCCTGGATTGCATGGCGTGCGACGCGGTGAGCATGTTCGTGTGTACCTGCCTGGACACTTCGACGTGTACGCCGACAGCCGGCCGAGCTCCAGCGCCTGGTCCTCGCTGCCGTGGGCGTGGCGGGTGTGCTCAGGGCGTGCCGGCCCGCCGAGGCAGCGGTCGCCGTGACCGGTGACGGCGCGTGACGCCTACCTGGATGACTCAATTCCGGACTGGACTCCGGCCGTTGCACGAGGGGCCCCGTGCGCGTGTGCGAACGCCGCTGCGTGCGCCGGGAACAGGCGGCGAGGAGAACGGCGGCAAGGATCGCGAGCGAAGTCCCAGCTGTCGTACCTCGCACCATCCCTCCCTCCAGCAAATTCGGCACCTCTTGTGCGGACCAAGCGTCAGTCAACGGTTGGTCAAGAAACACGTCAACCCGACGGACTTGTTTGCGTAGTTAACACAACGTGCCCAACCGAAGCGAGCCCGGAAGTGCGAGGTTTGTTGGCGCGAACCTGCCCTTGATCTCATGTGGGTGATCGGCTGTTTCGCCTCGATGCCCCTCCGTCCCAGGAGATCGTCCCCACATCAGCATGTGAACCGTTCGGTAATGTGTTCGTCCGGGGAGGGCTTGAGCGGTTGCCGCCAGGCGACCGACGGAGTGGCCTCCGGCCCCCGATTCCACAGGACGAACGCCAGATGCACGGGGGAACACCGATGACGTCCGATCACGCACCATCCGGGGCCGGGAGCGGCAGCCCACCGCCGGAGAGCGACACGGTCGTCGACGTACGGGACCTGCGGATGCGCTACCGCAGCCACGACGTGCTGAAGGGCGTGGGCTTCACGGCCCGGCGAGGCGAAGTCGTCGTGCTGCTCGGCCCGAACGGCGCGGGTAAGACGACCACGATCGAGGTCTTGGAAGGCTTCCGGATGCGCTCGGCCGGTGATGTGACCGTCCTCGGCACCGATCCGGCCCGCGGGGACGAGCGGTGGCGTGCGCGCCTGGGCATCGTCCTGCAGTCCTGGCGGGACCACGGCAAGTGGCGGGTGCGAGAACTGCTGGCCCATCTTGGTTCGTACTACGCGCCCTACTCCACCACCCTCGTACGGCGGCCATGGAATGTCGACGAGCTCATCGCGGCCGTGGGGCTGACCGAGCAGGCAGACAAACGGGTCGGGACCCTGTCCGGGGGGCAGCGCAGACGTTTCGACGTGGCCATCGGCATTGTGGGAAGACCCGAGCTGCTGTTCCTGGACGAGCCGACGGCCGGTCTGGACCCGGAGGCCAGGAACGAGTTCCACGGCCTGGTACGTGGGCTCGCGGACGAGAGCACCACCGTTCTGATGACCACGCACGACCTCGCCGAGGCGGAGAAGCTCGCCGACCGGATCCTCATCCTGGCCGGCGGCCGGATCGTGGCCGACGGCGCGGCCGAGGAGCTGTCCCGGCAGGCGTCGGCCGAGGCCACCGTGCGCTGGACGCGGGACGGGCGGCCCTTCGAGGAGGCGACGGCCGAGCCCACCCGGTTCGTCCGCCGGCTGTTCGAGGAGCACGGCGAGGCGATCGGCGGGCTGGAGGTGCGCCGGGCGAGCCTGGAGGACACCTACCTGACCATGGTGCGGGAGCAGGAGGCGGGGAGCGTCCCCGGCGAGCAGGCGGCACACGTTTCGGCGGAGGGATCGCGATGAGTCCGGTGTGGTACGCGGCGGGAGTAGGGGTCCGGCGCGGTTGGACGGAACTCCGGCAGACCTTCACCACCGGCCAGGACGTGTTCGGGTACGTGCTGTGGACGATCCTGCTCGTCGTGCCGCTGTTCCTGGTCAGGGACGATCCGCTGAAGGGCGCGGGCATCTCGGCCGGCGCGTTCATGTTGCCCAGCATGCTGGGCATGACGCTCGCGTTCACCGGGGTGATGACCACGGCTCAGCTGCTCGCGACCGAGCGCGAGGACGGCACGCTGCTGCGGGCCAAGGCCGTGCCTCACGGCATGGTCGGCCACCTGGTCGGTAAGATCATCATGGTGTCGGGGACGGCTCTGGTCTCCATGGTGCTCGCCCTCGCCGCAGGCGTGTTCCTGGTCGAAGGCGTCGCCCGGCAGGGCGGCGGAGCGTTGCTGACGCTGGTGTGGGTGGTGCCGCTGGGTCTCCTGGCGACCCTGCCGATGGGCGCCGTCATCGGCTCCCTCGTCGACAGTCCGCGCACGGTCGGGTTGCTGATGCTTCCGGTCATGGGGCTCGTCGTGATCTCCGGGATCTACTTCCCGCTGTCCAAGCTGCCCGAGTGGCTGCAGACCGTCGGGCAGATCTTCCCCGTGTACTGGCTCGGCCTCGGCCTGCGGGCCGCGTTGTTGCCGGCCGGCGCGGTCGCCGCCGAGATCGGCGCCTCGTGGCGACACCTGGAGACGGCGGGCGTGCTGGGCGCCTGGGCGGTCGCCGGGCTGCTCCTCGCACCGTCCGTCTTGCGCAGGATGGCCCGCCGCGAGTCCGGGGCCGCGATGGCGGAACGGCACCGGAAGGCGATGCAGCGGGTCGGTTAGCGGTGTGCCGGGCACGTCGGCCCGGTTCCTGGTCAGGCCGCGTGGGCCGAGGGCGGCCGGCCCGGCGGCTGTTCTTCTCGCTGCGGACGCTGCGGACGCTGCGGACGCTGCGGGCCGTGCGCCCTGTGCGTTCAGCGGCCGGTAGGGCGTCGGGTCGTTGTCAGCGGCTCGGCCTGTGCTCCTGACGCGTGAGCGAGAACAGGCTGTCAGGACAGGCGGCTCGCCGGGAGGTATTCCGGGCCGTGCTGGGACAGGCCCGCGGCCGGCTGGGCGGTGGCCTGGCGGACCAGGTCCCACAGCGGGTCCGGCACTTGGTCCGCCTCTTGCTCCCGATCCGGCTCCGGCTCCGTCTCCTGGTCTGCCTGGGGCGCGCCGAGGCGGGTGGCGACGTCCCGGCGGAGGGTCGGCAGCAGGGCGTAGAGGCGGTCGCCGGGGCAGGAGGTGGCGTTGAAGTCGCGGTGGCCGTAGATCTCCGACGCGGGCAGACCGTACTGGCCGCAGATGTGGGCGCACAGGTCGGCCAGCGTCGCGTACTGCGCCGCCGGCGGGGCCTGCGACGTGTACGTGCCTTCGTTCTCGATTCCGATCGCCACCGTGTTCTGCCCGACGCAGTGCGCCGCGCGTACCTGGCGGGTGCCGGCGCGCAACTGCGCGAGGCTGTTGTGGCGGCCCTCCATCACGAACGCCCCACGGCTCACGGTGAAGTGCTGCCCGGTGTCGATCCAGCCGTGCGCGTCCATGTGGTACGTCTGGATCGCGCGGGCCAGGGCGAAAGCGCGCCGCCGCGAGTAGTCCGTCACGTTCGCCGTCGCGGTGTGGTGGACGATGATCCGTTCCGGGCGGTTGGCCAGGATGACGACGGGCTCGGACGCGGCCCGCGCGCCCCAGGTGGCGCAGCCGATGACGTTCGGGCCGGCGGCGGAGTAGGCGCGCCCGGCCGTGGCGAGGGGCAGTGCCGCTCCGGCGGCCAGGACGAACCCGCCCCTGAGGACTGCCCGGCGCGTGTGGAGGGCCGCTGCGTGCGCCGGTGGCTGGTGCAGGGCGGAGGTCATACGGTGCCCGTTTCCGTAGGAGGCTGCCCATTGAAGGGACCCCGGCCGCACGGGCCGCGCAGACACACCGCGCCACAGCCGCACTGCCCCCCGACCGGGCGCACCACCTCGCTGCGCCCCGACGCGGTCGACGAGGTGCGCCTCAGGGGCGGTGATGCCGGAGGCGGTGATCCGGTACGGAAAGGAGGCCGTTCGGTGTCTCCCTGCCGGGCCGCTGCGCACGCCGCAGCTTGGGGGCCAGGATCCCGGCCAGATCAAGGAGACGGCCGGCGGCGCTGGGGCAACGAACGCCTGACGGCCGAGGGCAAGGGCGCCTACTTCACCGTGCCCGGCACTCCGCCCCGCAGGGTGCAGAACATCCAGTCCTTCAACACCCTGCTCGGCGGCGAGTACTTCTTCATGCCCAGCCTGTCCGCCATCCGCTGGCTCGGCAGCATCTGACGCCCTTACCCTTGCGCGGAGGCCACCAATGACCACACCCCGCACGTACGTCCAGTACCGCCCCGACCTCGAACAGCCCTTCCCCGACGAGGAAGAGCTGATCCGCCAGGTCGTCGAGGCCACGGGCAAGGCCAACCAGCAAGTTGCCGACAAACACGTTCGTTGGTCGCGGTCGAGGAGGGGCCTTCAGCGGTCCAGCTTCAGGCGCAGGAACGCCGGCGGCGAGCATGCCCGACGGCTGCGACAGCCGCCAGGGGCCATCTGGGAGGTCACCGAGCTGCCGGTGCTGGTGACGCGTAGGACTTCCTGGATGGAGATCGGCATGAGACCGGCGAGATCACATGGCGGAGCAACCTGCCCGACGAGGTCGAGGCGCAGCTGACGGAGACGTTCCAGCGGTGGAGCGAGGAACCGTACACGTCCCTGGACACGGAGTACGGGAACGTCATGCGCTGCATCTGGAACGACTTCTTCCGCAGGGGTTGACGCAGGCATTTGCCAGGCGGATCGTGGGCGCCTCAGCCGAACGAACGCTGGAGGTCCTGTGACCGACGAGTACCGCACCAGAGAACTGACGCTGCCAGTCGGCACCGCCACGATTCTGGGGACCGCCGACATGGACTTGACTGATGCCGAGCTACTGGAGCGGTACCCGCGCGTGGCCGAGATCCTGGCCCGTTGGGAGCAAGAAGATCGGGTGTGATTCCGCGAGGGGCCATCCCAGGCCGACGCCCCTCTCGCTCCTCCCCACGGGAGGGTCGTCGTCCGCCTACTCCGCAGGCAGCCGCATCCCAATCGTTGCCTGTAGTTCCAGTGCTGCCGCCCGCAGATCGGCCTGTGCCTCGGCTACCTGTCCGAGAACGGTGATGAGTGCTTCGGTCTCGAGGCGGGTGAGCGTCGGTGCGAACTGCGTTTTCGCTTACCGCCCCGGATGGCGGCGCGGCCGTGGCCCCTCAGGGCTGGAGCCCTATGCGTTTGGTCAAGGGAAACGGGGGTGGTGCGTTGGGCCGGGGAGCCGGGCAGCATGCCGGAGTGGCTGATCTGCTGCGGGATGACGTGAAGTGCTTCTTCGATCGGGACTTGATGGGGTCGCTGCCAGACGTGCGTGTCCCACATGCCTCGGCGGAGGACTGGCAAGCGGTCCTCGATCTTGTCGCGGAGAGGGACTGGCGGATCGAGTCGTTCTCCTCGCAGAGCCACTCGGGCGTGCATGAGTCCCCCAGGACGTAGGTCGTGAGGGGTGCATCATCCGCTGCTCGGGCCGGGCAGGCGTGCGGCCTGCGTGACCCCTCCGTGACGTGGTCAGGTCACCCGGAGCGTCCCGGCGAGCCGGACGACGAGCTTGTCGTTGGGCGGGGCGATGCGGAGCCAGACGTGCCCCTCGTCACGGCTGAACGCTGTCGCGCCGCCGGAGCGGCCGACGAGGATGCGCGCAGTGTCGTCGGCCCCACTCTCCGGCGAGCCAGTCGCCGGAAATGGGGTTGGCCAGGTTGGTGTCCGGCAGGAACGCGCACTGCGGTGGTGTGCCGCTGAGCGACGCCGGTGTGGTGGCGATGGCGACGTTGACGTAGTCCAGGCTGCTCGCGGCTATCCCCACCGCGCGCCCACCTCCCATCGGCTGCTCGGTACGGCGGCCGCCCACGCGGCGGGGGGTGACGGTCCATTGCCCACGAGCAGACCGCCGACGCCGCGGATCGGAGCCACCACGACGATCGCCGCGCCCGCACCCCTCCCCGGAACCGCGACCACAACCCCGCGCACCTCGCCTCCACGCAGTGCTGTACGCCCCGCAGCCAGCCCCCGGGCTCGTCACCCTCGCCCCAGGGCGAGTCGAGTCGACAGCCACCCTCCAGGAGCCCGCCCAACGGGTCCGCCGGCAGTCCAGGTAGCCCGCGGCGAACGAGAGAGTCACCGGACCGCTGAACACCGCGGCCGACAAGCTCACCCGCCCGGCGCACACCGACGGCCCGAGGACAGCAGCTCGCTCGAAGAGAGCTCGTTCAAATTGGGCATCGCCCTGGAAGGTCGCCTCTGCGAAATCGGCGATGCCGAAACAGGGGTGTCCGGTGGAGGGGTCACGGAGGGCGTCGAGGAGGGCTTCGAGTAGGGGTTCGGTGAAGGAGGTGGCGCGGTGGTCGATGTCGGCGCCAGGGCCCAGGCCGGCCAGGTAGGCGTCACGGTCGGCATCTGCCAGGTGAGGGAGGCATGCGGTGTGGCTGGGGACTCGGCTGCCGCGGCAGCCGACCGGGTCCTCCGGGGTGGCGCCATGGCTGCCGTGCGGCCAGCGCGGAGTTGGGGACTGTGCGGGGCTCGGGTGTGTCATGCCCGAAGGACGATCGAGCATGGCTGATGACTCACCCCGACTGTCTCGGCTATTCCTGGAGAAGGGGTGCAGGCCCAGGAGGTCCCTGGCTGCCTGCACCCTGCTGCTGGTGGGGCTGATCAGCACGATCGATTCCGTTCTCCAGGCGCCGAGAACATGGCAGGATCGACGTCATGTCCCTCCACGTTCCCCGCGTGCGGGTCGGCTCGGCCGAGATCATCGCCTTGGCCGACGGCGAAGGCCCGTTCTTCTCCTCCCGCGCCGATGCCTTCCCCGAGGCCACGGCCTCACAGTGGGCCGAGGCCGACCGCTACGACCCGGGCGCGGTCGACGCCCAGGGACGCTGGCGGCTCCAGTTCCGCGCATACGCGGTCCGCAGCGACAAGGGCCTCACCGTCGTGGATGCGGGGATCGGTCCGGCGGACAGCCCGGCCGCCACCTGGGCGCCCGTGCCCGGTGTGCTCCCCGACTCGCTCGCTGCCGCGGGCATCGACCCGGCCGAAGTCGACACCGTGGTGCTCACCCATCTGCACACCGACCACGTCGGGTGGGCGGTCGTGACCGAGGCTGCCGTCCCGTCAGCGGGCGGCGGGGTGGGCGGCGGGGTGGACGGCAACGCTTCGACCGGCGGCCGCCGCCCTTACTTCCCGAATGCGGAATACCTGCTGCAGCGGGCCGAGTTCGAAGCCCTCGACGCACTCAACCCGCAGCTACGCGAGACCCTCACCGACCCGCTAGCGGCCGCCGGCCGGCTCCGGCTCCTCGACGGGGACACGCCGCTTCGCACCGGGCGCGCGGTCGCCACGCCCGGTCACACCCCCGGACATCAGAGCGTGCTGATCGAGGACGGGCGCCAGGCGGCGCTCATCACCGGCGACCTCCTGGTGCACGCCCTCCAACTCCTCCACCCCGAGCTCGCCTACGCGCACGAGATCGATCCTGAGGCGGCCCGGTACTCCAGGAAGCGCATGCTCGCGCGTGAAGCCGCCACCATGCTGCACCTGGCGACGCCGCATCTGACGGAGCCGTTCCTTTCGGCGTGATCGCGTCTGTTCGGCGAGGGGGAGGCGGCGTGGGGGCATGTGGTTGTTCCGACTTTTTCGGCGGTCTCGCCGTCGATCGGGAGCGAAGACCGTGAGGTGGTAGGCGACATTCGGGCCGGAGCCGCATCCGGTCGGCGTGCTGACGCAGCACACCCACCTCAAGATTGCAGAAGGTTGTGACGTCCCTGACGTTCGGCACTGCCCAGCTGGGCGGGTTCCTGATCGCCGGGTAGGTGTCGGCAGACGTCTTCTTACGAGCCGGCCGGCCGGCTCAGGCGGATTGCGGCTTCGATGTGGGCGAGTTGGGCGGCGAGGATTTCTTCGAACGCGGCGCGGCGATCCGCCCCGAGGGGACGGACGTCGCGGGCGAATGGTCGCGCAGAGACCGCTGCCATGCTTCACCAACAGCGCCCCACCCGCGGTGCCGGCTGTATTGAGCCACCACTTCTGGGTCAGGTAGCCGCGGCAGTCATACTGCTCAAGCACTGCATTGTTGGACGACCGAGCTGCGGTGCTGGGGAGATGTTCTACCGGACGCGCAATCGTGCGACGCCCCTCAGGCGAGGGCGGCCGAGCGCAGCTTCCGGGCCCGGAGCACCAGCTCCAGGGCGAAGCGCTGATCGTGGTCGTCCAGTGCGTCGCCCCACAACTCCCTTAGCTGGCGCATCCGGTATCGGACCGTCTGAGGGTGGACGCCGATCCGCGCCGCCACCTCCGCCGCGCCGCCCCGGGTCTGGAGCCAGGCCAGCAGCGTATCCGCGAGCCGCTCCCCGTGGCCCGGCGTGCAGGCGGCCAGCGGGGCCAGGCATCCGGCGGCCAGGTCGTCGATCAGTTCGGCGGGGGGCAGCAGGAGCAGGGCCGTGGTGTTCTCGGTGCAGTCGAGCAGACCACAGGACGGCAGGGCCCCGGCCGTGATGAGCCCGACCGCCGTTTGCGCCCAGTGCAGCGACCGTGCCGCATGGGCCAGCGGTACGGTTGGCCCCAGCGCTCCGGTCCAGCCCGGGAGTGCCTGGCGCAGCGCGTCGGCCCGGCCGGCCGGGGCGGGGTCGGGGATGACCAGCCGGGGCTGCTCGCTCTCCCAGTCGAGCAGGATGCCGCTGCCGAGGGCCGGTGGCAGTATCGCCTTCTCGTTGCGGTTGAGGACTGCGACCGCGACCGTGCTCGGTATCCGCCAGCCGATGTTGGCGGCGTACTGGGCCGTCGTCTCGGGGGCGGCGGGCTGGTGCGCGAGCAGCAGCTCGACCAGACGGCGCTGGCGGCGGAGCCGTTCGCCGGCGGCCAGGGAGTCGTTGCCGAGTTGGCCCCGGGCCGCCTCGACGACGAGGGCTTCGATGTAGTCGAAGCCGGCCTCGGCCAGCTCGTACATCGCGGTGGGCGGGATCCCCACTCCGTCCGCGATCTCCGTGAGCCGGCGCCAGGACACCCGGGCCCCGAAGCGGTAGACCGCCCGCATGAAGTCGAGCGCCCGCCCGGGCATGGTCTCGCGCCGGTCGAGGGAGGCGGCGACCTCGCGGAAACGTACGCCGCCGTCTCCCGAGATCTGCGGGCCGCCGGCCGCCCGGACGCTCTCGACGAAGGGGCCGAGGGCCTGCCTGATCCGGGTGAGGACTCCCGAGACGCCGTCGTCGTCGTAGATCTCCACGATCTGCGGGAACTGGGCGTGGATCTGCTGCATCACCTCGACCGAGAGCGTGGGGATCTCGGCGCAGGCGAGGCGGATGAACCGCTCGGTGTCGGCGGCGCTGACGGTGCTCCATGCGGAGGCCGACCGCAGTGCGACGGTCGGAGCGGAATCGGTTCGTGCGCTCATGCGGGCAGCCTCCCTGGGTGCGCCGAGATCAGTCGGTGAAGGACACGAGCGGCACGTCGGGCTGGGCGGGAGCGGCGGTCGCGACGGCGACCAGGCCGAGCGCGGCGGCGGCGGCGAGGACCGCCCCCGCGGCGGCGGTGAGGGCGAGGGCGAGAACGGGGTGTCGGGTACGCATGGCTGCGGATCGTCCCTTCGTGGGCCCCGAGCGAGCGGGGCGGAACAGCAGGCGACACCATTCGCACCGGCCCGGTCCCGTGCCCGCACAGTTTTGCCCTGGCGTTGACAATCCGTCAAGGGGGGACCTACGGTTCCGCGCTCAGGGGATGTACACGGGACCTGCCTCACTCTCGGCAGCCGTTGGGGACCTTTCGTCGCACCACCGCCTTCACCACCGCACGGTCTGTGCCGACCCCAATCCCTTACGGAGCGTAATCATGTCCGTGTCCACGGGTCAGATCCTTGACCAGCCCGCCGATGAATTCCCCGAACCCGCGGCGCCCCGCCACCTGTCCCGCATCGGCCTGGTCCTGACCGCCGTCGCGGCCTTCCTCCTGGTGCTGGCGCCGCTTCTGCACTGGTACGCGCTGCCGAACCTGCGCAAAACGCCGATCGACACCAACACCACCACCGTCTTCACCGGCAGTGGCAGCGTCTTCGACACCAAGGCCGTCGCCGTCAGCCCGGTCCAGGACCTCACGCTCACCCGGCGGGTAGTGGGCAACGTCGCACAGAGCAGCCCGACCCGCGCAGTGATGGATATTTCCACCCAGATCGACACCGCCGCCACGCTCGCACTCGGTGACCCGCGGAAGTCCGTCCAGTGGACGGTGGAACGCTGGGTGACCGACCGCCGCACCAACCTGCCGCTGCACTCGCACGGCGAGACCCCGGTCTTCTCCGGCGAGGCGTACCTGAAGTTCCCGTTCGGCCTGGTCAAGCGCCCGTACGCCTACTGGGACTCGACGCTGGGCGGCACCGTCACGCTCGACTTCCAGGGCACCGCGACCGTGAACGGCCGGGTCGGCTACCGCTACGGTGCCGTGCTCGGCGCGACCAAGGTCGGGACCCAGCAGGTGCCCGGCAAGCTGCTCGGACTGGCTGACCGCAGTCAGGTCGTCGCCGACCGCTACTACGCGAACGCCGGGTTCAGCGTGGTCGTCGACCCGGTCACCGGCACCGTGATGGACGCCCGTACGCAGCCGCAGGTGACCCTGCGGACCTCTGAGGACGGCCCTGACCTGCTGGTCCTGCTGCGGGCGGATCTCACCATGACGGCGGAGACCCGGGACGGCCAGGTGCGGACCGCGCAGGCCGCCGCCCGCAAGCTCGAGCTGGTGGGCACCACCGCCCCCCTCGCCGCCGGCGCCGCAGGCCTCGCCTGCTTGCTGGCGGCGGGCGTGCTGCTGCGCCGCCGCGCCTCGCTGTGACATTCGTCGCTCGCCCCGGTGACAGAGAAATCGTGTGTTCCGCGCGAACTCGACTGGAATTTATCAATTTGGTGAGTAGTACCGGGCGGTAGCAACGGTCCAGACTGGCGGCGCGCGCCACTCGCGCGCCGCCAGCCGCATCCCCCGGTCCCTCCCGTGCGACTGCCCCACCGGTCACCCCCGGTCCCCTGAGCCCAACCGTCCCTGCCCTCACCGCCTTGAGCACCGCCCCCCCAGGAGCTCCCATGGCACACCAGACGTCCCCACACGCACCTCCGGCCGTCACGGCCGCCAGGCCGTCGCCGGAGGTCCCACGCCGGATCACCGTCCTCGCCTGGCGCGACCTGGCCAACCCGGCCGCCGGCGGCTCGGAACTGCTCGTCGACCGGCTGGCCTCCGGCCTGGCCGACCGCGGGCACGAGGTCACCCTGCTCTGCGGGGGCCCGGAACCGTCCGTCGACCGCGCCTACCGCGTGGTCTCCTCCGGCGGCACGTACGACCACTTCTTGCGCACCCCACGCGCGTTCGGCCGCAGCGTCGGCGAGACCGACCTGCTGGTCGAAGTCTGCAACGGCGTCCCCTACCTGGCGCCGCTGTGGCACCGAGGACCGGTGATGTGCCTGGTCAACCACGTGCACACCGAACTCTGGGACCAGCGCCTGCCCGGCCCGGTCGCCCGGGTCGGCAGGATGCTGGAGCACCGTGCGCTGACCCGTACCCACTCCCGCAGCCTGATGGTCGCGGTGTCTCCGTCCACGGCCGAGGCGATGGCGCGCATGGGCGTACCGCCCGACCGCATCCACCTCGTGCCCAACGGCGTCGAGACCCCCGCGCCGCTGCTCCCCGAATCCGACGAACCGCTGTTCACCGCCGTCGGCAGGCTCGTGGAGTACAAGCGCATCGATCTGCTGCTGCGGTTGTGGGAGCGGGTCCGCCCGATCACCGGCGGCAAGCTGGTCATCGTCGGCGACGGCCCGGAGAAGGCCCGCTTGGAGGCGCAGGCCGGGCCCGGCGTGGTCTTCGCCGGGCGGGTCGACGAAGCCGAGAAGCACCGGCTGCTCTGCCGGAGCTGGCTGCTGCTGCACCCCTCCTCGCTGGAGGGCTGGGGTCTGGTGGTCACCGAGGCCGCCGTCCGTGGCACGCCCGCGGTGGGATTCGAGATCCCGGGCCTGCGGGACTCCGTCGTCCACGGCCGCACGGGCTTGCTCGCCCAGGGGGAGAGCGGGTTCGCCGCGGCCTGGTGCGCACTGGCCCTGTCCGCCGAACGCCGCGCCGCGACGGGGGCGGCGGCCCGCCGCCACGCGGAGCAGTTCTCCTGGGAGCACAGCGTCGACTGCTTCCAGGCCGCCGCAGCCGAGGCGGTCGCCCTGCACCGCTCCGGGCGGACCGGGTTCCGACGCACCACGGCCGAGCCCCCGGCCCCGACCCTGGCGGAGCGCTCGTGAAAGACCCCTCCCTGCGCCGCTCCCTCGCGCTGTTCCGCGCCTTCCGCAGCGAGCAGAGCGACCCGGAGAGGTTCTACGCACTGCTGGCCGAGGATGCCGCCGACCAGGTCGAGCGGTACACACCCCTGGCCGGGGCGGTGGTCGCCGACGTCGGCGGCGCCGCCGGCCACTTCACCGAGGCGTTCCGGGCCCGCGGCGCGCACGCCTTCCTCTTCGAACCGGACCTCGCCGAGCTCCACTCGCGCGGCGGACGCACACCCGACCACGCGGTCGTCGCGGACGGGTACTGGCTGCCGCTCACCGACGGCGCCGCCGACGTCTGCTTCTCCTCCAACGTGCTGGAGCACGTGCCCGACCCGGAGACCTTCATCAGCGAAATGGTGCGGGTCACCCGCCCCGGCGGCCTGGTGTACGTCTCCTACACCAATTGGCTCTCCCCCTGGGGCGGCCACGAGACCTCGCCCTGGCACCTGCTCGGCGCCGACCGGGCCCGGCGCCGCTACCGGCGGCGCACCGGGCACAGTGCCAAGCACACCCTCGGCGAGAACCTCTACCGGGTGCACATCGGCCCGGTGCTGCGTCATGTGCGCGGGCGCGGCGACGTCGAGGTCCTCTCCGCACGATCGCGTTACTGGCCGTTCCTGGCCGAGACCCTCGTCCGTATTCCAGGTCTGCGCGAGATCGCGTCCTGGAATCTTCTCCTGGTGATGCGGAGAACCTCCGAATGAGCGCCCCCACGCTGCAGCTCCCCGACGCGCCGCCCTCGAGGCCGCGCCCCGAGCCGCGTGCCGGCCGCCGCTGGCTCGCCGCCTTCTGGCTGCTGGTCCTGTCCGCCTTCCTGGCCGCCGCGCCCGGGAGGATCGCCTTCGACACCAAACTCGCCGTCGCGCTCGACCCGGTGGGCTTCCTCGGCACACTCGGAACGCTCTGGCAGAGCGAGGGCAGCTTCGGCGCCCTGTCCAACCAATACGTCGGTTACGCCTTCCCGATGCTGCCGTTCTACCTGATCACCGACTTGCTCCAGCTGCCGGTCTGGCTGGCGGAGCGGCTGTGGCTGTCGCTCGTCGTGACCGCCGCCTTCTGGGGCGCGCTGCGGCTCGCCGAACGCCTCGGGTACGGCACCGGGGCGAGCCGGCTGCTCGGCGCGGCCTGCTACGCGCTGTGGCCGGTGTTCACCATCGTGGTCGGATCCACCTCCGCCGCCGCGCTCCCCGGCGCGGTCCTGCCCTGGGTCCTGCTGCCGCTCACCCGCTTCGTCTCGGCGCGCGCCGCCGCACTCCGCTCCGCACTGCTGATCCCGCTGATGGGCGGAGTCAACGCCACCTCGGTCGCGGCCTCACTGCTCCCGGTCGGGCTCTACCTGCTCAGCCGGCCCGGCGGCAGCCGCAAATGGCGCCTGATCGCCTGGTGGGTGCCGGGCGTGCTCCTCGCCACGGCCTGGTGGGCCGTGCCGCTGCTCCTGCTCAACTCCTACGGCGCCGACTTCCTGCGCTACATCGAGCAGGCGTCCACCACCACCGCCACCATGTCCGCCACCGAGCTGCTGCGCGGGGCCGGGAACTGGGTGGCCTACCTGCACTTCGGCTCGGCCTGGCTGCCCGCCGGCTGGGACGTGGCGGCGAACGTCCTGGTGATCGCCTGCTCCGCGCTCGCCGCAGCCCTCGGCCTGGCCGGGCTCGCCCGCCGTGACCTGCCCGAGCGGCGCTGGCTGCTGCTCGTCGTCGGCACCGTGGCGCTGATCACCCTCGCCGGGTACGGCGGCTCCCTCGGGGCGCCGTTCCACGGCACGGTGCAGCAGCTGCTCGACGGCGCGCTGGCGCCGCTGCGCAACATCTACAAGTTCCAGACCGGCCTCGCACTGGCGCTGGCCCTGGGCCTGGCGCACCTGTGCGGGCGGCCCCTGCGCCGCGCGGCCGCGCGGCCCCGGCTGGTCCCGGCACTGGTCGCACTGGCGGTACTGCCCGGCCTCGCGCTGCCCTACCTGAACGGAAACATCCTCCAGCCGGGCTCCTTCAAGGCGCTGCCCTCCCAGTGGAAGCAGACCGCGGCCTACCTGTCCGCCGAAGCGCCCGACAGCCGGGCCCTGGTGGTTCCCGCCGACGCGCACGGCCTCTACAGGTGGGGCTCGACCATCGACGAGCCGCTCGACGTGCTGGCGGACTCCCCATGGGCCCAGTACAACTTCGTGCCCTTCGGCCAAGCCGGAGAGCGCCGCTACCTGGAGGCGATCCAGGAGGCGCTGGCGACCGGCACCAAGGTGCCGGGGCTCGACGCCTTCCTGGAGCGGTCCGGCGTGCACCACCTGGTGGTGCGCAACGACCTCGACCCCGCGCAGGCCGGTTACATCCCACCCCAGACGGTACGTGCCACCCTGCTGGCCTCGGGCTACGAGCGGGTGACCGGCTTCGGCCCCGCGATGACCTCCGGGCAGCTCACGCCCGACACCCCGGCCCAGATCCAGGGCCTGAGCCGGCAGTACGCCGCAGTGGAGATCTTCGCCCCCACCGGTGGTGAAGCCGCACCCGGACGGGTCACCACCCGCCCGGTGGCCGACACCGCGGTGGTCAGCGGCGGTCCCGAGTCGCTGCTCCCGCTCTCCGCGAGCGGTACGGTCACCGACCGCCCCGTGATCCTCTCCGGCGACCTCCTGCCGAAGGGCACCGGTGCAGCGCTGCGGGCCACCGCCGACGGGCAGCGCCGGAGCGACACGCTCTTCGGGCTGGTCGACGCCAACAACTCGTACACCTACACGGCCACCGAGACCAACCCGAAGGACGCCGGCCAGGACCCGGGCGGCCCACCGCGGCAGATCCTGCCCTCGGGCCGGGCCGGTTCCGCCGCCGAGCAGACCACCTCGCTGATCGAGGGCGCCAAGTCGATCACCGCCTCCTCGTACGGTTCCTGGCTGTTCGCCCTGCCGCAGTACGACCCGGTCGGAGCCTTCGACGGGAACGCCGGCACGGCGTGGACCGAGGGCAGCAGCGCGGACCCGGTGGGCCAGTGGCTGCGGATCGACCTCAACGGGTCGGTGGACCTCCCCGCCACCCTCAAGGTCACCCCGCTCGCCGGGGGTTCGCTGCGGCCCACCATCACCAAGGTGCGGATCACCACGGACCGGGGCTCGCAGGTGAGCGTGCTGCAGCCGCAGGCGGTGGCGCAGGACGTCAGCGCTCCCGCGGGGCCCGCCGCCTGGGTGAAGATCACCATCGAGGGCGCCGTCACCGCCTCCACCGGCGTGGGCGGGGCCGGGTTCTCGGAGATATCGATCCCCGGGGTCAAGGCCACCCGTGTGCTGTCGCTCCCGGCCGCCACGGCCGACTCCTACTCGCTGCACCGCACCCTCGACCTCGGCGGTTCCCAGTCGGGCACCGTCGAGACCGGGCTCAACCGACAACTCACCACCGGTACAGGTGACTTCAAGGTGACCGGCAGCGCCGTCGCCCTGCCCGGTCCCGCCCTGGACGCCCTGCTGGACCAGGTCGCCCCCGGCCGTGCCACCGGAAAGATCGGTATCGAGGCCGGCTCCACCAGCTCCGGCAGCCCCCGCAACCTGCTCGACGGCGACTTCACCACCGCCTGGATCGCGGACGGCAAGTCCTCTGTCCGGCTCGCCTGGCAGGGCAGCCGCAGCATCGACCACCTGGTGCTCGGTGCCGCCGGCGGACTTTCCTCCCGACCGACCCAGGTTCAGCTCAGCACCCCGACCGACGCCGTCAGCGCTGCGGTGGACGCCAACGGCCTGGTCCGGTTCGCCCCGCTGACGACCGACCAGCTGACGATCACGATCACCGCGACGGCCCCCGTCGTCGTTCACAACCCGCTCGCCGGACAGAATCTCCAGCTGCCGGCGGGCCTCAGCGAGGTGCACATCCCGGCCCTGGCCGATCTGGTGGCCCGTCAAGACGCCCAGGAGACGCAGGACACGAAGGGCACCCAGGACACCGCCTTCACCCTGCCGTGCGGCAAGGGCCCGGTTCTCACCGTGGACGGAACCGCCCACCAGACCTCCGTGACCGGCACGGTCACGGCCTTGCAGAAGCGGCATCCCGTCGCCGTGACCCTGTGCCCGGCCAGCGGGCCCACCCTGACGCTCGGCCAGGGCAAGCACCGGGTGTCCGCCTCCGACGACGGCGCACTGGCCGTCACCGACCTCACGCTCTCGGCCCGCGACGCCGGCCCGGCTGCCGATCCCGGCTCGCGCCGGACGGTGGAAGTCCTGTCCTGGTCCGGCGACGAGCGCAGCGTGAAGATCGGTGGGGGCGACGCCTCCTACCTGCAGGTGCACGAGAACGCCAACCCCGGCTGGCGCGCAACCCTGAACGGCAAGCCGCTGCAGTCCGTCCGGCTCGACGGCTGGCAGCAGGGCTACGTGGTCCCGGCGGGCACGGGCGGAACCGTACTGCTCTCCTACGCCCCCGCCACCACGTACGACCTCGGCCTCGTCCTCGGCGGCCTCGCCCTGCTGGTGCTCGCCGGGCTGGTCGTGGTGCCGGCGCTGCGGCGCCGGGGCGGCCGGCCGCACGACCAGCCCGGCCCGCAGGACTGGGACGCGTCCAACGCGCCCCGGTGGCTGCTGGGCGTGCTCTTCCCGCTGCTGGTCCTCGGCGTCGTCGGCGGTCCGCTCGCACTGCTGGCGGTGCCGCTGGTCCTGGTCGCGTTCCGGTGGCCGAGCCTGCTGCCGTACGTCGCCGGGGCGGCGATGATCAGCGCCGGCCTGCTGGCGGTCCTCACGCCCCCGAGCGGGGCGTTCAGCCCGGCCGCCGAGGTGCTCGCGCTGCTGGCGCTCGCCGCCACGCTGGTCACTGCGGACCGCCAGGCCACGCGGCCCCGCCACCGGGCCGAGGCCCAGTGACCCGCCCGTCTCTCGCCGCCCTTGCCGCCCGGACCCCGTCCGGGCGGCAGGGGCGCGCTCCCTTCCCGGCGATGGACGAGTACTCACGCCACCTGCTCCAGGAGCACCTTGACGCGGACACCGTCCACCTGGAGGCCCACCTCCCTGGCACCGTCGACGTGGAGCGGCTCCGGGCCGCTTTCACCCGGACCCTGGCCGCCCACCCGACGCTGCAGGTACGGCAGGCCGACTCCCGCTGGTGGCACCGCCGTTACCACTGGGAGCCGGCGCCGATCGGCCCCGGCGCCGTGGCGGCCACCGCCGACCTCGGCCCCACCCGACACCGTGCCCTGACCGAACCGCCCCCGCTGGCGGCCGGCCCTCCACTCCGGCTGGAGACCGCACCCGCACCCGGCGGCGGCACCGCCCTGCTGCTGACGGCAGCGCACACCCTCGCGGACGCCGGCACCTGCCTGCGACTGCTCTGCGACGTCGCGGACCACTATTCCGGTGCCCCGGCCGGACGCCACTCCGGCGCCCGGGCCGGGCAGCGCTCCGGCGGTGCGGCCGATGCCCCGGCCGCTTTCACAACCCGGGGTGGCCGCCCGGCCCGCATCGCTCCCGCCGCAAGTCCCTCTCCCGGCACCGGTGTCCACCTCAGCGTGCTTCCCCTCGACCGGACCGGCGCCAAGCCGCCCCAGCCGACCGTCAACGATCTGCTCCTGACGGCGGTCCAGCTGACCCTGGCCGAATGGAACCATCGGCACGGCCACCCCACCGGCCCGATCCACCTGTCGATGCCCATCGACGACCGGCCGGACGGCCCGCTCGCCCCCGGCGCCCCCATGGGCAACCACAACCACCTGGCCATCATCCGCGCCGAGGCTCCCGCCCCCGACGCCGGTGCGGCCATGCTGCTGGGGCGCATCAGCGCGCAGACCCGCGCGGCCAAGGCCGCCCCCGTCACCGGTGGCGGCCTCGTCGCCGGCCTGGTCAGCACCCCCTGGCTGCCCGTCGGCGCCAAGGCCCCGCTGACCAGGGCACTGCGTCGCATCGCCGCACCCTGGACGTCCACCGCCCTGGTCAGCAACCTCGGCAGGGTCACCCACCCGCTGGACTTCGGCCCCGTCGGCCCGGCCGACGCGCTGTGGTTCTCGGCACCCGTCCGGATGCCCCGCGGACTCTCCGTCAGCGCCCTCACCCTCGGCGGCCGCCTCCATCTCGCCGTCCGCCATTGCCACCAGCTGCTCGCCGAACCCGCCGCCGCCGAGCTCGCCCGGCGCTGCGCCGAGATCCTGGACGCACTGGTGAAGGACGGGGGACGCCGTTGATCCTCGGAGTCGCGGTCGCCCTGCTCGCCAACGTCCTTTACAGCGCGGGCTTCGTCCTCGAGAAGCGTGCGCTGGCCGCCCTCCCCGCACTGGACCCCCGTCGTCCGCTGCACCTGCTCCGAACGCTGGCCTCCAGCCCCGGCTGGCTGCTGGGCTTCACCGTGCTGGGCCTGGGATTCGCCGCCCAGCTGAAGGTGTACCAACTGCTGCCGATCGCCGCCGCCCAGGGGGTCTTCCTCTCCGGAACCGTGCTCCTGATCGCCCTCTCCGCCGCCGCACTGGGCGAACGCCCGGGCCGGCGTGAACTCCTCGCCACCGGCGTCATCCTGCTCGCCCTGCTCGCCGTCGTCGGCTCGCTCGGCGACGGAAATGCCGACGGCAACCGGGTGGGAACGCAGGCACCCGTCATGCCCCTGCTTGCCGTCTGCCTCCCCTGCCTCGCCTTCGGCCTCCTGCTGTTCCTCGCCTCACTGCGCCGAGCCGGCCGCCGGCACCGACGCCACAGCGCCGGAGTGCCGTACGGGGTCGCCCTGGGGCTGCTGTACGGGGTGAGCTCACTGGCCATCAAGGGCACCTCGGCCGCATTCGCCGAGCAACCGCTGACGACAGCCTTGCCCGAGCTCCTGCGCGGCCCCCACCCCTGGCTGCTCGTCGCCACTGGAGTAGCCGGTCTCGGCCTGTCCCAGACCGCGCTCCAACGCTGCCGCGCCTCCGTGATCGTCCCGGTCACCACCACAGTGTCCAGCATCTTCACCGTCGTCGCTGGCACCGTGGCCTTCGGCGAAGACCTCCCCACCGAACCGCTGCGGCTGGCGCTCCGCCTCGGCGGCACCGCACTCGCCGTCCTTGTCCTGCTCACCCTGCCGCGCCACGACGAACCGCCACCCGCACCGACCCGCCTAGGAGAACCCCACCATGCCGCAACCCACTGAGCCCGACCCTCAGCTCCTCTCCCTCCTCGCCTGCCCCGTGGACAAGGGCCCGCTCATCCACGTCCCCGCAGAGCACCTCCTCTACAACCCGCGCCTCAGGCGCGGCTACCCGATCCGTGACAACCTCCCCTACCTGCGCCCGCTCGACGCTCTCACCCTCGACGACATCCGGCACCAGGAGGTGCTCTCCAGAGTGGAGGGAGGCGTGTCGCCCGCCTCGTGAGGACGACTTCCTCTTCCATTACCGGTCGGCCGGCTCGGCCTGGGCCCGGACGGCGATCTGGCCTTTTGCAACACCGACACCGACACCGACACCAGCGCGAGCCGGGCCGGCGACGGACCCGGGCGCCCATTCGCCGGATACCAGGCGGCAAACGACCTGACGATTCTCCGTTCGGCACGCCGTTCCCGAGTACTGACGCTGGACCCCGGCCGAGCGTGCCCTTCCTCAGGAACCCGGTGCCGTCCACGATCAGGACCGCCTCAGGGGCACCGAGAAAACGCGCGGGTGGACGACACCACGGGGACGACGCGCACCCAGCCGGTGCGCCCCCGCCGCTTCTGAAGCGCGGGGGCGACGAGGAAGAAGACGGCCGTTACGAGGGTAGCGGCGGCCTCGCTTCTTTCCCCGGCTCGACGGCGGCAACCTGCAGGTCGAGCCGGGTGAGATCGACGACTTCCTGGCCGAGTGCGAAGCGATACGCCCGCACTTCGATCACCTTGCTGAAGTCAGCGGCTACGACACGGAGTACGTCACCCGATGCTTCAACAACATCGTTGCCGCCTCTGTGCGAGCCAAAGCCGAGGGCGGCGGTGTCATCGTCTGGTGAGCTTGATCTCTTTCCTCGGCGACGCCCTCGCCCGCCGACCGTGCCCGTCCCGGCTCCAAACACCATCTGATCGTCGATCGCCATGGCACACCTCTCGCTGCCATGCTCACTGGTGGGAACCGACATGACGTCACCCCGTTGCCGCCCCTGCTGGACGCCGTCCCAGTGATTCGAGGCGTGCCAGGACGCCGTCGCCGCAAGCCCCGGCGTCTGTACACCGATCGGGGCTACGGTTTCGACAAGCACCGCCGCCTGCTGTGGAAGCGTGGCATCAAGCCGATGATGGCCCTATGCGGCGTCGCACACGGCTCCGGACTGGGCAAGGCGCGCTGGGTCGTCGAGCGCGCCTTCGCCTGGCTGCACCAGTTCGAGCGGCTCCGCGTCCGCTACGAACGACGCGCGGATCTGCACCAGGGCCTGCGCGAACTGGCCTACAGGCTCATATGCCTTCGCCGCCGCCGTACTTCATTCTGAAAGATCAGCAAGGGGCGACATGCCGGAGTCGGTGGCAGGGCAGCGAAGTCGGGTTCCTGCCCTAGGGGGCTGCACTCAGGTGAGGTCGAAGGTGCCGTTCGCGGAGCCGTCCCAGTCCGGTGCCCCCGTGAGCGAGAGGGTTCCATTCTCTGCCTCGACGACGCGCACCGTGATCCCGCCGCGATCCTCGCTGGGAAACGCAATGGAGAAGTGGGGATCGGGGATCCATCTCCATGAGGAAGACTCAGCCCTCGCGCTGCGTCGTGTCGAGGGCGGTGGCATGCCGACCGGTTGCCTGCAACAACTTGCCGATCGCGTTGACGGTGATGGTGATGTCGCGCCAGGACGATCAGTGCGGACGCCCGGGCGCCACCTGCTCCTTTCGTGCAGTCCTGCCTGACTGTGACGGCGTGGCGCGCGCCCGGTGGTGACCCGGTTCCCGTCCGGCCGGCTCGTGCTTTGCGGACGTCCGTCCGGCGAGCCGCGGCGAGGACCGTCCCAGGGATGCGTTCGCCGGAAGGAAGACGCTACGTGCCGATGAGGCGTCCGATCAGCGTGTGACTTCCGCTGCTGCCGATGCCGAACGTGGTGGGCCCGACTTGTGCCCGGTCCGTGCCGGCGGAGAGGGTGCACCAGTTGCGGTACAGGTAGCCGTCCGTGCCCCCGATGGCGCAGTCCCATGCGTAGGTACCCGCCCGGAGCCAGATGGCTCGCTGTTGCCGGCTTCCCGGCACGATCTGCTGGGAGCGCTCGTCGAACAGCAGCACCTCCCACAGGTAATAGTCTGCTTCGAGGTATATGTAACGCACATTGGTGCTGGCGTAGTCATTCATGTCAGGTCGATCCGTAAGCGTGAGAGTCCGTCGGACTTCCGCTGTACCCGCCTGAGCGGGTCCCGTCGACCAGACCACGAACGCGGCGGCCGCCGCCAAGGCGGCCGTCACCTTCATGATGCGCTGCCTCGCGCGACGTGCGAGCTGGTTCATGCTTGCCCCGTTTCGCCTGCATGGTTCTCGACTGAACATCTGACTGGTGACGCATCGCCACTCGCCGACATGAACGTGGGCCTGACGCGGGCCTCCGGCGGCCCGCGCGGTGGCAAACGGTCCCTGGCGCAGCAATTACGCTACGGACGATTCACCGCCCCTCACAGGACACCCGACGCCAACTACGGGGCCGAGCACGCCACGCGGGTCCCACGGCAGGGACCGGTGGGGAGGGATGGCCGGCGGACCGATGCCGCCCCAGCCCGCCGACACTGCAAGGAGGAAGGCGTGACCTGGTTCGAACGCACCGTGGTGAGGGACGGTGTCCGCCTGTCCTGCCGTGACTGGGGCGGTTCAGGGCTGCCGGTCGTCCTTCTTCACGGATTGGCCGGCCACGTGGGCGAATGGGACGCCCTCGCCGGTGCCTTGAACTCTCGCTATCGGGTCGTCGCCGTTGACCAACGCGGTCACGGCGCCAGCGAGCGCCGGGGCACGGTTCCACCCACAGGACGGAGTCCTGCGGGGGCGCCGGCGGGGTGCCGCCCCCGCTCGGGCCGGACAGGTCCATCGGCAGCGCCCGCCGCTTGCCCGATGCGAGGGCGTCCAGACACACATTGGTGGCGATGCGGTACACCCACGTCCGCAGCGCCGAGCGGCCCTCGAAGCGGTCGATACTCCGCCACGCCCGCACCAGCGCCTCCTGTACAGCGTCCTCAGCCTCGGCGTACGACCCCAACATCCGGTAGCAGTACCCGGTCAGCTCCCCCCGGTACGCCTCTAGCCCCACAGCCACTGCACCGGGCGCCCCGGTATCCCCCATGCCGCACTCCTTCAAAGAGACAGTCCAGGCCGCTGACCCGGCACTCCACGGTAGGAGCAGTGTCCATGGCCGAAGCGCGTGGCTCCTCCGTAGACCTGCTTGAGGGACCAGAGCACGCAGTTGGGCCGGGCGGGCCGACTACGGCGCTCAGTCGCACGGGTGGAAACCGTGAGCTGGATGACGAGGAGGTTGACTGGAGGAGGTGGCGGCCGTGGCTCGCCCCGAAACCGCCGAAACCGCCGAAACCGCCGTGCAGCCGCAGGCTCTCAGGCGGCTCGGTGGCCTCCCGCCCCGCAGGGCGGTGGACGCGGCCCCCTGGACGGCGCTGACTACTCAGACGGTCCCTGAGTACTCCCGCTCATGGCCCGCGGGGGCACCGCTGCCTAGGGTGACCAGCATGGACACGGAAGACGCCCCTACCGACACACCAACCGCGGACATGCCCCGATGGTTCAGGGGCTGCTCGATCGCCGCCCTCGTTCTACTCGTCCTGATCGGTCTCGGCGCCTGGGGCCTGGCAGAGTTCGAGAAGGGCCTCGACGGCTACGGCCAGCTGGAACAGAGCGGCCCCGCCGGATCGGTCGCGGACCCCCTCGGCCCCGGCGCGACCGCCCGGTACGAGGACGGCCTGAAGGTGACCGTCAGCCGCCCGCGCCCGGAGCCCGACGGCACCTACGGCCTCACCGTGACCTACGACAACGGCACCGACGAAACGATCCGCCCCATCGGCGAGTCGCCCGACGCGGGCGTCTCCACATACAGTTCCGCACCTCTGGTCGTCCGCGCGGGCCGGTCCCTCGACGACCACTCCTCCGGGGCCAGCGTGCACTGGCTTAACTGGAAGGAGGCCGCCGCAGCCCTCGTGCCGCCCCTGGGTGCGGACCGCGAGCGCACCGTCCCGGTGCGCATGAGGCCGAACGGCAAGGGGATCACGATCACGGTGGAAGTGGCCCCGCCGACTGCCTCGTTCCGCGAAACGGCCTACTTCCAGATCTCCCTGGACTGACCCCGCAGAAGCACTGTCATGGCGGGTCGGCCCGAGCCGCGTGATCGGCGACATCCGTTGGCGGAATTGCAAGGTCGGCGACCACGGAAGCCGAGGGCCATCGCCGCTCGCCACCGCTTCCCCTACTTCACGTCTGCGAAGCTCGTTGTGCGGGTCCTTCGGGTGGTGAAGGGCGGCAGCGGTCCTGTGGTCCAGGACGACCGCGATCGGTCCCACTGCGCGGCCGCCGGACCCTCGTGACGGTCGGCCCGTCCGACGCCGGCTGACACTTTGAGCTGACGCACGACCCCGAACGCCCGCTGGAGCCTACCCCGACCGTGGACGACCTGTTCGTGCTCTACCTCAGGGAACCTGCCGAGCAAGAGCTGGTGGGCCGTCTGGTGGCAGTCGGCGGTGCCCGTGTCCCGGCCCACAACCCGTACTGGGACGAGTACGGAGTGACGATCGCCGACCCGGACGGCTACCGGCTGGTGCTGTGCTCCGCGAGGAGCGGCTCAGCATTCATGGCCTTCCCGGCGTGCAGCAGCATCACGCCTTCCCTTCTGGCCGTGCCGCACTGTCCGCCCAAGCTCGGGTGAACCGCTCGTGCGCGGGTGCCGGGACCGCAGCGGGGAGTTCCGCCGGGGCGGCGGGTTTGGGGCGCGGGGCCTTCGCGGCGGTCAGCTCCTTGCGGACGGCGCGGTGATGATTGATGGACCAGGAGTTCCAGCGGCGGACGGTGCGGTCGGCCGGGCGGTCGAAAGCGTGCAACTGAAGCTGGAGGGCGGCCGCGTCACGGCTGACACCGAGGGCCGCCGCCACCTGGTCCACCAGGTCCGGGACGCTGAACAGCGGGTTGGTCTCGTACTGGCCTGGCGGAACGGGGGTGGTGGCGGACCGGTCCGCCAGCTTGCGCAGAGCGGTGAGCAGATCGGCGGGCAGGTCCGTGAGCCCGCCGAGCAGGACGCGGGCACCCTGCGCAGCAGGGTCTTCGACCGGGCGCTCGGCGAGAGCCCAGGCGACAGCGGTGGCGGCGGCCTGCATGCCCTCGGCCTCCAGAGGCTCATCAAGGCGGCCGGTGAGCAGGGCCGTGGCCCAGATTTCCGGAAGTCCGTGGTCCGCGGCGAGGGCAGCGGCATGGCTGCCGTCGTCCGTGTACGGGACACTGCCGAGCAGCCGGGTCCAGGCCACGGCCATGCGTTCCGCGGCCGCGGTCATCCCGCCAGGGGCCCAGAGCTCCGCCGGGTCGCCGGGCAGAGCGGCGGCGAGCACGGTGCGCCGGCCGCCCGGACCGAGCCGCCGCCGGAACTCGTCGTACGCGTAGAGGGTGTTCTGGTCCGCCTTGTACGGCTTGGAGCGGACCACCTTGCGGTGCGCACCGTAGTCGTCGCTGCCGGCGAATCCGTCGAGGACCAGGGCGGCGATCGGGCGCGGCACCCCGGTGCGCCAGCGGAACAGGTCCACGGCCTCTTCGGGCACCGGCAGCGGGCCCTCTTCGGCGAGCAGGGCGAGCAGGCGGGGGAGCCGGGCGGTGTCGTCGGCGGCGACGGTGTGCGTGGCGCATTCCTCGGCATCGGCGGGCACCGGATCGGCCGCTCGCTGGAGGAAGGGGGCGAGTCCGCTGCGGTCCGGCCCGGAGGCCACGGTGAAACCGTCCGCGCGCAGTGCGGCGATCCGCTGTTCCGGGGCCCGGCCGGTCCGCCAGGAGCTGCCGGCCTCCGCGAACGGCTGCCGGCTCCATACGCCGAGCAGGGCCGCGAGCGCCTGTCGCTGCTCGTCGGGGGTGGCCGCGACGACGGTCCGCCAGGCCACGGCATCGATCCGGCCGGTCAGCACCGCCCACTCGCAGGGCGGCGCGGGCAGGGCGAGCACCCGCACCTCGTCGTCGATCTCGCCGCGCAGGTACCGGCCGTCGGCGGCGACGGAGGTGAGGAGGGCGGGCTGTGGCTGCGGCTGCCGTTCCTCGTAGCCGCGCAGCTGGGGCAGCAGGCCGTGGAGGGCCGGGACGAGCCGGTTGTCCGGCATGGGGTCGGGCAGGTCGACGACCGGCCCGGCCCGCATGACGGCGACCCGGTGGGACAGCTCCCGGCGCCGACGCAGTACGTCGGCGGCGAGCCGGACGGCGCGGTCGACGCCCTCCTGGACCCGCGGGTCGGTCACTCCGGGCAGGGCGCTCTCGGCGCCCTGGTACAGCAGCTCGCGCACCGCGGTGTCGGTGACCGTCCGCAGGACACGGGAAGAGGGCTCGTGGCGGGGGGTGAGGAAGTGCCAGAAGGCGGGTGGCGGAACCGGCCCGGCCAGTTCGCCCAGAGTGGCCCGGCTCCGGGACCTGTCGCGGCTGCCGGGGAAGCCCTGGACCTGCCAGAGCAACGAGTTGTCGCCGGCGGCATGGCAGCGGATGGTGGTCCCGCCGGCCAGGACGGCGTCCTCACCGCCGAGCGGCAGGGCAAGGATTCCCCACGGGCGGCGGCCCCAGGTGTTGCTGCGGTAGGAGGCGGTGCGGCCGTCGATGGACTCCAGTACGAACTCGCGGGGCGAGGGACCCGCGTACGGGGTGCGGTAGTCGACCCGGCAGCCGGTGAGTGCGCCGTCCTGGCCGAGCGGGGAGGGCGGGGCGCCAGGAGGCAGTGCGGCGAGGATCCGGTGGTCAGGGAAAGGCCTCGTGCCGGGCGGGGACAGGTCGGGGCCGTGGAAGGCGGGCAGAGTGCGGTCGGCGGTGGGAACACCGGTGGCCGGGTCGATGCGGTTCCAGCCGCCGTGGTCCTCGCTGAAGACCGTGGTGCTCCAGAAGGTGTGGCCGTCGGTCATCTGGTAGTCGCGGTGACCGATGCCCTCACGTCCGCCGGCCCGCAGGACGCGCTCGCCGTCGAACCGGCCGCCCCCGTCCGGGGTTTCGAACTGGTAGCCGAGGCCGCCCTGGATGCTGCCGCCGTAGGGGCGCAGCCCGTACGTCTGCTCCGGTTCGAACCTCTCACCGGGGCGGTCGGACCAATAGGCAGTGTTGGAGGAGTTGTCCTTGTGCTCCTCGTTCCAGGCAACGAGGAACTGGCCGCCGACCCAGTGCACGGTGTGGCCGAGTGCGCCGTCGGGCAGCTGCAGGGTGTGCTCTGCGCGCAGCCCGGCGTGGTCGACGGCGAGGGCGCGGGTCTCGCCGTACACGGTGAGCACCGGCCAGGTGCAGGTGACGTGCACGGTTTCGTCGGGCCGGAACGAGGCGAGGGCCTGGTCCAGGGCGGGCCAGCCCAGCTCCTCGGGGAGCCCGGCCCGCAGGGCGCGGGCCAGCGGGCCGGTGAGGTCGAGTGCGTCGAGGGCCTCCTCGATGCCGTCCAGGGCGATGGCGGTGGGCCGGTCGAGGAGGCCGCGCAGCTCGTCGACGGCCTCGTCGGCGGCGGCGAGTCCCCCGCCGCGCAGGGCGTCGAGCAGCTTCTCGACGCGGGCGTGCACCTCGGCCGTGATGCCCGGATTGTGCGGGAGCCGGCTGATGGCAGTGCCGCTGATCGCAGTGCCGCCACGGGTGCGGAGCCCGGCGTGCACGGTGCCTTCCAGCCGGGGGCCGAACACCGGGTCGGTGGCGAGTGCCTTGAGGTCGCGCTTGGAGTGCTCACCCCAGAACTCCAGGCTGATCGCAGCACCGGGGTCGTGGACGGGTACGCCCTCGGCGAGGCAGAGGTCGAGGAGGTCGGCGTCCAGATGCGGCCACCGGTAGCGGTCCTCGTGCAGCCGGACCGGCGTGCCGTGCGCGCGCAGCAGCGGGGCGAACCGGCTCACCAGGTCGAAGAGTTCCGCGGGCATGGGCTGGCGGGTCACCCCTCCGCCGCCGACCGTGCGGTGGGAGTATCCGGCGGCATACCGGCGCAGCCAGTCGCCGAGGCCGCCCTCCGGGGCGATCCGCCCGGCCGCGGCCGCGTCGGCGGCACCGCACGCGATGAGCAGCCGCAGCCAGGCCGCCGCGTCGCTCTTCGACTCGGGAAACAGGTCGAGGAGGGCGGTGGCCTGCTCGTCGGCGGGCGGGTGGTCGCCGAGCGGGCCGGCGGCCGCATCGAGCAGCCGGTCGGGTATGGCCTTGCCTCGGGCCGCGGCCAGCATCCCGCCCAGCACCCGGGCCTCCTCCTCGCTGCCGAGCCCGGCCGCACGAGCCGAGTCCCGGACCCGGCGGGCCAGATCGGCGGGAAGCTCGCCTGGGGACGCCGCCCAGGCGCTCAGCAAACGGACGAACTCGTGGTGCGCGTCGACCGGTTCGAGGACACCGGCCAACCAGGCCGCCGCACCGCTGAGTTCACTGGCGGGCAGGGCGCCGAACCGGGCGAACAGCAGCTGATTCGCCCGCCGCCAGTCGGGATCGACCGGCAGAGCGTGGGTGCGCTCGGCGGCGCGCGCCCGCGCGTAGGCGCGGGCGGCGGATCGGCGGTGCGTCTCCAGCATCCAATGACCGATGGTGTCCCAGAACCAGGGCAGGTGGGCGGCCGGCAGGCCCCGGGCCAGGCGCTCCGCATCGTCCACGAACCGGCCGGGCTTCTCCCAGGCCCGGTGCCGGCTGCTGCCCGCCCGTTCCATCGTGTCCCGGGCGTCGGTTTCGATGCCCGGCCCCTGAGTACGTGCCCAGTCGACGTACGTCTCGGATATGCGGTGGTTGGCTGGGATGACGGGAGTTCCGGTGTCGCTGGTCATACGTGTGATCTTGCCAGGTGGTTCTGACAGGGGTGTTCACGAGCGCTCCTGCCCTGCGACGCCGCCGGCTACTGAAGGTGCGGTTCTGACCCGGGGCGGGGAAGAGCCATCCATCACCAAGCGCGCGTACGGGAGATCCGACAGCTGCCTCTCCCATGCCTGGGCGCCGCGCTACTCAACGGAAGGGCACCACGCCCGCTCGACGGCCTGTAGCCACTACTGCGGTTCAGTTGTCCGGACCGCAAACGGTGCCGCCGGGCCGCTGACGGGAGTACCGGACGATGGCTTCCTGCGAGCTCGAGGATGGGCTGCCGTCGGCGGGGGTGAGCGTGTAGAAGGCGATGATGGAACCCTCGGTGACGGCGTCCAGGACGCCGTTCCAGGGGATTGTGTAGCTGGCCGAGGTGGTGTCAGCGGTGATGCTCGCGACACCCTGGATTTCAGCAGCCGGGGTCCGCCCGGTGGCGTCGCTGCAGACCGTGATGTGGAAGGTGACCTTGTCGCCGGTCTTGAAACGTATCTGGTCCACCACGACGAGGACGCCATTCCAGGGCTTCTGCCAGCAGGTGATGCTGCCGGAGGGTTCCTCGTAGGGAAATTCGGGGAAGTCGAGCTCGACGGACATGCGGGCTCCTGGTTGGTCGAAGGGCGGGGGCGAGAGATCGGACTCCCGCTCCATGATCACGGGTCGAATGCCAGGCCGTGAGGCCGGATCCGTGAGGATGACCAGACTTGCCCGCCACCAAGGCGGTCGCCCGGCGGGAGGTGTACGCCAATGACCTGGGCCAGCTCCTCGCTGGTTGCGGTGACGGCGCGTTCGAATCGGCAGAAGGCGGATCAGGATCCGGTGCAGTGGCTGCCGCCGTCGCCGGAGGCGTTGTGCCGGTACGGCGCGGAGCGGCGGCGACCAAGCTCCGCTGGGGCATGGCCACGTCGATGAGGCCGAGCAGGCTCGGCTGTCCGAGATCGCGGCCGGCTGTGGTGATACCGAGGTGGAGTTCACACCCGCCTCGTAGCCAGGGCTCGCAGCGCCGAGGCCCGCCACCCCCTGTGGGTGGCGGGCCCTTTGGGACCTGGTCTTCAGCCGCCTGCATGACGACGGCTGGTTGCGCGGTCGGCCGGCCAGCCCCGCTGCGTTGGAGCAGGCCGGTAGGTGGACGAGCACCTGATTGAGACCGCCCCTGGGCACCGTGGGAGGGTGTGCGGTTCGCATCGTAGTGGGGGAGCCGCGACGTCCTTGACGTGGTGTTGGTCCACCGGGGTGGTGGCGGAGGCCAGCGCTGGCCGGCCGTGGCCACCGTCCACGAGCCCGGCCCGCAGGCGGCAACGGCGGCCCCATCACTGCCCACGCGGCATCGGTAGATAGGGACATCCCTCATGCAGTGAGATGGATGTCCGCGAGCGCGCGCCGCGGGAATGCTGTCATGCGCCCCCGCTGATTCGGATGGGCCGTTGCCTGATGGGCATGGCGTTACGGGAGAGGCATGGGCCCCTGGGGCCTGCAGCGATTTGGTGTCTCTTCCATCGTGACCGTGTGAGGGCACTGTCCCCTCCTGCGCATTGAGGAATTCTGTGTCCCGTTACCTCTTCGACAGCGCCGACGCTCATGCAGTCGGCCGTTTCACCGTCCTGGAGTCTTGCTATGACCCTGTTTCCCGGAGCCAGTTGGAGCTGACCGGACTCGCCAGGGGTTGGAGATGCCTGGAAATCGGCGGGGGCAGTGCCTCGTTGGGCGACTGGCTGGGTGAGCGTGTGGGGCCGCAGGGCGAGGTGACGGTCACCGAGCTCGAACCGCGCTGGGCCGCCTCCCGGCAGCGCCCGGATCACGTGCGCCTGCTGCGGCACGACGTCGTCCATGACCCGCTGCCGGGAAAGGACTACGACCTCATCCACGCCCGGCTGGTACTGCTGCACCTGCCGCAGCGGATCGAGGTGCTCACGCGGCTCGTGGCGGCCCTGCGGCCGGGCGGGTGGCTGGTGCTGGAGGAGTTCGACTGCGGCTGGACGCCGGTACTGGCAGCGCCCGACGACGCGTCGGTGCTCCTGTTCGACCGGGTCCACACGGCGCTGATGGGCCTGCTCGAGAAGGCCGGCGCCGATCCGCTGTGGGGGCGGCGGGTCCTGGGGGCGATGGCGGTGGCCGGACTGCAGGAGCTCACGGCGACCACGTACGCCCAAGCGTGGCCGGGCGGGGGTACGGGCATTGCCCTGCACCGCCACAACACCGACCAGGTCGCCGACCGACTGGCTGCATCCGGCGTGAGCGCCGATGACCTGGATGAGTTCCGGGCGTTGTTGAAGCGCCCGGAGTTTGTCGTCAACTCATACCCGCTGATCAGTGCGCGGGGCCGCCGGCTGCACGAGAAGGAAGTGTAGTGATGACGCGCAACACCTACCTGGAAGTGCGCCTGCCACTGGAGGAGGAGCCGCTGCTGCTGATGGCTCGGCTGGTCCGCAGCGGCCTGTTCGACCAGTACGTTGTATACGAGAACGCTTCCGGCTGGTCCCTGGCCGGCGACATCCTGGCTTCGGTCCGGCTGAGTGGACACGAGGCCTGGGACCTGGGCAAGGTGGGGGCACGGCTTGCAGAGACCCCGGTGGCGGGCTGGCGGGCGTACGGCTGGGTGAAGTTCGAGCTGGGAGCTGTGCTCGCCGGAGCAGAACCGCAAAGCATGGAAACCCTGCTGGACCTGATCGTGCCATCGGACGAGGTGCGCTGCGACGCAACACACGTCCTCGTACGGTCCTTGACCGCCGAACGGCGGAATCTGCTCGTCGACCACGTGCGGGAAGGGGGCGCCGCAGCCCCGCCGGTACCGGCCGGGCGGATGGCGCTGTCCCTGGAGGACACCGGCACCTACCAGGCGTCGGTCACGGCAGCCCTGGTGGAACTGCAGGGGCAGGGCCCGCTGGAGAAGGTGATCCTCTCTCGGCGGGTTCCCTTACCCGGGGAGGTGGATCTGGTCGCCAGTTACGTCGCGGGGCGGCGGGCCAACACTCCGGCCCGTTCGTTCCTGCTCGACCTCGGCGGTATCCAGGCGGCCGGGTTCAGTCCGGAGACGGTCGCAGAGGTCACCACCGACGGCCACGTCACCACCCGGCCTCTGGCCGGCACCCGTTCCCGGACGGGAACGGCCGGGAACGACGCCCGGCTGCGCTCCGACCTCCTCGGCGACCCCAAGGAGATCCACGAGCACGCCATTTCCGTCAAACTCGCGCTTCAAGACCTCGACGAGGTATGCGAAGACACCAATGTCAGCGAGTACATGACCGTCCTCGACCGGGGCTCCGTCCAGCACCTGGCCTCCACCGTCACCGGCCGCCTCCGCCCTGGCCATGGCCCCTGGGACGCGTTCGCGGCCCTCTTCCCCGCTGTCACCGCCACCGGCATCCCCAAAGCGCAGGCGTATCCCCTCATCCGGGCGCTCGAAGGCAACCCCCGCGGCCTGTACGCGGGCGCGGTCCTGACCTGCGACGCCGACGGCACACTCGATGCCGCCCTCGTACTGCGCAGCGTCTTCCGGATGGGCGGCCAGTCCTGGCTCCAAGCCGGGGCGGGCGTCGTACGGCAGTCACGGCCCGAACGCGAGCACGAGGAGACCTGCGAGAAACTGCGAAGCGTCGCCCACCATCTCGTCCCCTCCGACCACACCGCCAGGAATCCCTAGGGTCGTCGGCTGTCATCGGCGTTGCCATCTCGTCCGGCGTTGCGGACAGTCCGGTGCGCATCGGCCAAGCCGAGAGGAGGTCAGGGAGCTGACACAGCAGGGATGCTGCATGACGCGCCGGTCGTGTCGTCTTTCGCCGCACGTGCCGGTCGGATACCGGCGCGATGGTTGGGCCGATTTTCGCGATGCTCGGCAGCCCCCGGCCGGTGAGTCTGCGAGCACGGCTACCCCGGCAGTCGCCAGGTCGACCGCAAGCACCTCGCGGCCCTCCGCGCCGGGAACGCCGAACCCGGCCGCGCGGACATTCCCAGACGTCAAGTGTGTGCGGAAGGGGACGGTGTAGCGGTGGCTCGCGCAGGCCGAAGGCGACCCCTGCGTACCGGGGGCCAAGCCTGAAGCGCTCGCCGATGCCCTGGTGGTGCTGGCCCGTACGGGCTCTCCCTACCAGGGCGGTCGAAGTGGCCGCCGAACTCACCCGCACCATGGACCCCGACCCGCTGCTACCGCTCGAACTCCTGCCGCAACCCTGGCCCGGGACCGGGAGCTCGTCGCGCCTTGCTGGGCCCCTGTACGAAACGCGACCCCGGCGAAGGCCGCCCCGTCGCCTTCCGCGTCCACGCCGACATCACGCGAGAAGCAGCGGACCGGGCCACGGCCACGCGCCGAGCCGAGCCGGGTTCCGGCCGCCTTTCCGGCCACAGCGCTAGCGTGAGGCCATGAGGACCCTGGGAGGACATCCCGTCTCCGAAGGCCGCTTCCGCCATCGCGGCGCGGAGCTCGTGTACGACGACGCCGGGCACGGGCCGCTCGCCGTGTACGCACACGGGGGGTTCGGGAGCCAGGCCAACGAGGAGCGGATGGGCCTCTTCGACTGGGCACCCGTCCTGGACGCCGGGCGGCGCCTGGTCCGCTACGACGCCCGGGCCCACGGCCGGTCCACCGGCGAACCCGTCGCCACCGACTACACCTACCCCTCCCTCGCCGACGACCTGCTGGCCCTGCTCGACCATCTGGGGGCCACGGCACCCGTCGACGGCATCGGAGCCTCCATGGGCTGCGGCACGCTCCTGCACGCCGCCCTCCGCGCGCCCGAACGGTTCTCCCGGCTGGTGCTGCTGATCCCGCCCACCGCATGGGCGACCCGCGAGGCCTACGCACGCGCCAACCGGACGGCCGCCGACACCATCGAACGCCAGGGCGCGCAGGCCTGGGGGGCCGCCAGGACCGGCCGGCCCCGTCCGGCGGCCGTGGCGGACGTCCCCGAACTGCCGCCGACACCCGAGGAGCGCGTCGTGCCCTCCGTACTGCGCGGCCTCGCACTCAGCGACCTGCACCCGCCCGCCACGATCGCCACGCTGCGCCATCCAACCCTGATCCTGACCTGGGCGGACGACCCCGGCCACCCGCAGGCGACGGCCGACACCCTCGCCGCCTGTCTGCCTGACGCCCGGCTGCGCGTGGCACACACGCGAGCCGACGTCGGGACGTGGGGGGAGCGCATCGCGGAGTTCCTGACGCGGCCGCCCCGCCCAGACATGGGCGCTTCATGCCGTTAGCCTCCTGAAGGGACCAGAACAAGACCGTTGACGGCCCTAGCGATCAGGAGGGCATGTCGATGGCCAAGCCCTTCGATATCGACGTGGCGACGACCAACTCCGTGATCGTCGTGCACGAGGGCGGCACCACCACGGTGATCACCAAAGCCGAGTACCGCCGGCGACACCCATCGCGGTGGTGACGACTTCGTCCGGCGTCTGGTGGACCAGACCCAAACCAGCCGCTGGCACCACCTTGTCGCCCGCCATCGCCTGCCGCACCGGGCCCATGCACCGCTCGACCAGGTCGGCGGAGAAGTCCTGCCTCGGCTACTTCGCCACCCTGTTGTGCATGCGCCGTGCGGCGCCAGGCTGCCGCCCAGATGATCCCGCCTGCTCTCCACGCAAACAAGCAGCTCGCGGTCCCGCTCGGCCACTGGCAGGAGGAGCTCCGCGATTACGTCCGGCGCGTTGACGCCCGTGCCGGCGAGGCCGAGGTCGTCCTTGTCGAGTTCGAGAACCGTGCCCAATCCGGAATGCCAAACGCCATTCGCCACACCCCCACCCGGTAGCAATGCGAAGAAGGCCGCGTTTCCACGGTACGACGCATCACTAACAGCGGGACAGAGGCAGGTACACGCCGGGCTCCCGGCGACCGAGGGGTCGAGCCGCCGCCTGTCGTCAGGACCCCACACGGCCGTACCGTACAACAGATCATGATCAAGCCCGTGTTGTAGTCGTCCGGGCCGGGCGAGCGGGAGAGGACGAGGGGCTACATCACCGGGCGGTGGCCTCGATTCACCGAAGCGATGCTCCGTGCTGGTAAAGAGGCCTATTCGGCACGTTGCCGTCGGGCACGTGTCGTGCGGATGGCGCGTGCACCCCAAGTGGTGGCAGCGACGAGTGCCGCCGCGGCGATGTTCCCGAGGACGTCGTGAAGCAGGAAGTCGCAGATGCTGTTCAAGGGCATGGTCATTTCCCCCCGGGGATGTGGTGAACCAGGTGTCGCTCCAGAGTGCGAGCTGATCTGATTGGCCATGCGCTGGTGGAGGATCACCGCACATCAGCGGGCCAGGGGCGTGGACGAGCGCTGGACAATGGGGGACGGATGGCGCGCAAGAGGGAGTTGAGGGGACGTCCGGAGGCCAATGCGCTGGCCGCGTTCGTGTGCCGGATCACGGACCCGCGGACCGTCGACGAGGTTCGCGCGCTCTGTCCATCCGGACCGGCCCGTTCGACGTGGGCGAAGTACATGAACGGCACCGAGGTGATTCCGAAGCAACTCCTCGGCTCTCTCATCACGTCGCTGTTCGCCGAGAAACCAGCCCTGCTGGGCGCCCATACGACCGAGGGAGCCGAGCGGTGGAAGGCCGCGCACGCGGAGTCGCTGCGGCCGGCGGAGCCGGAACAGGGAGCTGCAGCAGGGGCGGGGGGCTCGGTTCAGCTGCTGCGGGTACAGGGTGAGCTGATCGAGGCTTTGAAGGGACAGCACCGGGCGGTGCAGGCGGCGGATAAAGCGAACGCGATGATCTCCTCGCTGCTGCAGATGGGCGCCCTGCTGGACACGGTCATAGCGAGCAAGGAGACGCAGCTGCGTTCGGTCGTTGACCGGGAGCGGGCCGAGGTGGAGCTGCAGTTGTCGCAGGCACGGCTCCGGCTGGAGCGGACTTCTGCGGAACTGGAGAAGGCCAAGAGCCGCCGGTACACCGCCGAGCAGGCTCAGCAAGCCATGACGCGGGAGGTGATGGAGGCCCGCGAGCAGGTGGCCCGCCTCCAGCAGCGCATGGAGGCGGTAGACACGGCGGGACTGCCCGTCGTGGCCCAGCTGCCGCCGGTACCCGAGATCCTGCTGGAGGACTTCGACAACACGCTGGCCGACCTCATCGAGGAGGGCGCCGAGGCAGATCAGGAGATCGCAGAGCTTGCCGTGCAAGCCCACCTGACCAACGAGAACCTCGCAGCTGCGGTCGGGCCCACCATCCTTGAAGGCACCGTCATCGCCAGCTCGGTACCCGACCAGCGACAGCACGTTGAGGATCCGGTGTTGTCCAAGACAATCACGGACAACAACGCGACCAGCAACGAAAGGGCTGAACAGACGCCTGCCGCGTCCGAGCCAGAGGGGCGAGATACACGCGTCGTGGACAACGGACGGCAAGCGGCCGTCTCTGATATTCACCCGGGCTACTCCCAGGCCAACCCTCTCTATTCCGAGGCCCGGCCCCGCTCCGACGGCAGCGGACGGCCGGCCAACACGGCCAGCTTCCAGGACACCGCCGCATCGCTGGTCGAGGACCTCGACAAGGTGCAGGACCTCGCGGGCTTCGCCCAGCAGCTGCGCGTCCTCCGTATCCGGGCAGGCACGCAAAACTGGCCCCTGGAAAAGATAGCCAGGGCGGTCTTCCCCGACGCCGACGTCCCCGACTTCGAGGACTTTCCCAGCTGGATTGCCTACTGGCTGTCCGGCCGGGGCATGCCTCCGAAGGAGTACATGGGGACCCTTGTCCGTGCCATGGGGGCCACGGTGGCGGAGGTAGAAGCGTTCGAACTGGCACAGATACGCGTTGGGCACCGAGCCGGTAAGGAGGAGGCTGCGAGGCCTGCGCCCTCCCCAGAGACTCCCGCCCATGTGGGATCCCCCTCGGCTCCTGAGCCCGGGAGGCCATTGGGGTGGCCACTGCCAGCACGCCTCCGGATCACCATGCTGATGCCCCTCGCGTTCATGACAGTGATCGCCTCCATGATCACAGCATCGGCCCGGACAGAAGGGCCTACGTGGGGCAACTTCTGGGTGGGGGTTGTTGTCATGGCGATCGCAGGCCCGGTGGCGGCGGTGAGAGGCAAAGATCCCACGACGCGCAGATTGCGAGCCGGGATGACGCTCGCGGTGCTGGCCGGAATCATCCTGCCCGTCCTCTTGAACGCCGACATCTTTGGCGGCTACTGGATTACCAAGCACCTGAGTGGGCTGAAGTGAACGAAGCCACCCCGGGGTCACGACATCCCGGGCTTCGCTGACCGCCTGAGAGACCGCCTCTGACGAACCCCAGCGCGGGCCGCCACCACTGTGGTGGCGGCCCGCGCTGTCGTCTGTCCGGGGCGGGGCCGGGTGCCGGCGGGAGCTGGCTCTCCCGCTTCCATCCCGGGCAAGCCTCCTGGTGACCGAGTCGGGCAAGCCTCCTGGTGGCCCGGTTGGGCAAGCCCCGGTGACCGTGGGCAAGCCACCCTCGAGCGGGGCTTGCCCACGGCCGCCGCAGCGCGCCGGGCTGGAACTGCACCACACGGCGATCTCACGCACGGAGTCCGCGGTGGGAGCCAGCCTGGCCCGCGCCGCGCCGGCCCTGGTGCGCGGGGTGGCGGCCGGGCAGGTTACTTTGCTCGGATGAGTCTCCTTGATGATGTGGCCGAGCGTGACGGCTGGCGGTGCTGGGTGTGTGACGAACCGGTCGATCCCGACGAGTCGGTGAACGATCCGCGGGGGCCCAGTGTCGACAGCCGCACCGCCGACCGGAAGGCCAAGGTCGCCGAGCGGCTCGCGCACCGCGGGTGCAACACCCGCAAGGGCGCGGTCAAGGTGGTCATCCCCTGGCCGGAGCGCCTGTACGTAGTCGAACCCGCGCCCCTGATCGCCGTTGCCGAGAGGCTGGAGCGCAAGGGGGGCCGCGAGATGGTGGGCCGTTGTCCGACCAGGAAGGACGCCCAAGAGGCGGCGGATTGGCTGGTGGACCGGTTTTCCCGACTGGTACCGGGGATGCCGGTCACAGCCGACATCCAGGCCGGCGGCGGCCAGTTCCTCGTCATCCTGGCCACCGGCCGCCGCTGACCGGAGACCACCCGCGCACACTCGCGCTGAGCCGGTGGTCATCTGACCGTCCGACGCTGCGAAGCCTGGCCAACTGCGATGTGCCGGTTTGGTGTGGGTTGGGGTTGGCAGTGACGGGTCGTCAGCCAGGGCGTACGTGCTGGTCGTATGACAAGGGGCGTGTCTGCTACTGACACGCAAGCGGTGGTTGGGGTGGTTGTCGCTGTCATAGGGCGGCGCGGCCAGCACCACGGTCTCCACTGCCACGGAATCGGCGTTTCTTATCCATGGTGGGTGTGTCGGCCGGGAGGCTTGAGGCCTGTGGTGGTCTTCCCGGTCGTCGGGTGTGTGGTGGTGGGGGAGCGGAGTGTGCTGCCGGAGGTCGCGCGGGTGGAGATGCGTGGCGCGGTGGTGGGCCGGTTACTGGAGTTGCGGGCGGCGGGTCGGCTGACGGCAGGCCACGTACGGGCGGCCGCAGGGGCGCTGGGAGTGTGGGAGCGGACGGTGTGACGCTGGCACAGCACGGCTGTCACCACGTCCGCGATGAGCCCTGCACGCGGACGCTGGTGCGGTTGCCGCGGGCGCTGTTGCACCTGCGGTGGGCGCTGCGGGCGTTGGCCTTGTCGAGGAGGTCGCCGCTGCGGCTGAGGGGCTGCACGTGATCGAGAGTGAACGCGTCGGGGTGCCTGCCTGTGTGGGGGCCGGTGATGTCGTAGTGGATGTCGTGTCGCAGAGCCAGGAGGGACGGCGTGCGGCGCGCTGCCAGGCGCAGAGGCTGCGGTAGGGGCGCCCGTTGCGGGGGTTGCCGACCACGGGCGCCACCTCGCTTACTGGGGCGGGACGGTCCACTCGCGGGGCTTGTCGAGTGACTGGGGGGCGTAGATGACGGTGCTCGGCCGGGGGCTGTCGGGCACGGCGAAGACGATGTTCCCCTTGACGCACTTGCCTGCGGTCAGCTGCGTCTCGAAGGGGAACGCTGGCTTGGGGAAGTCCCCGTACGTGGTGCTGGATGCGCTGACACGGGCCCCGTCCGCGTAGCTGAGGGTCCATGGCGGGGTCGTCGCGAGGAAGGCGCCTGACTCGCTACACACCTTGATGTCGAGGGCGGCCCAGACGTAGCCGGGGGTCCCGGATTCGTCGGCAGCGGAGCCGACGGAGCGGACGTTGTGCCGGTAGCCGAGGACGGTTGCGTTGCCGCGTACCGGGTCGTTGTCGGACGGGTCGTCGAACGTCACTGTCTGGCCGAAAGCGAGGACCGGGTCGGCCGTCGGGGTGGCGGAAGGGGTGGGGCTGCTCGTCGTGGGGGCGGGTGTCGGGCTGATGCGAGTGGCCTCGTCGGAGGGGCTGTCGCTGCTGCCGCACGCGGTGATGGTGCAGAGCAGCAGGGCGGTGGCAGCGAGGCCAGTGGTGCGGGCGTGCATGAATCCCCCCAGGGACATAGGTCGTGAGGTGTGCATCATCCGCTGCTCGGGCCGGGCAGGCGGCCTGCGTTACCGGTCCGTGACATGGTCAGGTCACTGGGAGCGTCCCGGCGAGCCGGACGACGAGCTCGTCGTTGGGCGGGTCGGTCGGAACCCGACCATCACGCACTCGGACGCTCCAGCGGCGGCCTGAGTGCGAAAGTCCATCCGGCCAGCGACAGCCGCGCCCGGCCACTGGGCTTGCACGTCACCGCAGGTCAGGCCGGTGATGCGCCAGCCTTCGAGGCCGTCATGGCAAGGATCCGGGTCCCGCGGGGCGGCATCGGGAGACCGAGAACCCGACCAGTCGCTGTTCTTGCAGATCGCGTCTATTCGTCCCGCGCCATTCGCGGACATCTCTGCGTCGGCGCGGCATCAAGGCTGTCATTCCGCAGCCCGCTGACCAGCTCGGTCACCGCCTGAAGCGGGGCCGTGCCGGATGCAGGCCGCCCGGTTTCGACGGTGAGGCCTACAAGGAGCGGAACGCCGTTGAACGATGCATCAACCGGCTCAAGCAGTGGCGAGGTCTGGCCTTGCGAACGGACAAGCTCGCCGAGGCCCACCAAGCCGCCCCCCACCTCGCCGCCATCCTGATCTGGGTCCGGCGATAGCCTGCTGGGCCTATCGTCCACCCGCCCGCGGCACTCAGCCGTTGCCGTGATGGTTCATTTGCCGGACAGCTCGTGAACGGCCGGGAGGGTGTGTGGAAGAGCCAGGATTCCGTGTGCTGCTGACACAAGCAGGAGACGGGAAAATGGAGGCAGTCCGTGCGATACGGACGGTCACCGGCCTCAGTCTTTGGAACAGCAAGCTTCTGCTCGCCGGCGCACCCGTAGAGATCGCGGCAGTCGGCTGGTTCGAAGCCGCTGTCGAGGCGGCTGGGATCCTTGAGGACTCAGGCGCCCGCACCAGGCTGCTCTGCGATTGCTGCGGCCGCACCATTAGGTGGGGAGCCTTCCCCCTCAACTCGGCGCAGTACACGGAACCATGGCCCCTCGAGATCTGCTGGGCAAGTGGACTGCCCGCAGCCATCTGAGGTAGGCCCAGTTCGGTCGGAGAGACGGGCCCTCCGGCGAGGTGTGCCGGGGTTATGGTCGCGGTTCTGGGGGGCGCGGGCGCGGGGATCGTTGTGGTGGCTTCGATCCGGGCGGCGTCGGCGGTCTGCTCGGGGGCAATGGCGTGGGACACCCGGCCGCTGCAGGCCCGCCGACCGGGACGCTGCGCGCCGTGCCCTGGCCGAGGGCGTCGAGGCGTGCACGCACTGCCGGCCGGACACGGCGCTCGACGTGCTGGACTGACCGGCCCGCCGCACCATGGAGGTATGGCCGACAGCGTGTACATCGTCGTCCACCCGCTCGCCGGAGACGGCCGGGCCGTCGTGGCGCACGTGCACGCCGAAGACCGGGCCCTGGGCGTCGCGCACAGCTTCGCCGGCGTGGTGGAGCTGCTCCGCGCGGCCGGCCTGGAGACGGCGGAGGGCTGGCCCCCGATCCGGTGGCTCGGCGGAGGTCCGGAGGAGTGGGGCGAGTGACCGCTCCGGATGCCCGGCCGGGGCGTCGACGGCAGGCTGGAGGCATGGACCGTGCGCCGATCCTCGTGCACCGCATCTCCCCGTCGGGTGGCCGGCGGGTAACGATCCGCGTGCACGGCGTGGACGCAGTCCTCGGCCTGGCGCATAGCGACGCTGACCTGATCGAGTTCCTGCGGCGAATCGACCTGCCCGACCCGGAGGACATGGTCCTCGGGGATTCCCCTGCGATCGCGTGGCAGGGCGAGCAGCCGCATCAGTACGAGGCCGACGAGGAGCCTTGACCAGAAGGCGCGCCTACGTTGGTCGGGCATGACCTCGCATGGACTGGGACTCGATGTCGTTGGAGCAGGTACGGGACGAGTATCCCGACACCTATCCGCACCTCACGGACGTGTCCAGGTCGCAGTCGTGACCTCCGGCGTGGACCATGACGGCCCCATGCAGCAGCCCGGCGACCGGCTTCCGCTCCTCACCCGCGGCGAGGCTCGCGCGGTGATGGCCGTCTTCGGCGAACTGGCCGACGAGGCTCAGGGCGGCCTGCGGGTTGCCGCCCTCGATCTCCAGACCCTGATCGGCATGCGGCTACCCGCAGCGATGGTTGACCCTTCGATCGTCACGGTTAGGACACCACCGCACATGCACGCGAATGTGCCTTACGGTGACCTGATTCGCACCGCTTCCCGTGGGGCCCGATCTCAGCCGTTCCCGCCGCCCGGCCAGCCTGGCCGGCAGCCCCCGCCCGGACACGGCTACCTGCCGCCCGGCCAGCCGCCGCACCCCCGGGTACGGCTCCCCGCCTCCGCCGCCCGCGCATCTTGCGTGTTCGATGGTCCTGACAGACTGCGCGCATGAGCAATTCGTATGGGCAAGCAGTGCTGAGGACGCCGGACCTGGAAGAGGCTCTCCGGGCGGTCCACCAGTTGCTCGCTCTCGCCGACACTTCGGGGATGGATGTCACGTTCTTGGCCAGGGTCCACACCCCGCAGGCGCTTGAGCGGGTGGGCAAGATCCTCACCGAAATGAGCTGGTGGTCGGAAGGGGCTGATCGGTCGGCCCCGTTTGATGACAGCGACAACCCGGCCGAGCACCTGCCGGTCCTGGTCAAGTCATTCTGTTTGTCCCCGGACGCCGTCGAGGAGCTCTTGGCTGCGGTTGGGGGCGGTGGCTCAGTAGTGTGCTGGGATTTTTCAAGTTGGCCGGAGGCGCCTGAGGTGGGTCTTGGGCCAGGCGGCGAACGAGGCGCCTACGTGTCGCTATGCGTCAACGCGCGGGATCTGTACCTGGACGAGCCGTCGGAGGACCACACGGTCTATGCCCACGTGAAGCAACACGAAGCCGAGCGTGCGCCGTGGCTGGCAGCCCAGATCGGACTCCAAGTGTTCGGCGAACTGGTGATGGCTGATGACTGAACCTGCCGTGCGGTGAGTCGGCGAGTGCTTCGCAGCTTGCTGGTCAGCTGACGCGTCTGGGTTTGGTGCCCTGCTTGTGATGGCTGGGGCGGGTGTACGGTTCGCCGGTTTTGAGGACACGGCCATCGTCGCGTCCTGTCCGGAACGCGCGTCATGCGATGCGGGGCCCGGGGTGTTCGATGAGATAGCTGCGTTTAACTGACCGTTTCAGAATGAGATTCGGAGTCGTCTCAAGCCGGTGATGCTGCAGGCGAGTTGGAGCAGGCCGAGGTGCAGGTCCGCGCGTACCTCGTAGCGGATGCGTAGGCGCTTGAACTGGTGGAGCCAGGCGAAGGTCCGATCGACCACCCAACGGGTCTTGCCCAGCCCCGAGCCGTGGGCTACGCCGCGGCGGGCGCTGAGCGGCTTGATCCGACGCTTCCGCCGCAGGCGGCGGTATTTGTCGTAGTCGTAGCCGCGGCCTGCGAACAGCCTGCGTGGCCGTGTGCGCGGGCGTCCGCGAGGCCCCGGGTCGGTGGGATTGCGTCCAGGAGCGGCAGGAGCTGTGTGACGTCATGGCGGTTGCCGCGGGTCAGCGTGACGGCGAGCGGAGTGCCGCGCCGGTCGACGATCAGGTGGTGCTTGCTGCCCGGCCGACCCCGGTCGACTGGTGAAGGTCCGGTGTGAGCCCCCCTTTGAGTGCCCTGACGTGCGAGCCGTCGATCGCCGAGTCGTCCATCTCCAGGAGCCCCGCCGCTCGCAGTTCAGCGAGAAGGACCTCGTGCAAGCGGAGCCAGACGCCGGCTTCAGTCAGTCCCGGAGTCGGCGCCAGGCGGTCACTCCTGAACAGCCGACGACTTGGATATGCACATCGTGCCAGGCCACGCCTTTGCGCAGCACGTAGGCGATGCCGGCCAGTGCGATGCGGTCCGATACCGGCATTCGTCCCGGGTGGCGATGGCGTCGGGCGGGCCGGGCTGGGAGAAGCGGAGCTATCCGCTCCCAGAGAACGTCGGGAACAAGGTCGGCAGACGCGCAGGAGAGTCTGCCCGACGTGTTGTCAGGCACTGGCCGAGCTACCGGTGTCGATACGACTGGCGCCAGCGGCCGGTCGGGGTCAGCGCCAGCCTCCGTGGCGCGGTTCCACATACTTGCCGAACGGTGGATCGAATTCTTGCCCGTCGTCGTCGGCCACGACGTAGTCCGGTTCGGTCTTCGAAGCGGCTGCGTGCAACCGGACGACGAGGTCGGCGACAGGCACGATACGCAGCGACAGGGCTGCGGCCACCTGAGCAGCTTCGTCGTCGATGTCCGGGTTGTTCTTGTCGCGGAACCGTTGGAGGTGTTGGGCGGAGATCTGCATGACCTCCACATCGCCACCGCCTGAGAACGAGAGGCAGTCCCGCCACTCCAGCCCGATCATGATCTCCAGAGCGTCCGCCAGGTCATCGGCGAGTAGCCCGCCTTCCCCTTCGGAACTCGCGAACACCACCGGTCGGCGGCCGTTCCGCTCGGCGCACAGGAAGTACGCCCCACCGGCGAACTCCCCGGCGATCGCCTCCAGCGGCGCACCCGAGGCCAGCCTCAGATCATCGCCGTTGTGCTTCCGGTGGATGTCGAAGCCGAACGAGGAACGCAGCAGCAGATCGATTTCCGGGGTGGTCCGGATCAGGTCAAGCAGATGATCACTTGAGGTCATGGCATGGACGATAGCGAGTGCCGCTGACGTGTCGGCGGCAAGGCGAACAGCGCGTGCCCGTGTTCGGCCGTGGCGCGTCCCCGAGGATGACGCGCTCCACATTTGCCATGGAGGTCAGACCACGCCTGAACCCAAGCGATTGCAGCTCATTCTGAAACCACCAGTAAAGCGGACTCCCGCGCCGACGATGTGGGGTGCGTTCACCGTCTGCCAACGGGCCTGGGCGGACTCGATCAGCTTGAATACCATGGCCAGTCCGGCCGCGCGGCTGCCCGCGATTTCACGGACGATCTCGTCGATCAGGGATCCGTCTCGCGTGGAGCCATCCTCGTTGACTGCCGTGAGCACGGACCTATCGATCCCTTGGGAAGGTGGGCCCACTTCCTTCGGGCCGATCCACAGGTTTTGAGCATGTGCTCCGTCGGACTCGACGGAGCACATGTGGCCATCCGGATTACGATGGCTCCTGCGGTCCGGCAGGGCGTCGGCGAGGAGGGCGGGGGCGTGTGAACAAGTCGGATGCCCCACAGCAGGAGCCTCTCTGGTTGGTGGCGGCGAACGTTGTGGCCTGGCGTCGATGCGGAGTCGGTGGCCAGGAACTGCGCCCGGGGACGAAGTACTTCAAGGGCGGATCGAAGGTCTACATAGTCGGCGTGTATTGGGGTCCTGGAGGTGATCGGGTCACGGTGGTCGGACGTGAACGGCACACCAGCCGGTGGATCGTCATCGACACGGCGACGCGCCACCTCCACGGCTTTCGACCGAAACTCGTCCACACCCCCCGTGTCCTGGAGCGGCTTCGTGAAGCAGGAGTCGAACGTGGACTTGACGCGGACTACGCAGCGGACGTCTCCGCGACGCTGGAACGGTATGCGCGCCAGTACCGCGCCGAGACGGCGCCGAACAGTCCGCACCCGGGCCGATGCCTGTGCCACGCCTGCCTGACCGGCGAGTCCGGGTAAGCGCGGCAGGCGCGCTGCTGCGTGCCGACGGCTGGCATGACGAGCATCTTCGTGCCCGACTTCAGGGCGATGCCTGGCCGTCCTGATTGGGTTGTTCTGGGCCCTGCCTGCTGCCGGGCGTGATGCTGTCAGCCAGCTGGGCGAGGGGAATGAATGCGACTTTGGTTCCTCGAGCCTGTCTGACAATTCGCATCGGATCGGGCCGGGCCTGACGCGAATTAGCGGACAGGCCTTAATGTGATCACCCATGAGACGAGGGTGGGCGCTCGCCCTGGCCACGGCTGGTGCCGCGGTCCTGGCTGGGGGCGGATACGCGGTGGGGGACTGGACGGGTGGCCGAGGCAAGCCGTCCTGCGCCGAGGTGCGGCAAACGGCCGAGGACCTCTTCGGCCAGTGGTCGAAGCTGGACACGGACGACGGGGTGCGGCCGGTCAAGGTCAGGGCGGCGGTCGACATCGTGCTGGTACATGGAGACTGCTTCACGTTCGCTACGCAGTCCGCAGCGCGGGCCGCATTGCAGCAGCTCGACGTGAGCGGCGACTCGACCCCGATGCAGATCGCGGCAGGCCTTGTGGCCTGCGAGGCGGTCGTCAAGAACCCGTCCTCATGCCGGACCAGGCCTTAAAGGGTGTTGCCCGAGGCGCAAGCCACTCCGGGTGCGGGGTGACAAGGCGTATTCCTCGCGCGCCAACCGTGCCTACCTGCGCAGACGCGCAATACGGTGCACCATCGCTGAGCCAGCCGATCAGATCTGCAACCGTAAGCGCCGTGGCAACGGTGGTGGACGGCCGCCGGCCTTTGACCGGGAGGACTGCAAGGCCCGCCACGCGGTCGAGTGCGGGATCAGCCGACTCAAGCAGCACCGGGCGGTGGCGACTCGTTACGACAAGCTTGCCGTTCGCTTCGAGGCCACCGTCCACATCGCGGCGATCCACCAGTGGCTGTGAACCACCGACCCGGCGCATGCGATCGGGGCGACATCCACGCCGTACTCCGGAGCAGCCCGGCCGCGCGGTGGCGCAGCTGCTTCCAGCTGATCGGGCGCTGCGTGGCGCCGCTCTGCCGGTTCAGGAACAGGTCCTCTAACGTCCCGAGTCCCGAACTGCGCCGCACGGCCATCATGCGCCGGCTCATCTCCTACTCCCTGGTCATCGGACACCATGACGCCGGGCTCACCCCGCAGCAGGCCGTCGCCCTGATCCGACGTTCCATCAGAGCCGTCTGACGAACGGCATGGCATACCGACCGACGCCCCTCGCCCCCGCCTCGCCCCATAGCGGCCGCCAGCGGCAACGTCCAGCTCGGCGAGACACTCGCCGGCCTGCACCGCCCGCAGGCCGTCGTCCGGTGCGCACCAGGGAGTTCGCTCACGGACACGGCGTGCGTCGCTCCCGCTACCGAGGACAGCCCAAAGCCCACCTGCAACACGTACTCACGGCTATCGCCGTCAACATCGAACGACTCAGCTGTCGAACAGTGGCCGAGGAAACCTCCACATCGAGACAACCCACCGCCTTCCAGACCTTCCTGGACCAGCAGAGGATCCCCCGGTCGAGGGTCCTGGCGAACCCTCGGCAACCTGACTGCGACTATCAGGATCACCGACAGAGTCAAGCCAACTGCCGCCCGCGCCGAGGAGTGTGAGCGCTCACGTCCGACCCGTCAGAACTTTGACAGGACGAGATCCTGATGACGCCTCAGTAACGGGCAGGTTGCGACGCGGGTACTTGACGGCCTCTCATGTGCCGTGGTTTTCTCCCTGCAACACGCCGGATGTTCCACTTTTAAGTTGTTAGCGCTAACAATATGCCGGAGGCCCGGCATCCCCACCCTGCAGGGATCACGTCTTGCCGCCGCCCCGGACGAACAGTCCGTTCGCGCAGGTCAGCGCACCAATCCAGATGACCAACCGCCCCGATGCGGGACACGGTCACCGGCCCGGACGACCGAAAGGCAGCACAATGGCCGACACCACCAACTCCCGTGCAGGCAGCGGCCGCCCGCCCGGCATCCGAGTAGGTGAAGACGGTCTGACGGATCGCCAGCGCTTGGCGGCTCCGTCCGCATCGCACGGTTCGCACTGACCACACCCCGAGCACAGCAACGTCCCTCCCCCGCATCTGACCAGCTGCTCAGTCCCCGACCCGCAACACCAGGAAGGGCCACACCATGGCCAGTAGCGCCGTCCACAGGCCAACGGCTCACCCGACCGCAGTGAGATCACCCGCCACCGGTACGAGCCTCGCCCGGGCAACCTGGGTACTGATCCTCACATTGGCGTTCGCCGTCCTTCCCACCGCAGTGCATCCCACAGCGGCCAGGGCCGACAACCCGATCGTGCAGCACGTCTACACCGCCGACCCTGCCCCACTGGTGCACAACGGGCGGGTCTACCTCTACACCGGGCACGACGAGGACGGCTCCACCTCCTCCTTCGTGATGAAGGACTGGCGGGTGTGGTCCTCCGCAGACATGGTCAACTGGACCGACCACGGCTCACCGCTCAGCCTGAACACCTTCAGCTGGGCGGGCGCCAACGCGTGGGCGGGCCAGGCCGTCGAACGGGACGGCAAGTTCTACTGGTACGTGCCGGTGTCGGTCCGGGCGACCGGCCAATTCGCCATCGGCGTGGCGGTGTCGGACAGCCCCACCGGCCCGTTCCGGGACGCCCTCGGCCACCCGCTGGTGGAGAACAGTGAGATCGACCCGACCGTCTTCATCGACGACGACGGCCAGGCCTACCTGTACTGGGGCAACCCGAACCTTTGGTACGTCAAGCTGAACGCGGACATGACGTCCTACGCAGGCAGCCCCGTCGGAATTCCGCTCACCACCGAGGGCTTCGGGTCCCGCACCGACAACCCCGACCGTCCCACGCTGTACGAAGAAGCGCCATGGGTCTACAAGCGGAACGGCCTGTACTACATGGTGTATGCCGCCAAGTGCTGCTCGGAGTTCATCGCCTACTCCACGGCACCCAGCCCGACCGGACCGTGGACCTACCGTGGAACAGTCATGCCCGCCCAGGGCAACAGCTTCACCAACCACGCGGGCATCGTGGACTTTCAGGGCAACTCGTATTTCTTCTATCACAACGGCGCCCTCCCGGGCGGCGGCGGCTTCACCCGCTCGGTCGCAGTGGAGAAGTTTTCCTACAACGCTGACGGAACGATCCCGACGATCAATATGACGACGGCCGGGGCGCCGCAGGCCGGCACGCTCGATCCTTATGTCCGCCAGGAAGCCGAGTCCATCGCGTGGGGCAGCGGCATCGAAACCGAACCCTCCAGCGAGGGCGGGATGAACACCAGCTGGATCGAAAACGGCGATTACATCAAGGTCAAGGGCGTAGCATTCGGCACCGGTGCCGGCTCGTTCACCGCCAGGGTGGCCTCAAACACCAGCGGCGGCCGAGTTGAGCTGCACCTGGACAGTGCTACTGGGCCGACGGTCGGGACATGCACGGTGTCGGGCACCGGAGGCTGGCAGACCTGGAGCACGGCATCGTGCCCTGTTACCGGTGCGACCGGGACCCACGATCTGTACCTGCGCTTCGCCGGTGGCAGCGGGTACCTGTTCAATATGAACTGGTGGCAGTTCACCACCGGCCAGTCCACCTTCTCGTCAACCGCCGTCGCCCAGCACAGCGGGCACTGCCTGGACGACCCCAACCAGAGCACCACCGACGGCACTCAGTACCGGCAGTACACCTGCGGCGCCGGTGAGGAACAGCGGTTCGACTTCCGTCCGGTGCAAGGGGTGGCGGACACCTACTCCCTGGTGAACCGCCACAGCGGCAAGTGCCTCGACATCCGCGGTGTCTCCACCGCCGACGGTGAGGCGGTCCACCAGTGGACCTGCCACGGCGGCACGAACCAGCAGTTCACGCTGCGGCATGTCGCCGCCAACGACTACCAGCTCGTCGCGGTGCACAGCGGCAAGTGCGTGGACGTCAGCGGGATCTCCACCGCCGTCGGAGCATTGGTCCACCAGTGGACCTGTGACTCCGCCAGTGCCCTGGCAACCAAGAAGAACCAGGTCTGGCGCCTGACCGGCAAGAGCTGAACCAACACAGGGTCGGGCCCGGGCCGGCAACCCGGTGCCCGACCCTGTCCAGGGCCTTTGCGCGACGGCTTCATCTCGCCGCCCGGCCTGGGTCAGCCCTCGGGTCACGTCAACGAGGTGCAGGGCGCGGCGCACTCAGATCACCCCCCTGAACGGCTCGTCCTCGGAAATGTTAACGCTAACACTTCGGCTCTCGGTCCCCACACGTGAGGAAGCTGATCTCGCATGTCCTGGCTCCAACACCCCCACAGCCGCCGGAAAGTCATGGCGGCCACCGTCGGCCTGGTCGCGGGCGCCACGCTGCCGGCGATAGGCGCGAGCGCGGCGGCGGGCACGACGGCCCAGCAGGAGCAGTTCACCAACCCGGTGATCTGGCAGGACTTCGCCGACCTCGAGGTCATCCGCGTCGGCGACACGTACTACTACACCGGCTCGACCATGCACTTCTCGCCGGGCGCGCCCGTCCTGCGCTCCTACGACCTGGTCAACTGGGAGTTCATCGGCCACTCGGTGCCGGTCCTCGACTTCGGCGACGCGTACGACCTCAAAGGCGGACGGGCGTACGTCCAGGGCATCTACGCGTCCTCGATGCGCCACCGCCCCAGCGACGGGACCTTCTACTGGGTGGGCCAGATCGGCGGGCAGCGGTCGTACGTATACAGAGCCACCGACGCGGCGGGCCCCTGGACCCGGCACGCCGAGATCGGCAGCAATTACTACGACGCGGGGCTGCTCTTCGACGACGACGGCACCCCGTACGTGGCGTACGGCGCCAACGAGATCCACGTCGCGCAGCTCTCCCCGGACATGCGCACCGAGGTCAGGTCCGAGCACGTGCTCACCAAGCCCGACACGTTGCACTACATGGAGGGCTCCCGCTTCTACAAGATCAACGGGAACTACTACATCTTCGTCACCCGCCCGCCCAACGGCCAGTACATCTGGAAATCCACATCAGGCCCCTTCGGCCCGTACAAGATGCGGGAGGTGCTGTTGGACCTGCCCGGCCCGATCCCCGGCGGCGGCATACCGCACCAGGGCTCGCTGGTCGACACCCCGAACGGCGACTGGTACTACATGGGCTTCATCGACGCCTATCCCGGCGGCCGCGTCCCCGCCCTGGCCCCGGTCACCTGGAACGCCGAGGGCTGGCCCGAGCTCCAAACCGTCAACGGCACGTGGGGCGAGACATACCCCTACCCGGTCACCCCGCACCCGCTCCCGCCGATGACCGGCGCCGACACCTTCGAGGGAACGGCGCTGGCGCCGTACTGGGAGTGGAACCACAACCCCGACACCGCCGCGTTCACCGTCAACAACGGGCTCACCCTCAGGACCGCCACCGTCACCGACGACCTCTACAGCGCCCGTAACACCCTCACCCGCCGCATCCAGGGCCCCGCCTCCACCGCGACCGTCGTGCTCGACTGCTCCGGGATGGCGGACGGCGACCGGGCCGGGCTGGCGATGCTGCGGGACTCCTCCGCCTGGATCGGCGTCACGCGGCAGGACGGCGTCAGCAGGCTGGTGATGTTCGACGGCCTGACCATGGACGCCAACTGGAACACCAGCAGCACCGGCACCGAGCGGGCCCGCGCCGACCTCCCCGCGTCCGGTAGCCGGGTCTGGCTGCGCGCCACCGCCGACATCAGCCCGGGGCCGGGCCGCCAGGCGACGTTCTCCTACAGCACCGACGGCACCACCTTCACCCGGCTCGGCCCGGCCTTCACCATGAGCGATAGGCCTCATTTCTTCATGGGCCACCGCTTCGCCGTCTTCAATCACGCCACCCGGGCCCTCGGCGGCGAAGTGCTGGTGGAACGCTTCGAGTTGCGCGCGCACGCGCCGGCGGCCCCTGTGGACACCAACGCCTGGTACGTCATGGTCAACCGCAACAGCGGCAAGGCACTGGACGTGGAGGGCGTGAGCTCCGCGGACGGCGCCGCCCTCACGCAGTGGGCCCGGTACGACGGGCCCAACCAGCAGTTCCAGTTCGTGGACTCCGGTGGCGGCTACTACCGGTTGAAGGCGAGGCACTCCGGCAAGCTGCTGGACGTCTCCGGCTGGTCGACGGCCGACAACGCCGCCATCCACCAGTGGAGCGACCACGGTGGCGTGAACCAGCAGTTCCGGTTGGTGGACTCACCGGACGGATACGTCCGGTTGATCAACCGCAACAGCGGGAAGGCCGTCGAGGTACCGGGCTTCTCCTCCGCCGACGGGACCGGCATCGTCCAGTATTCGGACTGGGGCGGCGTGAACCAGCAGTGGAAGCTCGTCCGCGTCGGCTCCACGGGCTAGTCCTCCTGCTGACACCGGTATCCGGTTCAAGCCGACCGAAACTCCCCCTGCCCGCTGGGCAAGGGGAGTTTCGGTGGCGCGCGCCCGAGGTCGCACGGCCGACAGCGAGGTCCGAAAAAATCTTGGACCGGACGGCAACCCTTCCTGAAGAGGGTCATCCGGCGCCCACAGGACCCCCACCCCGCCACCCACGCCGCCGTCGCCCTGCTCACCGACCTCTACCGCGAAGACGCCTGACACCCGAGCCCCTGGTCCGCGGGCGCCAGCCGGCTCACTACATGAGGCGCGGGCTGACACGAGCCCAGCCCATGACGTTCCTTGCCATCCAACCCAGACGCCGCAGGCCACAGGTTCGGGCCGAAGGCGGCGTCACGCGACTGCCTTGACAGCGAAGTTAGTCCGCGCAGGTCACCGACTTCAGCCGGACTAACTTCGCTGTCAAAGGACAACGGTTTGAGGCCTCAGCCGGACAGAACTCAGATCAGCGGCGTCTTCCGGCGCGCCGACGCGTCAAAAGACAAGCACACCCAACTGGGCGCCCGCCTTCGCCGCCGTCGACCGCGCGGCGTTCCTGCCTCCGGTCATGTGGCCGTTCATCCCAGCCGACCACCAGCAGCCCGGCGATGTCCCCGCCGCCCGAGCCGTGACCGTAGACCGGCGCACAAATCCGGCCGCCTCGTACGGATACGCCGACAGTGACCTGTCCGTGGTCGCCCAGTGGGACGACGGCGCCCATCGCGGCACTAATCCGGGCACGATCCCGACCTTCGTGAAGCTCTCAACCCTCGGTGGTGTTCCGCCTCCTCGCCGCCCTGGACGCTGACGCCGGCATGCACGTCCTGGACGCGGGCACCGGCACCGGCGAGACCGCCGCACTCCTGGCCACCGCTGCGGCGCAGCCAACGTCAGCACCATCGACGTGGACCCGGCCGTGTAGGCAGCGGCGCGGGAACGGCTGTGCACCCTCAGCCTCTACGCCGAGGCGGTCACCGGCGACGCCCTCGCCGGGCACCCCGACCGTGGCCCGTACGACCGGCTGCCGTGCACGTTCGGAGTGCGCAGCATCCCGCGCGCATGGGTGGAACAGGTCAGGCCCGGCGGCGTCATCGTCGCCCCGTACGGAACGCACTACAGCAGCCGCGACGCCGCCGCCCGCCTCACGGTCCACGCCGACGGCACCGCGTCCGGCGGCCCGTTCGCCACCGCGGTGTAGTTCATGAAAGCCCGCTCGCACCGCACGGTGTGGCCGGACGCCGGGCAGTACGTCAAGGAGTGGCCGGGCTCGAGAGGCACGGCCGTGCAGCCCGACCAGCTCGCCGAGCTGTTCTGGCGGCCCTCCTCGCATGCGCCGAGCACCCGACGACCACCCAATCGAGACGGCCGTTCGAGCACCAAGCCCCCAGAGCATTAGGACAAAAGCTACTTACGCGTCGGGGTGCTCCGGCAGGGCGAGCCAGTCCGACCAGGAGATCTCGCGGCCGAGGAAGCGCGGCTGCTCGAACGGCCAGTCGGCGGCGATCCACTGCGGCACCAGCGCGTCGAGGGCCTGCTCGACCTTGCTGCCCACCAGCTCGTCCACCACCCACCAGGAGATCTCGCCGTCCGCGCCGGCCCTCTCCGGTGGGTCGATGTAGACACAGCCGAGCAGAGCTGTCTCCGCCGCGTCGAACAGCGCGTAGTTGAAGGACTGGTGTGCGGCGATCTCCTTCTCGTGTCGCAACAAGTCGGCTTGGTCGGCCTCGTAGGTCATGGTGGCCGCGGGCCAGCCCCAGGCCGGGCCGTAGATGGTCCACAGCCGCTCGCGCGAACCCATCACAGCCGGATAGTCGAGCGGGGTGTCCGTCTCGCGGATCGGCCGCAGGTGATGACCACTGCCCGGCAGCGGTACCAGGACGGGATGGACGAAGCTATCGGGGAGCCAGCTCATGACGCCCGACCGTACCAGCGCGCGGCCGCCCGCTCCCCTGGATTTTCCCCGTATACCGCCAGGCCCTGCTCTCATGCCGGGCAGTGCCCGCGATCACCCGATCGAGACTCCCGTTCGATCGACAGACTCCATGATCGGTATGGCAACGGCTTCTAACAGCTTCAGAGCTCAAAGTGCTGGCCGCGTGGAGAAGTCCCCGCCGGACTTGCTGCGTCGGCTGGACCGGCCGACGGTGCTGCACGCCTCTCGATGCCACAGCTCTGGTAGTGGGTGCGACGCCGTAGTTCCGCAAGGTGTTCGGATTGCCGGGCGAGTCGAGGAAGATGTCCGCTGCCGACTGGACGGTCGGCGCCTTCCCGGTCGGTAGCTGCAGAACAGCGAGTACTGCTCCCCTTTGCCACAGATCACAGAGTCGCTTCGCGCCGCGGCCCGGGGACATCGCCGCACATGGAGCTTCCATTTTCCGCAGATAATAGGACGTTGTCTGCGTTAAGTTGACGCGCATGATCTTCGACGCCTCCGCTCTCCGCAAGGACACCGACGCCGACGGCTTCCCGTACAAGGAATCCGGGGTGACGTTCCTCCGCGTCGAGCACAGCACCGGCATCGTTACCTCTGACCACACCGTCACAGGCAAGCGCCGGATGGTCACCGACCACCAGCCCGGGGACTTGCTCCTCGCGGCCTGGACGGGCCAGTACCGGACTGACCTATTCACGGTCACCCACGAGCGGGCAGCGCTCGCACTCGGCGTCACCATCCCCGGCGCCCGCGAGGGCGACACTCCGTCCGTGGTCCCGACCCCGCTCGGCGACCTCACAGACGTGGAACTCGTGTGCGACGACAGCGGGGCCGTCTGCGGCATCGTAGGCAAGAGCACCAGCCGAGGCACGTGGCAGGCCGTGCGCTGGCACAAGGGCGGCGGGTCGAGCGGCGGAGGCGGCGGCACCCTTACCGCCACCAAGGAAGCCGTACGCCAGCGCGTGCTTGAGGGCGGCCCGCTGGACGCTGCCCCGCAGTGGACGCACGTCTTCCTGACCGAGGCCCAGCGCAAGGAGCTGCGTGCCCGGGGGCGCGCCCGCAAGTAGCGACAGTAAGCCCCTCGGCGCTGACGGGCCGCGGCCGGCCAGCACCGGGGCCATTGTCAGTGGCTGCCCCCGCGTCATCGGCGCGCGCTGACGACCACGGCAGGACGTTGCGGCTTGGCCATGTCCTCGTCGCGTTGGTGGAAGGGATCCATCTCAGTCCGTGCGAACGGCTGGTTCCTCCCTCGGGCGCCTCGCCGACCGGTTGCAGCCGGCAGGACGTGACGAAGGGCATCCAGTGCGCGGATGCTCGATGACGGGCGGCGTCGGGGCCACGCGCGTCAGTTGGCCGACGCACGCCTCGATCCTGACGCTCGCCGGACACATGCGGGCCCTCGATCTGCGGTTCCGTGTCGAAGGGGCCCCGCGTGCAGGTTATGCTGCAATCCGTCCCGCGGGGGAAGTCCGGTCGAAGTCCGGCGCTGACCCGCAACGGTAGGCGGAGCCGCACAGGCGGCTCCGTGAGCCCGATTACCCGCGGTGATGAAGGCTCCTGTCAATTCGCCGTGGACTGCGAGAAGGCGCTGCGCAGGGCGCCCCGCGTCCCGGGCCGCTCCTGTGCTCATGTAGGGCACGGCCTGAGGCGAAGGCGATCCGCCGTGGCCACACCCGTGGAACTCGAACCAGCCGCGCCACCTCACACGGCGCCTACCGGCCTCGGCCCCGCGCCGCCCAAGCGCCTATCACTGCCCCTTCTCTTCGTCACCCTGTGCGTCGCGCTTGTGCTCTCCATCGTTTGCGGGGCGGGGATGGGGGCGTCGGGACTTTCCTGGGGCGAGGTGCTGCGTTTTCTGTGGGCCGGGCTGACAGGCGGATCCATATCGCATGACGAAGTGTCGGCTTACACGATCGTGTGGGAACTGCGCTTCCCGCGAGCCGTGTTGGCCGCGGTCGTCGGAGCCGGTCTGTCGGCGATCGGGGTCGCCGTTCAGGCCATGGTCCGCAATGCACTCGCCGACCCGTTCGTCTTGGGTATTTCCTCGGGCGCGGCCGTCGGTGCGAATGCAGTCCTTCTCTTCGGGGCCTTCGGCGCTCTCGGTCTGTGGGCCCTGTCCACTGCGGCCTTCCTCTCCGCGCTCCTCGCCATGGCGCTGGTGTACGCGATCGCCCGCACCGCTGATGGCCTGACCCCGCTGCGGCTCGTCCTGACGGGCACTGCGATGTACTACGGCTTCTCGGCCGTCACCACGTTCATGGTGTTCGCGGCCGAACGCGGCGAGGCGGCCCGCTCCGCCATGATGTGGCTGCTCGGCAGCCTCGGCGGAGCCAGCTGGGCCTCCGTGCCGATCGCCGCCGGAGCCGTGCTCGTCGGCCTCGCCCACCTCACTGTGTCAGCGCGTCGCCTGAACGCTCTGGCGATGGGTGACGAGACCGCGGCCGCCCTGGGAGTGGACGCGGGGAGGCTGCGCAAGGAGCTGTTCCTGATCTGCGCCGCCGTCACGGGGGCCGTGGTCGCGGTGAGCGGTGCGATCGGATTCGTCGGCCTGATGGTTCCGCACGCCGCACGGATGCTGGTCGGCGCGGACCACCGCAGGCTGCTGGCCGTCGCCCCCCTCGCTGGCGCCGTCCTGCTGATCTGGGTGGACATCCTGTCCCGTGTCGTGCTCGCACCCGTCGAGCTGCCGGTAGGAGTGCTGACCGCCGCCATCGGCGTGCCGTGCTTCGTCCTGCTGATGCGCCGCCGCTCCTACACCTTCGGAGGCGCGTGATGCGTATCGACATCGATGCACTGACGGTCGAGATCGCCGGCGCGCGGCTGGTGCGGGAGGCCACACTGCGTGCGGACGGCGGGCAGGTCGTCGGGCTCGTCGGGCCCAACGGCAGCGGCAAGTCCACCCTGTTGCGCTGCGTCTACCGAGCCCTGCGCCCCTCGGCCGGTACGGTCCTGCTCGGCGGCGAGGACCTGCACTCCCTGAGCGCACGCGAAGGCGCCCGCCGCCTGGCCGCCCTGCCCCAGGAAGCGGTCACCGAGTTCGACTTCACGGTCGGCGAGGTCGTGGCGATGGGGCGACTGCCGCACCAGCGCTCCGTGGCCCGGACCACCGACGAAGACCGGAAGACGTGCGAAGCCGCGCTCGTCAGGGTCGGAGCCGACCACCTCTCCGACCGCGGCTTCCTCACCCTCTCCGGCGGCGAGAAGCAGCGGGTCCTGATCGCCCGCGCGCTCGCGCAGCAGCCCCGCGTACTGGTGCTCGACGAGCCCACCAACCACCTCGACATCGCCCAACAGTTGGAAGTGCTGGCTCTGGTACGCGGCAGTGGGCTGACGGTGCTCACCGCGCTGCACGACCTCAACCTCGCCGCGCTCCACTGCGACCTCCTCTACGTCATCGACAGCGGCCGGATCGTCGCCTCCGGCGCTCCGCACGACGTGCTCACGCCCGAGTTGCTGGCCGAGGTCTTCGGCGTACGGGCCCACCGCGTACCGCATCCGGAGTCCGGCGCCGTACAGCTGCTCTTCGACCGTCTCCTGCCCACTCAGCCCGCTTCCTGAGGAGTCATGGCCATCATGCCGAACCTCGTACGCCCTGCCGCACTCGTATTCGCCGCCGCCCTGGTGCTCACCGGATGCGGCGCGGAGGTCACCTCTCGGGATGGAGAGGGTGGTGATGCCAAGGCACACGGCGGCCACTATCCGGTGACCATCGAGAACTGCGGCCAGAAGAAGAGCTACGACAAGGCCCCACAGCGCGTGGTCACCAATGACGTCGGTATCACCGAGATCATGTTCGCGCTGGGACTCGAGGACCGTATGGCGGGCTATGTGATGCCCGACGACAGGGGCGATCTCACATCCGTTCCGTGGAAGGACGCTTACCAGAAGACGAAGTGGCTCTCGCAAAAGACGATCAACAAGGAGCTGGTCCTCGACGCTCGCGCCGATCTGGTGTTCGCGGGCTGGAACTACGGCTTCAACGAGGGGGAGGGCTTCAGCCCCGCCGAGCTGGAGAAGGTGGGCATCGACTCGTACCTGCTGAGCGAATCGTGCCGCAACGGGCAGGGAAAGGCACGCGGGGTGATGCCGCCGCTGGAAGCGCTGTACACCGACCTGCGGAACCTGGGAAGGATCTTCGACGTCGAGGACCGTGCGGAGGCCCTCATCGCGGGCTTCGAGAAGCAGGTGGCCGAAGCGGAGGCGAAGGCCCTGAAGGGCGCTGACCGTCCGCGCGTCTTCCTCTATGACGACGGGCAGGACAAGCCGCTGACCTCGGGTCTGTACGCCGGGCCGCACGACATCATCACCAAGGCGGGTGGCGATCACGTCATGAAGGACCTCAAGGACAGCTGGGCGACGGTGGGCTGGGAGACCGTGGTCGAGCGTGACCCCGAGGTGATCGTGATCAACGATTACGGGGACACCACCGCGGAGCAGAAGCGGGAGTTCCTGAAGTCCTATCCGCCGCTCGCCGGCGTCTCGGCCGTCAAGAACGACCGGATCGTCGTCCTCGACTACGCGGAGCTGGTGGAAAGCCCGCGCAATCCCGCGGCCATCGCCTCACTCGCCTCGGATCTGAGGACGTTCTCTCGCGGCTGACCGGCAGAGGGACTTCGGCCGCCGCCTCGTCACGCGGGTGGCGGTACCGGCCCTCGCAGCAGCGCCATCGGGCGGGGAGCGTTGCCGTGAGTTGCAGCGCTTCCCGGCTGCGGTTCGGCGTCGGACACCCGAACGCGATGCCGATCTGGGATGCCAGCCCGGACAGCACGTGGTTCGTTATGCCCGTCGCGCAGGCAACCGCCATGGAATGTCTGGACGAACTCCAAGACGCGAGCACACTGCGGGCCCTGGTGGACAGACTGTGCTCCATACTGTCAAGTTGGCGGAGGCTCACTGAGGTCGCCGCGGTGCTGCCAGGCATGACCGAGATGCGTCGGTTCCAGGCTGCCCCTCGTTCCGGGAGACCCTCGGCGTGGAGTTCGGCACGGGGCGTGCGGAGCCTGCCGTGTCTCAGATGACGCTCTTGGGAAGGGAGTTGGCCCCCTGCGTCCCAGCCGATTTGGAACGGTGACCCGGACTGCTCTCGGGGCGCCGAATGGACCTTCCCGCTCATCGACACATCCTGAGTCGCCACCGGCGCAACGGGCCTGTTGGAAAACTGCTGGTCACAGCCGCTCTTTGCACAGCCGCCTTGGTGCAGAGAAGGTCGAGGCAGTAGCGCCCGTTCATTCGGAAGTCGGCCAGCTTGAAGAAGTTCTTCTTGCCGGTGGCCTCGGCGAGCCGCTGGAGGAGGCCCAGGGGAACCCTGCGGTCCACGGCGAAGTGGGTGGCTCCCGAGACTGCGAGGGCGGCGGCCAGGGCGGCCGGGTGGAGGCGGATTCCGCGAGCTGCTCTGCCGCTCTGGTGCTGCGCTGGGTACGCGTCAGGTGGACCGGACGACGACCGTCTTGGCGGCCTTGTCGTGCAGGCCCTGTTGGTAGGGCTTGTCGACCAGGATCGAGATGAGCACGACGATCCACCAGACGGGGCCCAAGCAGCAGGGGAGGAGGCACGGCAGCCACAGGGTGGCCGCTCGGCCGAGGGCGACGTTCGACGGGGGCAGGCTCCCGTCGTTGAGCACGGCGACACGGAGGCTCATCGCCTTCTTGCCGAGGGTCTGGCCGCTCTTGCGGGTGAGGAACCAGTCATAGGCGATGTAGGCGACGAACCAGATCAGCGCCCACAGCAAAAAGGCGACGCCTAGCCAGGTGCTGGCGGCGTCGGACATCTGCATCTCGCCCGTGTAGGGGTCATCCGTTGGCCAGGCGATGCCGATCAACCAGAACGCGAAGAGCGTGATGAGGAAGAACGGGGCAGTCACGATCAGCCCGTCGATGATGCGCGCGACGACCCGCTTTCCGATGTCCCCGAGCGGGGGCATGCCCGCCAGTGGGTCGGGCACGGCGTAGCCGCCGCTGCCGTACGGGACACCCGAGCCGCCTCCCGCGCCGTACGGAGGCGGTGGCGGCGGGTATCCACCGCCCGCGCCGGAGCCGCCGTAGGGGCCTCCCGGCGGCGGGGTCCCGCCGCCGGGTGGCGGCGAGCCGTACGGCGAACCGCCCGACGGAGGTGTCGGTTCCTGGGGCTTCTTGAGGAACGGGTCCTCAGGCGGCTCGCCCGTCGGCGGCTGGTCGGTACTCATGGCCCGAGTCGAACGCGCCTCCGGCAGCCCCGCAACGGGACGGCGTCCGTTCGGGGGAGGCCCCGACCTTGGCCGTGCCGCTCACCGTCGCGGCGGGTGGCGTGGCCCTCGTCTTCACCATCGCCGGCGTCATCGCCGCCTTCATCGCGACCTCCAAGAGGTACACCAGTACCTGAGCACCTCTGCGGCGGCGCTGGGTGACCGCTCACCTGTGGTCTCGGAGCCCGGGCCGCGAGCTGAGCGGCGGCCGGGTTCTGGCTCATGGACGCCAGTACCGGTGACCTTGTACGCACCTTCGAGGATGTACGGGACCGGGACCGGACCGGGACCGCGGCTCGCCGGGGCATCCCGACGACCGGTCCGGCGAGGTCCTGACGGCCCGGTTCACCTCCGACGGACGGTTCGCGGTCTCGGGCGAGGATGACGGCCGGATACGGATCTGGGACACGGCGACCGGCCGTTGCGTCCGGACCTGGACGGCCACGACGACGACGTCTACGGCATCGCGCTGACCCCGGACGACCGGTTCCTGCTCTCGGGCAGCTCGGACGGCATCTTGCAACTGTGGGAGCTCCACTGGTAGCCGACACCGTCCTGCCCTGGTCCCAGACCGCGTACGAGAGGGCCGCCGCGCACGCCGCGTTTTCCCTTGACAACGCTCGCTAGCGGCCGCCGTCAGGCTGCGGTCAAGGGGTGCCCCTGCACGCTGCTCCTTCGAAACGACCGCCCCGGGGGCAGTGAAGGAGACGAGACGATGATGACCACCCCACCCTGGCTGCGTCAGTGACAACTGACTCCATTGGTCGCTCAGTTTTGACTCCACTCGGGGGCCTCAGGGACAAGATCCGAATGCGAGAAGTGACTCCACTGCCAGCGATTCCGCAATGGATATTTGGGGCATCCCGGGTCTGCTGCTCTCCTGGTGTCGGCTTACACCCGAACATACCCAGGCAGGGCCGCCCATCACGTCGAGGATTTCGATGGGCGAGCGCTGTGAGATCGTGATCGATTTCGACTCATATAACTCATTCCCGCCCCGCTGACAGCGCCGGATCCAACCGTTGTGGCCGCCCGGGCTCCGGGCGGCCACACGGATGCTCGGGAAGGACCGGCGCAGAGACGGGTCTTGACGACGTCCCTCCCGCTTCAGCGCAGTGCTCTTTCGAACGTTCCGGCCTCCGGCGGGGCTGTCTGCCCGATCGAGGGCTCAGCGCACTCGGTCGTAGACCAGGACCAACGTGCCGTGCTCGCCCGTGGCCTGACTGACGAGCGCCCACTGGCCGAGGGTGCGCTGACCTCCTCGACTCCTGGCACCGTGGCCATACGGCCCGGCGGGCTGAACTGCCTCCGGTGGCCGTCAGCCGGTGCAGCCCGGGACCGCGCCGGCCGGGCTGCAGTTGTTCGGCTGGTTGTCGCGAATGACGTCGCCGTTGACGGTGAGGACGCCGGAGGCCTTGAAGATGCCGCCGCCGTCGCCCGCCCGGTTGTGGGTGATGGTGTTCTCCTCCAGCGTGGTGGTGCCCAGCCCCGTGGTTCCCCCGGCGTGGTAGAGGCCGCCGCCCTGCGCGGTGCCGTCCTCGGCGGTGGCCGTGTTCCGGAGGACCTTGTTGTGCCTGGCTGTCAGGGTGCCGCCGTCGGGGTTGTCGAGGCCGCCGCCCTGAGCCGTGCCGTTCGGTGCGTCGGCGGTGTTGCCGGTGATGTGGCTGTCGGTTAGGTCGAGCGTGCCGAAGGGGCCCACGCGGACGCCGCCACCGCGCGCGGTGCCGCCCTCGGCGAAGGCCCGGTTGCCGCTGATCTTCACCTTGCTCACGGTCATCAGGGCGTTGTTCGCGATGCCGCCGCCCTGGGCGAAGCCGTGCGGAGCGTCCGATGTGTTGTCGCTGATGGCGCCGCCGGTCACGGTCAGCCTGCCGGGGGCCGGGATGCCGTTGGAGACGGTGCCACGCGCGAATCCGCCCGGGGCGAAGGACCGGTTCTTGCTGATGATCGTGTCCTCGACGGTCGTCTCGGCGAAGCTGATGATGCCGGCCCCGAAGGCGAAGCTCTGGGTGTCCTTGGTGACGGTCGCGGTGTTTCCGGTCAGCCGGGAGTGGGTGACCGTCAGCGGACCGTCGTTCGCGATGGCGGCGCCGGCGGCGCCACCACCGTTGTCGCTCCCGCTGTAGATGACGTGGTTTCCGGTGACTTGGGTTTCACTCACGCTTGCGGTGCCGGGGTTGTCGATGGCGCCGCCCTGGGCGAACACGTCGGACTGGGACGTGTTGCCGATGAATTTGCTGTTGGCCACCTTCATCGTTCCGGTGTTGGAGATGCCGCCGCCGCAGGCCAGGCCCGGGGGGTCGGGGAAAGCCGGGCAGTCCGTGGCGAAGCCACCGCTGATCGTTGTGTGGGTGAGCGTGAGGTTGCCCGTCGGTCCGACGAAGAGGATCCGGAACTTCGGCACGTTGTCTGCGTGCTCGTCCCGCCTGATCGTGGCCCCACGCCCGTCGATGGTGATCTCACTGGTGATCACCGGCAGTCCGTTGCCGGGGTTCACGGGGTCCGGCGCCGTCAGCTTGTACGTGCATTTGTGCGCCAGCCGGATCGTGTCCGGTCCCGGTGAGCTGTTCGCGGCGTTGATCGCCGCGACGAGTTCCGGGACGGAGCAGCGAGCCTGCACCGTGGCGGCGTGAGCGGCCAGGACGGGGACCGCCACCAGCGCGCCCGCCACTAGGCCGAGGACGGCCGGGACATGCCGACGAGACATCGGAGACTCCTCTTTCTGCGGTGTACGGCCGGCCGTCAGGGGACCGCAACCAGCCGAGCCCAGCCGACCATGCGCAACCGACGTCGGCTTCCCGGCGTGATCCGTACGGGCGGGCGGACAGCCCGGACGGAGCATGAAAACGCGCGAACGGGCCAAGACGAGCGAACGGGCCCCCGCTGGTGGCGGCCGTTCTGCCAGGCCAGGCGGCCCTGGACGGTGGAAGCCGGTTCGTGGAACAGGTCGGCTTGGCATTCTTCCTCGGCCAGCCGGTCGCGGACGAAGGCGATCAGCGCGTCGGTGCCCGGTGGAGGATGCCGGGTCGCGGGGCCCGGTCAACTGACGGCGGCGGCTGCTTCGGCGCGGGCCGGGCCCGGGTGACGGCCAGGCGGTAGGAGTCGGTGCCGGTCTCGATGATGTTGCCGCCGAAGGTGAGGCGGTCCACGATGGCCGCGCAGAGCCGGGGATCGGTGAAGGTCTTGGTCCAGCCCCCCAACGATTCTTCGGAGGCTATCGCCACAGAGCTCTTCTCCTCGCGCTCGGTCAAAACCTGGAAGAGGAGTTCGGCACCGCGCCGGTCACCGACGTGATGGAGTGGCACGCCGGCGGCGGAATCCGCTGTGCCGAACTGGCTCGTGCGTGACGCGATTCCGAGCCTGCGGACGACGATTCAGGAACCGTAGGTGATGGACACCTGCGCCGATCCGGTGGCGGGGCCGGAAGTGCCGCCCGCCGGGACGAGGTTTGACCCGCCACCGCCACCGCCGGGCCCGGCGGTGCCGTCGGCGTTGACCAGGAAGCAACCGCCGCCTCCGCCACCGCCGTGCCAGCCGCTGCCACCACCGCCCCCGCCGAATCCGCCACCGCCTGTGCCGCCGGTACCGGGCGTGCCGTCGGTGCCGGCCCTGAAGCCCTCGGGGCAGGCGGCTCCGCCCTTGCCGCCGAGGGTCTGGGTTCCGCCGCCACCCCCGCCGCCGCTGTCCGGTCGCTCGCCGCCGGGCTTCCCGGTGTCGCCCGCGTCTCCGCCGGTGGCCTCGCGGACGGGGTTTCCGGTGAAGCTGGAGCCGCCTCCGCCGCCCCCGCCGCCGGCGGCGACGATGAGGCGGGGGTCGGTGCCGGGAACGCCGGTCAGGGCACAGCTCGCGCGCGCCGAGCTGCAGGTGCGGACGTCACTGGCACCGCCGCCGCTGCCGCCGGGGCGCTGACCGGTGACGGCTCCGCCGCCCGTGTCGACGTTGACGTAGTAGATGGTGCCGGGCACCACGGTGAGGGTGCCGGTGACGGTCGCGCCGTTCCCGCCCGCTCCGCCCTCGATGGGGGACCGTCCCGGCTCGCCGGTGGCGGTGACGGTCAGTCGGGTGACGTCGGCCGGGACGACGAACCGCTGGTTGGCGCCGGCGGTGAAGGTCTTGGTCACGGGCGCCGCTGCGGCGGGCGCCGCGGGCACCACCAGGGCCGTCGGCAGCGCTGCGGCGGCGAGCAGGAGCGCGGCCCGTCGGGCCGTGCGCCGAGGGCGTTCGGATCGCTGTGGGGTCAAAGTCACGATGGGGACTCCTGGACAGGGCCGTGGCACCCACCCCCGAGGCGCGCGCGGACGTAGGTCGATGGTCCGGCCCCTGCGCGGGACCGTCCGCCGCGGACCGTCCGGGCCGCAGCGGTCAGGCGTCACGCTCTCCCTCAGTGTCTCCGTTTCCCGGCCCGCCCGCCTCCCGGCGTCCCCGTCCGTCCAGGCGTCCCGGATCCCCCCGTTACCGTCTTCGTGGCTCCGCAATGGGGCCTCCGGCCTTCGGGTCCGGCATGGCTTCCCCCCTTGTTGCGGTTGATGATCCGTGGGTGTCACCGGGCCCGGAGGCATCGACGGACCGCTGATGAGGGGCTTGAGCACCGGCTTCACCCGAGCCGGAAGAGCTCTCCGTAACGTGGATGTGGCAGCTCGGTGCCGAGGCAAGGTCGGACGAAAGCGTGAGCGGAGGGGGCCTGCACGTGATCGACACCGGCGACATCGACGTCTTCCTCGGCCTGGACGTCGGCAAGGGCGAACACCACGCCACCGCAGTCACCCCGACCGGCAAGAAGGCCTTCGACAAGCGGTTACCCAATACCGAACCCAAGCTCCGCGAGCTCTTCGCCAAGCTGTAGGCCAAGCATGGAACGGTACTTGTCAGCGTACGAAGTGAACGTGCGCCACCTCGTACGAAGGAAAGTGCACCTTCCTTGATGCGTTGAAAGGCCGTGGCCGGGAGCCTGCTGTCGTCGGTGATGACCGACGCTTCCGCCAAGGCCTGCGGCTCTCTCGGCTGCCGCACCACAAGACACTCGAGGACTACGACTTCTCGTTCCAGTCCGAGCTCGAACCCCGCAAGGTCAAAGACCTCGCCACCCTCTCCTTCGTCGAGGCCAAGGCCAACGCTGCCCTGCTCGGGCCGCCGGGGGTGGGCAAGACACACATCGCCGTCGCTCTCGCCGTCGCGGCTTGCCGGGCGGGCTACTCGATCTACTTCACCAGCCTCGACGACATGGTCCGCAACCTCACCGCTGCCGAATCCGCAGGCCGCCTGACCAGCAAACTCGGCAGCTACCTGCGGCCGGCCGTCCTTGTCCTGGACGAAGTCGGCTACCAGCCTCTAGCGCGAGCCGAGGCAAACTTGGTCTTCCAGGTCATCTCAAAGCGATACGAAAAGGGCTCGATCATCCTGACCTCGAACAAGACCTTCAGCGAATGGGGACAGGTGTTCGGCGACGAGGTCCTGGCCACCGCCATCCTCGACCGCCTCCTCCACCACTGCGGAGTCATCTCCATCAACGGCCCAAGTTATCGCCTCAAGAACCGACTTGCTGCCATCGAACGAGAACGAGACGAGGCAGCCTGATACCGATCGACGCCAGGACGCAGACCTGCTCGTCCTGACAAGTAACCCGGAACGGCGTCGGGACACGGCGATATCTACCATCGCCGCATGACCGATGCATCAGCCCTGGCTCCATTCCATCTGGACGAAGGCAGCGAATCCGATCCCTCCCACTGCCTCTATCTCTTAGGCGGCGACATGGAGCAGGTCGCCGACGTGTTTGAGGAACACAACGCCGAGAGCCACGGTCACGGTTGGGAAGGCCTGGCTGAGTCGCTGGTCCGCTCCCGCATGCCCGAAAGCGTCGACATGCTCCGCTCCGGATCCGAGGCCGGCACCTTCGTGGTCACAAGCACCGACCTCAAGGCCCTCACGGATCTGGCCGTCCTCCTGCACTCGGCCTTCCACAACCGGGAACGCCTCAGCGAGTACATCCTGACGGCGGACCCACGGTTCCTACCCCGATAGACCCGCGAGTGGGGCGAGGGGCAGGCCGAACCCGGGGCCACCTCATCGACGATCGAGTGGCGCACGTATATCTGTACTCGGCGGAGCACTCAGAGGAGTACGCCGACAGTAATGGTCGTAGTCGACCAGCCGGCCTCGATCGGGACTCTGCCGCTGGCGGTCGCGAGGGACATGGGCTGCCCGGTCGCCTACCTGCCAGGGCTGACGATGCGAAGGATCGCCGACCTCCCCGGCGAGGCCAGGACCGACGCGAAGGACGCGTTCATCATCGCGGACGCGGCCCGAGCGATGCCCCACACCTTGCGGGCGATCGACGGCGAGGACGAGACGATCGCCCGAGCTGGAGATGATCGTGGGCTTCGACGATGATCTGGCCGGCGAGGCCACGCGAGTCGAGAACCGGGCCTGCTGACCCAGATCCATCCGTCGCTGGAGCGGATACTGGGCCCACGGCTGCAGCACCCGGCGGTGCTGGCTCTGCTGGAGCGATTCGGATCTCCGGCCCAGATCCGCAAGGCCGGCCGACGCCGCCTGGTCACGTTGTTACGGCCGAAGGCGCCGAGGATGGCCGAGCGACTGGTCGAGGAGATCTTCGAGGCTCTGGACGAGCAGACGGCCACCGTTCCGGGGACCGAGGCGGCCGCACTGATTGTCCCGAGCCTGGCCGGATCACTGACCGCAGTCCTGGACCAGCGCAAACCGGGCGAATCGAGGAACTCCTGGAGGCTCACCCTCTTTCGAAGGTCCTGAGGTCGCCGGGAGTAGGCGTCATGACCGGAGCCAGGATCCTGATCGAGGTCGGCGACGGCAGCACCTTCCCGACCGCCGGCCACCTCGCCGCCTACGCCGGCCTCGCCCCCGTGACCCGCAGTTCAGGGTCCTCGATCCGCGGCGAACAGCCCTCCCGCAGGGGAAACAAGCAGCTCAAGAGAGCTTTCTTCCTCTCCGCGTTCGCGGCCCTGGGCGACCTGGCATCCCGGACCTACTGCGACAGGAAGATTGCCCAGGGTAAGCACCACGCCCAGGCCCTGCTCTGCCTCGCCGGACGACGCGCCGACGTCCTTTTCGCGATGCTCCGCGACGGAACCTTCTACGAACCGCAGCCTGTTCGGGCCGTCGCTCCGCAGACCTAGACCAGGGCCGGGAGGTGGTCCGTGGAGCCGTAGTCGATCTTCCAGTTGGCATAGACCCCCACGGTGCCGTCCTTCTGGCACCGCAGCCCAACGGTCACCCGGCGGACCGACCCGTCGCCGACGACGGAGAACGCGACTGCGATCTCGAACTCCTCGCTCCCGCAAGGGCAGCAGGCCTCGCCCGGATCCGCGTCCTCCCAGAACTCCTCGCTATCCGCGATGAACGCACGGCCGCCGCAACCAGCGCACACCCGCTCGGCTCCGCCCTCGACGTCGTCGACGAGCACGAAGAACACGCGCCCGCCACACCCGCCGCAGACGGAAGGAACGGTCTTCACCGGACGGCTGTCGGCAGCGTTCCGGAGAAACACCGCGAGCTCCGCAGAGACACCCTCGCCAACCTGATCATCAGCATGCAGGCACATCGTTCCAGACGCCCGAACCAGCACCCATCCACCTTGACCAAAGACATAGGGGCCCCCGCAAGGACGGATCGAGGACGCTCCAAGGACGCTGTCGGCGGTCAGTGAAACTGTGCAGCCGTCAGGCTTCTGACCTGGGGTTGTGCAGGTTGGCTATGACCTTGTTTCCTGTGGTTGAAGCCCGTGCTGGTGACTGGCTCAGATGGGTGTCAGTGCGGTGTGAGAGCCTCCGGGGATGAGTTACGACCTGGCTGTCTGGGAAGGCGAGAGGCCGGCGGATGACAAGACCGCCGGCCGGGTCTTCACGGATCTGTACGACCGCTACATCGACGCCGAGGTGGAGGAGCCTCCGTCGGAACGCATCGCGGCCTACGTCACCAAGCTTCTTGAGCGGTGGTGCGACATCACCGAGGACGAGGAGGACACGTCGCCCTGGTCGACCGGCCCGTTGATCGGCGAGGCCAGTGGTCCTCTGATCTACTTCCCGATGCGGTGGAGTATGGCCGAGGAGGCGTCGGCTTACGCGGCAGCTGTGGCGGAGTCCATGGGGCTGGTCTGTTTCGACGTGCAGCAGGATCGGCTCAGGCCTTGAGCAGGGTCGTCAACCGGCGGTAGCCGATGAGGGATGCGGAGATGCCGACGAAGGCGAGGAAGTGTTCGGCTTCGCGTTCGTAGCGGCGGTGGAGCCGACGGCAGCCTGCAAGCCAGGAGACGGTTCTCTCGACTACCCAACGGTGGCGGCCCAACCGTTGTGAGGACTCGACGCCCTTGCGGGCGATGCGGTGGCGGATTCCACGATGGCGGAGCCATCGGCGCAGGTGATCATAGTCGTATCCCTTGTCGGCGTGCAGTTTCTCTGGCCGTCGCCGCGGGGCCGCGTCGTGGCTTTGTTCCCTTCAAAGGGCTCTGGCGCAACTTCTGTGGACCTGGCGCGGGCGGCAAGTCCTCGCGCTGGACCAAATCCAGGTCGGTTGCAGTGCCGACGGGATTTGAACCCGCGGACAGATGGAAGCAGGTCCGCTCCGTCTCCGTCAGTCGCCGTGGGAGGGACCTCGCCCACGGAGATCGCAATGGGCCGCTCTGCCACGGCACTGCAACCTGCGGGAATGCGCGCACTCCCGCTGCGACTCAGGGTAGAGACACCGTTCGCTGCGGACGAATCTTTATCCGGGAAGCCGGAGGCCACTGCCATGGGTCCACAGAAGTTGTGCCAGAGCCACAACCCGTGAATAAAGCCAGTCGAGCGGTGCATCGCCGACTCAAGCAGTGGCGCGGCCTCGCAATGCGGACGGATAAGCTCGCCATCGCCTACCAGGCCGCACTCCACCTTGCTGCCATCCTCATCTGGACCCGTCACCGAGCAAGCGTTCGAAGGCTTCGTCAGACCAGCTCATGGACGACGAGGCGATTGTGTTCTCCGTCAAAGATGCCGGCCAGGACGTTGGCCTCCCGCCTGTCCCCACCGAAGAGACCCCGCTGGTCGACGTGCACGATCAGAATGTCGTGGCTGTCGATCACCTCGGAGATGCCCCGGGTCTCGATCGTGTCCGACCACGCGTCCAGGTTCCGACCAAACCACCCCGGCAGCCAGCACGGCTCGGCAACAGCATCCCAGAAGTCGTTGAGTGTCTCGATCGGCCGACCGCGCAGGTCAACGGCTCTTCGCGGCCCGCGCACTGACCGCCCCGTGGACCCTGTGCCCGATGACCACCGACCCGGACAAGGCCAGGGAGTGGCTGGAGGACTGGACAGACGTCACCGGTGTCGAAGGTCTGGTCGTAAAAGCCATGAACCAGCGCTACCGGCCCGGAGCCCGCGACCGCGCCTGGATTGGCTGCGTCAGTGACAACCGACTCCAGTGGTAGGTCAGTTCTGACTCCGCTAAGGGGTGTCGGGAGCAAGATCTGAATGCGAGAAGTGACTCCACAGCCAGCGACTCCGCAGTGGATATTTGGGGCATCCCGGGTCTGCTGCTCTCCTGGCCACTCCGGAAGACGAGATTCCATCGAGTCGCAGGGAAACGGGGGCCGTCGGCCACGTCAACAACTGGGTGGCCGCCAGTGGTCGATCGATTGGATGGTCGGCTCGTGCGGGTTGACGCGCTTGCCGGAAGCAAGAATTAGAGCAGGCTCAGCACCGTGAGGAGGACACCGACCAGCCCGAGGCCCGTCAGAAACAGGAGGGTCAGCACCGTGCGCACGGTGCCCCGGCCCGCTTCGACGAGGACTGCTTGTTCCGGGCTCGACGGGAGATAGCGCAGTCGCACCTGCGCGCCCAGGGGCCGTCGACGGTCGGTGTCGATGTCGAGCCGGTACTCGCGCCCGTCGGCTGCGCGGAAGCCCACGATGGCGTGCTGTAGGCCCGCCCGGCCCTGGCCTTCCGTTAGCACGTAGGCATCCAGCACTCTGCCGTCGGTGGGTAGCCCTTCGTTGAACGTCTCGCGGACCAGCAGCCATCGGCTGCAGGTCCGCACCGCGAGTGCGACGGAGAACGATATGGCGAGGAGCCCGACAGAACCGAGCAGCAGCCGGTGGCCGTCCTCGCGTAGGAATTCCATGGCGCCCCTCCACGTCGACCTACCGCCGGGCCGCCGTCCGTGGCGCCGCCGGACGAAATCTACCGGCTCTTGCTACCGCCAAGCACTCGGCAGCGCTGCCGACGACCGTGCTGGTGGCGGCCGTTCTGCGAGGCCAGGCGACCCTGGGCGATGGAAGCCGGTTCGTGGAACAGGTCGGCTTGGCATTCTTCCTCGGCCAGCCGGTCGCGGACAAAGGCGATCAGGGCGTCGGTGCCCGGTGGAGGATGCCGGGTCGCGGGGCCCGGTCAACTGACGGCCGCGGCCGCGGCTGCTTCGGCTCGGACTCGGGTGATGGCCAGGCGGTAGGAGTCGGTGTCGGTCTCCATGATGTTGCCGCCGAAGGTGAGGCGGTCGACGATGGCGGCGCAGAGCCTGAGGTCGGTGAAGGTTTTGTCCAGCCTCCAAAAGGATTCGTTGGAGGCTATCGCCACAGAGCTCTTCTCCTCACGGTCGGTCAAAACTTGGAAGGGGTGGCTTTGTCCACGAGAACGGGTTCTGGCTCAGGTTCTGTGATCTGGCCACGGTGAGTAACGGCGGGGGCGGTGACAGGTGGTGGCGAGGTCGCCCGAAAACGGCTCTCCGTCCTGGTGGTTGGGCTGACAGTTCGGAGCCGTGGATGACCTTGCAGTTCGGTTGAAGGATCTGCTGTTCCCGTCGGTGGCGGACGTGGTGTGCTGTCGGTAGACGTGAACATCGCGATAGTGCGCGTTGACGTCCAGGGCTCGGCGGCAGGCGGGTCGTGTCCGTTGTGCGGGACGTGGTCGGACCATGTCCATGGGTCCTACCTGCGGTTTCCTACTGACGTGCCGAGCGGTGGCAGGAGTGTGGTTCTCCGATTGAGAGTGCGGCGGTTCACCTGCCGAATGCCTCCTGTGGTCGGCGGACGTTCGTCGAGCAGATACCGGGGCTGACACGTCGCCACGGCCAGCGGACGGAGCGGCTTCGCTCGACGCTGTCCGACATCGGTCTGGCCTTGGCCGGCCGGGCCGGTGCCCGCATGGCCCGGGTGGTCGGCGTCGGCGTCAGCCGGAGTACAGTCCTGCGCCTGGTAGACGCACTGCCGGAACCGGAGCCGCCCGCCCCGCGGGTGGTCGGTGTCGACGAGTACGCGACTCGCAAAGGACGGGGTCCTCCGCGTGTGAACGCTGGCGACCTTCAGTTTTTCCCATCTGCAACGGACGAGAGAAGCATGAGTGCATCCGATGGCCGGCATTGGTCCAGGCCCCAGTACCTGCACGAGGTCGTGACCAACCCGAACATCCACGTCCGGGGCACCCACAGCTACTGCAGCAATGCCTGGAGCGGGGACTTCGAGGGGTCCGTGGTGCGCTACCTCTACGGCGACGCCGTCAGCCTCGCCTCCTGGGAGCCGGCCTGGCCCATCGACCAGCTGCACGGTGTCGTCACCCGCGATGTTGCCCCTACACGATCGTCGGCGGCAGCCCCCGCCGCCCCCGTGCGAACCCGCTTCGCGCCGGGGACCGTCGACCACCTGCTCGATCTGGACGTCTACTCCTGGAACGAGGAGAAGTTCACCGTCCTGCGCGAGACGCTCTGCGCAGCCGACATCGACGCACTCGAAGAAGCCTCCCGCGCCTACGACCGGCGAACGCGCACTGTCAGGTAGGCGGGAGAACAGGGCCTGCCGCTGTCATCTGGTGAGAGATGCGCAGGTCACGCACTGACGTGAAAGCGAGCGATCGAACCTCGCCATGGCTGCGTCCGGCCGTCGGCCCGCGTCGCCGACGGAGGATGATCCTCGACCGGGGAGCGCAGGACGTCGGTGTGGATCCGGGCCCGGATTCCCGGCTCCACTGGATACTGGCGCACTGCGACGATGCCCGAGGGCGCCCACCGTCCTTCCACCGCTGACCATTGCGAACGCCCCGGTCAAGACGGCGGAGGCGGGGCGGTCATTGAGGCCTGCCTCACTCAGAGTCAGGACTCATCGTCGACCGCTCGTGCTTGTTGTGGCCGTGGCGGTAGTAAGGCGGAAAGACGATAAGCAGAACCGCTGCTGCCACCATGGCCCGGACCCAAGGGATGTCGGTCGCCAATTTCGTGAGGTGTGATATGGCTATTGCGTAGAAAAATGCCCACAAGAGAGCGGATGCTGCGGCTGTAATCCGCCGCTTGACGTTGATTGTAATCTGGCGATCGGGCGTAGACATGCTGCGCTCCCTTTCTTTCGACGGATTGCTGCCGTGACGCTCTTCTTTGTGCACTCAGAATGACCGGCGCCGGCCGGTGGGGCAAAGTCCCGGTAACCAGTGACTTGACAGCACAAGGAGGGGTCCTGTCGGGAGGCATTCTCCGTGCAGCACAGGCGCGCGGCCTTTCCCTGGCGCGGCAGGTCTTCATCGGCGCCTTGATGACCGCGGTGATCCTGCTCCTGATCGCCCCGCCGAAGAACTCCGAGCGCCGGGCCGAACATGCCGTGCAGCCGTGGTGACCCGTACTAGGTGAGTTGAGCTTCCGAGTTCTGGAACGCCTGAGTGCTGGCTTCGGGACCGTGCATGTCTCTGCAGCGACGAAGGCGCTCGTCCCGCAGACGTCAAGCCCCGAGATGCAGGGGCGTGCTCCGCTGGGCAGGGTCGGTCTTACTGGAACCAGGCGCCGCCGGGCGCCGGAAATTGATCGTAGGAGCTCGCGACGGACGGGCACGCACATGAGGAGCCAGTCGTGGCGATGGTAGGACTGTTCTGGATCACCGAGGACTCCGTGTACGTGGGTTCCCCGCCGAGCGCGGAGGGACACTGCGTCCGGATCACCTCGGAAGGGGTGCAGGCGCGGGACCCGGACGGTGTCCGGGCGTGGCCGTGGCCGATCCTGCGCTCCGCGGGCGTGGAGGCGGCGCCCGTCGGGGGCGGCTCAAGGGGCGCAGGCCGCTTCCTGGCGGCGGTGCTGGAAGCGGTGGTTACGCTGGGCTCCAGCTACGGCGGAGAGGAACCGCCACAGATGTTCCTGGTCCTGGAGACGGAGGACGGTACGGAGGAGGTGCAGGTGCCGGCGGCGACCAGGGGCTACACCTCCCGGGAGATCGCCCTGTCCCAGCACCTCCTGGCCTGCTTCCGGGAGGGCACGGCAGACCCTCGGATTCTGACGGCCTGGAGCCGGGACCACGGCGGTGACCCGCCGAAACCGCCAGAGCGCGAGGCCCTCCTGCAGGAGTGGATACACGCGTGAGCCCATCGGGCAGACGGCTCACATCTGCGCAGGTCGGCACCGCTCTGAACCCGGACGCGGCGGCCCGGCGTCTGTCTCCGTGCGTTTCGGATTGATCCACATGCTTGAGCAGACCATGGCGAACAGCCGCCGCAGCGTCGTTGGGTGAAACAGGGTTTGCAAGAGGATTGATGAGTCGATTTTATTGCGCCAGGGGCATGGTGGAAGTGACTGCAGAATAAACCCGCGACGACTCGTACCTCGATTATCGCTGAACTGCTGCCGCAATACCCTGACTGAGGTGTCGCCTAACCTTGTCGGCGTGCACTTTTTCACCCCATTTAGTGGTAAGGAAAGTCCCCTTTGGATTACCGCGAACGTGGACCTCTGAGCCGCCGTGCGGCCCAGCCTCGACCCTAGCCTGCAACTCCTGACCCCAGCTCGTAGATGTGGCGCCGGTCGAGAATTCAAGCGTCCTGACGTGATCGTCAACACTTCCCAATTTCGCGCCGTCCATGTCGTCGACCGTCTTTTGCAATGCCAACCACACTTCGTCGGGATCGCCCTGCTGTCTGAGCGTGAACGCCTGCGTGTACTTGCCCATTGCTCATCCATTCGCATTACGGATGCTCTCAATCAAGCCTGCCCGTCGTCAGCCGTGGCAGCAACCGGCCTGGACCTCGACGGACCGTCCAAGATGTCCGCTCTCGGCCGGGCCGGCTGCGGGTACCGGTGGCGGTGTGGCGGTGGGCGGTCGGCTCGGGCCTCGTTCCCCCGGCGGACGCGGATCGGGGCTGTGGTCGCGGGCGGTGGTGGAGGCCGCAGACCCGGAGCCGTGCGGCGCTACGGGGCCCGGTCACCGCGGGGTGGGCGGCCGACTGCCTGACTGAGGCCCTGGGCGTCCAGCTACCGATGCTCCGACCGAGGGGTGACCGCCTCGGCGGTCGGCCGCCTTGTCCGGGCCGGCCTTCTGGTCTGAGAAGTGTTGGTGGCATCCAGAGCCGGGGGACTCCGTGCTTGCGTACGAGACCGGTCAGCGTTGCGGCGTCGGGGAACGTGCCCATACGTCTATGGGGCGTTACGGCCCGCGTTCACCGTCGGCGCGTTCGAGGGGGGCTGCATCAGCGCTGCCTCGATCGGCTCCAGGCCCCGTAGAACGGGTTCAGATCAATGGGGATCCCCGTTCGGGCGCGGGGCCGTGTCGGCGGAAGTCGTGGTCCGGGCAGCCTTCGGGCCCCGAGTCCGCCCGGTCGGCTGAGGCCGTCGGTTGGTACTGGCCAGTTGCCATTGCAGGGCTGTTGAGGCCCAGCATGACCAGGGCCGTCGATGCCATGGCGCCGGCGAGAACCAACCTCCTTCCTCTGGCAAGTGGGCCGAGGGTTGACCGATGTGTGCGCTCGTTCACGCCTAGCTCCTTCAGGAACCCAGTGGAATGCTGAGAGACGATCTCCGTTTCCCTAGGCAGCATCGGTCATCGGGTCATCACACTTAAGGAGCCCGCAAGGGCGATCAGCCCATCGGCGTATCAAGCTCCCTCAAGCGCATCATCCGGAACGCTATTGGCTTCCCGAAGCGCCAACAAGCGCCGGTGATTCTCGATAATGTCGCCGGTCAGCGAAGGTGAACAGTCGCCAGGATTCTGAAAGGGTCGGTCTGATGCGGTGAAGGTGGTCTCACGGTGATGAGTTGGCGGCGTGGACATCGGAACGCGGTGTCGCTGGTCTGCGACAGGGGCTTGCCCACCGCTGCAATGGTGAGGGCGCCTGGTTCCTATATCTAGCCCGCTATAAAGTGCCGACGTCCTGGACGGAGGACCGCGACCGGTGCCGACGGGCCGGGATCGGCGACGATGTCGCCTTCGAGACGAAAGTGGTGACGGCCAAAAGTCGATGGTTCGCCGGGTGATCGTGGGCAAGGTCCCGTTCCGGTGGGTGACGGCTGACGCCGCCTACGGCTTCTCCAAGGGCTGGCGTTCCGAGCTCGAGAGGGCAGATGTATTCCACGTCATGGCGACCACCCGGCATGACACCGTCGTCACCCGCTGGGCCATCGACCACCCCGTCCACGACCTGTTCCCGGGCCTGCTCCGGAAGAAGTGGAAGCGCCGTTCCTGCGGGAACGGCGCCCACGGGCCCCGAATCCATGACTGGGCCCGAGTCGAGGTCCGTCCCTGGCACCGCGAGGACCGCCGTCACTGGGTGATCGCCCGCCGAAGCGTCCGCAGGCCGGACGAGATCTCGTACTACATCGCCTACTGCCCGGCCGACACCCCACTGGACGAGCTGATCCGTATCGCGGGGAGCCGGTGGACGGTGGAGGAATGCTTCCAGACCGCGAAAGGCGAGTGCGGCCTGGACGACTACCAGGTCCGCCGCTACGACGGCTGGCACCGCCACGTCACCCTGGCCATCGCCGCCCACGCCTGCCTCACCGTCCTGCGGGCCCGCGAACTCGAGACAGACAAAGCAGAAACGGATCCTCCCAGCTCATACCCCTCACCCTGCCCGAACTCCGCCGCCTGATCAGGCGGCTCACCCGGCCTCGCCCGAGCATCGCCCACGTCCTGCACTGGTCACACTGGCGACGCAGACGCACCAAGCCCGCCCAGCCACTACAAACACCGCGGCCACACACCACCAGAAGCCAACAAACCATCACAGAAAATACCGTTGCAGTACTGAGGGGTTGGGGCCGGGTTCCGGGAGCTTGCCGCGGAACCTGGTGTGCGGTGCGGCTGTGACACGGGGCAGCTGGGGGCCGCCTGCCCGCGGTCGATGCGGGTGTAGGGGTCGGGCACTGAGACACTCCGGCCTTTCTTGAGGGCACGCTGTCCTCCCCAGCCATCGATGCCGGAGGCGGAAAAGGAAGACCGTCATTCCAGCCGATGGACGTTCCACCACCCGTACGTGGCACCCCGACGCGCCGTCGTGGCAGCGGCCCTTCTTCACCGTGGGAATCAGAGATCAGCTGACCGCCAGGCGGAGCTGACGATCGACAGCGGCTCGGAAGCCTACGGCAGCCGGGATCCGGGTATCCCCGGGTCTCGGTGCCGAGCGGCATCGTGTGTGGCGGGCGCAACGCCGTCAGTCATCGCCAGGGAGTGTGAATATCCGCTAGCTTGAACGTGTTCAAGTCGAGGAGTGGCCGGAGGGGGGCGAGTATGGCGGGGATCGTGTCGCCCGGGCGAGGCGTGGCGGGCGGCGGCGTCGCGATGCGCCGGGCGCGGGCCGCCCACCCGTGGCAGCAGCGGATCGCGCTGGCCGCGCTGATCCTCCCGGTGCCGCTCGTGGTGGAAGCGCTCAAGGCGGGGCTGTCGCCGTTCGTGCTGACCGCCCCGCTCCTCCTGCTCGCGGGGCCGCCGGCCCTGCGAGCGAACCGGGCCTGGTTCATGACCTCGTGCGTGGTCCTCGCGGTCCTGCTGTCGGGGTGGGCTCTCTTCGGCCTCCTGGAGGGGGCGTGGATCTTCACGCCGTCGGCGCTGCTCCTGCTGTGTGCGAACTTCGCAGACCCGCGCGCCTATGCGACCCCGGCCGCGGTCTTCGCCTTCGCCGCCGTGGTCATCGCGGTGCTGCCCGCCGTCGGCTCGCTGGCCGCTGCCGTCCACCTGCTCGGCGGTTGAGTCGGGCAGCGCGGGCCAGACAAGATCCGAAAGAGAGGGCCGAGCCCTCCCGAGTGGTCTCGGGAGGGCCAGGCCCGTGCCATGCGCGGCCGATCGCCGCCGTCTCACCAAGGGCGCCGCACCCTGACGCCGAGCGCCCGGACGCGCTCCTGGGCCTGCGGGTCGAGCTTCAGCAACAGGTTCCGCGGCGCCACCGCGTACGCACCCATTGGGGACGGCACCACTGGTCCGATCCACTGACGCCTCCGCGAGGCGTCCCACCACCTGTGATCCCCGATCCCCACGATGGCCGAGGAAGCTCGGAAGGGGACCCACCGCCATCGTGCGATCCGGTTTCGAGAAAGAGCGGCGTTACATGAGCCCCGAACACAAGACCAGTACAACCCTCGGACCCCTGCCCAGAGCAGCCGGCGGACTGGCGGCACCCTCGCATCGCTTGCCCTGCTACTCACGGGAATCACCGGCCCCGCCGTCGCCACCGCCCAAACCATCCAGGCCACCGAAGCAGTCCGCACAGCGAGCCCCACAGCAGGAGGCGACGAATGCCGGCCGGATCACCACCGGCCAGATCACCAAGGGCCCGATGACCAGGGGCCCCGGACAGTGGCCGACGAGGACGTCGCCCACGGCGACGAGTGCCAGCTGGGCGCCACCGGTCCGACGGGCGCCACCGGCCCCCAGGATGAGCCCGGTGCAACGGGCCCGACCGGTCCAGCCGGCGCCACCGGAGCCACGGGCGCGACCGGAGCAACAGGCGCCACCGGCCCCAGCGGCGGAGCCACCGGTCCGACGGGCCCGACCGGTCCCACCGGCACCCAAGGTGAGCCCGGTACTCCGGGCGCCACGGGAGCCACCGGAGCCACGGGAGCCACCGCGTGCAACGACGTCGACGCCTACAACTTCAACGACGAAGCGGAATCTCAGATTAAGGGGGTGCTCAACAACGGCGTGACCTCCGTTGGGTTTCGCAACACCAGAAACGGTTTCACGCCCTACACGTGGTACAACCTCACCGATCCGGTCGTGCATCCCGACTATCCGACGAACGCCTGTTCCGTCTCCGTGGCTGACGTCGACGCGGAGCCCCTAGACACCGGCTTTTCCACACTTATCTCGATCCAGGTGCTGACCACTACCGGCGAGGTGTGGGAGACCCTGTGCTCTCCGCTGGCAGGCAGCCAGGGGCTTTCAGCGCTCGACTGCCATGGCGGCACCGATCCACGGACGGGGCCGTGGGTGCAGCGGACCAACCCGACCCCCGGCGACTCGCCGGGGTAGCCCCAAGTGCACCGGGGACTCATTGCGTTGGCGGGACGATGAGTTCGGCCCGTGGGTGCGGCAGATGACACCGACCGTGGGAGACCAGCACTCAACTGGGCTCAGCGCCGCCGCTGAGTGTTGATGCCGATGTCGGAGCCTGTCCGTGACGGACAGGCTCCGTCCGATGAGCCGCGCCGGTAGAGCCGGGATGAAGATCAGCTGATGGGCTTTCGTTCATATCCGAGTCAGCCCTGTTCTTGAGTGGTGACTCCTCAAGATGGCGTTGGTGTTGTCTATGTCGCGTTCGTGCTCCTCAGGCGGTTTGTTTCAGAGCCGATGGGGTGAGTACGTGTGTGAGCCCGGTCATGACAAGTGTCGTGATGGTGAGGTGAGGTGCGGTGCGGTGCGGTGCTGACGTTGTGCAGGCGGGGTCCGACGGCTTGAGTTGCTAGGTCAGAGCATGGGCGCAAACCGCTCGGGGCTCTTGCGTCCCCTCGTGATCCGTCGGTGGTGAGGGGGCCGGCGTCCCGTCCCGGGCTCTCCCGCGGAGCCAGGTCGCTTCCTGCGGATCAGTCCTCCAGCAGCTGCCGCAACCGGCAGGCGTACCACGCGGTCGCCGCGCACACGGTTTTGGCCTGCCCAGATTCAGTCCGGGCCGCTCCAGTCGAACGGGAAATGCTTGCTGGACACGCCACTGCGGTTCCAGCTGAAGCCGAAGGCGTCGGCTTGGTGGGTGGTCGCGCAACCCCAGGTAGCAATCTGGCCCGGGCCGACCTCGGAGCCCGGCGCATTGTGGACCTGCACCCGGACGCCTTCCGGGGTGGTCGGCCCGGTGAGGGCCTCGGCGCGGGCAGTGACCCGGTCGGGGATCTCGGCGCTCCAGCTGCCGAGGTCCTCGTCGATCTCCACGCGAATGGGCGCGAAGTCCATGCCGCGCATTTCAGGGCTGAAGGCCTCGCTGAACTGCGCCGGCCATCCGCCTGCCTGACCGCCGAAGATCGCATGCAGGGCGGCGCGCTGCCGCTCGTCGGCGCGCTCGTCGATGAAGGCGGCGGCATAGGCATCCGTGTGCGTGCCGGCCCATACGTTGCCGGTGAAGGACGCCAGCATCAGGAAGTTGAGACCGTCGAGCCGTACATCCCCGTAGCTGCCCTCGCGAATGTGCCAGGCCATTACGCCCTCGCAGTCACCGTAGGTCGGGGGCTGCGCGAAGGTGCAGGGGCACGGTATGGCGCACTTACAGGTGTCGAACCAGTCGCCGACCAGATGCCAGGTGGGGCTGGTGGTCGTTTCAGTCATCTCGCTGACCTCCTCGCCCCCCGCTACTGCAAGGTTCCAAGCGGCGAGGCTGCCCGACACCGGATCCCGCCGACCGCGATGGCGAAGCGGCCTCATCTCCAGCATGCGCCTGCCCGGCGACCGCGGCCCTGTACCGGGCCGTAGGCTCCCGTAGGCCCAGCGGTTCCGGAGATCCCGAGGGCGATGGCGTTCCCATGATCGACCGTACGCCTTGGCCTCGCTGGTTACGGCACGATCGATCATGAAAGACCAGCCGTAATCGCTGCTAGTCACGGCGTTGCGTCCACCGCCGACCCGATCAGCGACCGCGTCGACCGCGTCGACCGCGTCGACCGCGTCGACCGCATCTGCCGCGACTGGCGCGACTGCTTGAGAACGCCCTGGGGGCGTCCGTGCAGAAGGCGCGGGAAGCCCGGGGTGAGACGGAGGCCACCGTCCACGAGCTGCCCACCAAGAGGAAGACCGCGAAGAGGACAACCAAGAAGAAGACCACCGGTGCGGCTGAGGGCCGCACACCGCGCCGCCGCGCCTGATGTCCCGCGACAACCAACGTTGACCGTGCGCCATCGAAGTCTGACCACCGTGGCTTTTGTGACAGTGGAGGTTGATCGTGTAGGTCGGCTGGGTGTGGCGATCGTCGAGGGGGGTTAGGTGGTGCCGTCGGCGCTTCGGGGCTCAGGCTAACCGAATGAATCTCTGCGGCTACTCTTTGTTGCGGTTCATTCTGCCGGGGTAGACGGCCTGGCGGTGAATGCTCCCGAGGACCCGGCTCTGACCCGCCCTAGAGGGTGTCCGCAATGTCAGGTGGGGAGCCAGAGTCGTAGGCAGGCGAGGGTGACCAGGGCTTTGTAGTGGCGGGCTCGTTTGTCGTACCGGGTTGCGAGGGCCTTGTTCTGCTTGAGCCGGTTGAAGCAGCGTTCGACGACGTTGCGACGCCGGTAGACGGTTCGGTCGAGACGGCACAGGCTCTCGCCTCGTCGCAGGCGCCCACTGATCTGGTCGACACGTTCCGGAATCGTGCAGGCGATGCCGCGTTGTCGCAGGTAGGCGCGGATCTTCCGGGACGAGTAGCCCTTGTCCCCGACCACCCGCTGCGGTCGAGTGCGGGGCCGGCCGGGCCCGCACCGTTTGATGCGGATGCGGGCCATGACCGGCTCGAACTGCGTGCAGTCGTTCACGTTCCCGCCCGTAATCGTGAACGCCAGCGGCCGGCCGTGGCCGTCGCAGGCGAGGTGGATCTTCGTGCTCAGTCCGCCGCGGGACCGGCCGAGTCCCTCGCCGGTCCAGGGCCCCCTTTTCGGGCCCCGGCCGCGTGCTGATGGGCCCGCACGATCGTCGAGTCGACGCACACGATCGACCAGTCGACCCCGCCGATCGCGTCCGAGTGCTGCTGGACATGGGCCAGGAGCCGGTCCCAGGTGCCGTCCGCTGACCAGCGGCGGAACCGTTCATAGACCGTCTTCCACGGCCCGTACCGTTCGGGCAGGTCCCGCCAGGCAGCCCCGGTGGACAGCTTCCACAGGATCCCGTTGAGGACCTGGCGCCGGTCCCGCACCGGACGGCCCATCCGGGGCGGAGCCAGCAACGGCCCGATCACTTCCCAGGCCTGATCAGTCAGTTCATGACGTCGCACCACGAACGGAGTAACGACCAGCCGACATTGCGGACACGGCCTAGTGCTGTGACCGCGAACCTTTGCCGGGTTGCTCGGTGCTGGTTGGAAGTGACGGCGCTTCCAACAGCATGGGGAGGCGGGATGGCGCAACCGGTCAGGGTTCGCAGGCTGACCGAGCAGGAGGGGCAGAACTTCCAGAAGATCGTGCGGCGGGGCAGTACCAGCTCGGTGCGGTTTCGGCGGGCGATGATGCTGCTGGCCTCGGCCGGCGGCAGCACGGTCCCGGTCATCGCGCGTCTGGTCCAGGCGGAGGAGGACATTGTCCGCGACGTGATCCACCGCTAGAACGAGATCGGACTCGCATGCCTGAACCCTCAGTGGGCGGGAGGCCGTCCCCGCCTGCTCAGTGGTGACGATGAGGACTTCGTCGTCCAGACGGCCACCACCCGGCCGACCCAGGTCGGCAAGCCTTTCACCCGCTGGTCGATCCGCAAGCTCGCCGATCACCTGCGACGCAACATCGCCCGCCCGATCCGGATAGGCCGCGAGGCCCTGCGGTGCTTACTGGCCCGCCGGGGGATCTCCTTCCAGCGCACGAAAACCTGGAAGGAGTGCCCGGATCCGGACATCGACGCCAAGCTGGAGCGGATCGAGTACGCGATCAACGAGCGGCCCACCCGCGCGTTCGCCTTCGACGAATTCGGCCCGCTGGACATCCGCCCGACAGCCGGTTCCTGCTGGGCCGAGGAAACCCGTCCCGACCGACTGCCGGCCACCTATCGCCGCACCCACGGAATCACCTACTTCCACGGCTGCTACTCGGTCGGCGACGACAAGATGTGGGGCGTCAACCGACGCCGCACGGGCATCGACCACACCTGGGCGGCTTTGAGAACGATCCGGGCCGCCCGCCCGGACGGCGCCCCGCTCTCGTGATCCTTGACAACCTCTCCGCCCATACGAACCGGCGGATGAAACGGTGGGCGGTAAAGAACAAGGTCGAGCTGTGCTTCACCCCGACCTACGCCTCCTGGGCCAACCCCATCGAAGCCCACTTCGGACTGCTACGGCAGTTCACCCTCGCCAACTCCCACCACCCCAACCACACCACCCCAACCACACCGCCCCAGACCTGGGCCCTGCATGCCTACCTCCACTGGCGCAACCGCAACGCCCGCCACCCCGAGGTCCTCACAGCACAACGACGCGAACGCGCCCGGGTCAGCGGCCATCCCGGCCGCATGGTGGTGTGCGCGAGCGACCGTGGAGTCCACGCCGACCAGGCTGAGGTCGACCTGCCGGCGCGCCGCTGCCTCGGCGATCACCCCTCCGCCAACTCCCATCCAGCATCGGTCAGATCACTACGCGCCAACCGGGACCTCTAGCAGGTCGCAGCCTCACCGTGTCGGGCAGGATCATCAAGCTGGCGAACTCGGAACAGTCCTAGGCCCTGTCTGACAAATGATCACCGAGCAGCTGCGTGCTTGGTCCAATTGCCTTGCCGTCCTGACGACAGCCAGTGATTCTGGGCAGGTGTCAGGACAGGGGAAGAGAAGGCGGCGGCAAGAGGACGCGCGGCAGCGGCTTGCTGCCCGCACCGCGCCGGACGCGGGGCAGTGGGAAGTGGTCGTTGATACACGGGACCAGGCGGAGATGCGTACGCGGTTGCGTCATCTTCGGGATGCAGGAGTCGACGGGTCGATGATCCGGATCGACACCCTTTGCGGGCGCCTGGGGTTGCCGACCACCTACCGGCTGAGCCGTTTCGTAACGGACCCCACGCGGGAATCCGAGCACGAGCAGTCTGGTCATTGATCTTGTGGCAGGTCGAGGTGAGTTGACGGATGCGGCGTGGGAGCGGATAGAGCCCCTCTTGCCGCGGGTGGATGGTCGTGGTCGTCCGTGGCGTGATCACCGGCAGGTGGTCAACGGAGTGCTGTGGCGGCTGCGGACCGGGGCTCCGTGGCGCGACCTGCCCGAGCGGTACGGACCCTGGCAGACCGTCTACGAGCGGTTCGCCCGCTGGGAAGCGGATGGGACATGGGCGAAGCTGCTGGAACACGTCCAGGTCCGCGACGACGCGGTGGGCCGGGTGGAGTGGACCGTCGCCGTCGACTCCACGGTCAACCGCGCCCATCAGCACGCCGCCGGCGCCCGCAAAAGGGGGCCGCAGACAGGGACGAACTGGAAGATCCGGGCTGCTCGCAGACGCGCCAGGCCCTCGGCCGGTCCCGAGGCGGGCTGACCACCAAGGTCCACCTCGCCGTCGACGGCCGGGGTCTGCCCCTGTCCATCGTGCTCACACCCGGCAACGTCAACGACGCCACGGCCTTCGGTCAGGTCCTCGACGGGATCCGAGTTCCCAGAGTCGGCATCGGCCGCCCGCGCAGGACACCGACCCGAGTCTTGGGCGACAAGGCCTACTTCAGCCGGGCGATCCGGCACCTGCTGCGGCGCCGCGGCATCGCCGTCACGATCCCCGAGCGTCGCGACCAAGCGGCCAACCGTCGGCGCCGAGGGCGCCACGGCGGCCGGCCGCCTGCATTCGACAAGGAGGTCTACCGTGACCGCAACGTGGTTGAGCGATGCTTCGCCCGCCTCAAGCAGTTCCGCGCGATCGCGACCAGGTTCGACAAGCTCGCCGACCGCTACCACGCCGGAGTCGTCCTGGCCTCGCTGATCCTCTGGCTCCGCGAAACACCAGTCCGTGATCATTTGTCAGACACTGCCTAGTGGCTACCGGTGACAAGCACTCGCGGCCCCTGGCCGAGCGGCCTGCCCCTATAGTCAAATCCCATCCCTGTCGCGTAAGGTCCACTTGGTGCTATCAGCTATTACTATTCAGGGGGGCGGGCGGCAATGTCGGACACCAGGGTCAGTGAGCTCGTGCGGATGTGGATCGACGGCTGGGTCGTCTCCCGCGGCAGCTCGGACCCGATCGACGAGCCGTGGGGGTGGACGATCGACGTCGGGCAGCCCAAGCACGTCGCCCGACACGTGCTGCCGGAGCCCACCGAGGCCGACGTGCGCAAGATCGTCGCCGCGACGAGCGCGCCCGGGACGTGGCTCAAGCTGTTCGCCGAGGACCAGTCGGTCCTGCCCTGGGTCGGGCAGGGCTGGCGGCGCGACGTTCCCGGCTTTCTGATGACGTGTCACCTTGAACCGGAGCTCACCGAAGTGCCGGCCGGTTACACGCTGACCAGTTGGACCCGGGGCGGCGTCAGCCGGGTGCTGGTCCGCACGCGCGCCGGGCACTTCGCCGCCCGCGGACAGATCGCCCATGCCGGTGACCAGGTCGTGGTCGACCAGGTCGAGACCGCCGCCGAGCATCGGCGCAAGGGCCTCGGTGGCCTGGTGATGCGCACGCTGCAGAGCACCGCGTACGAGGTCGGCGCGAAGACGGGCGTCCTCGTCGGCACGCCCGAGGGCCGGGCGCTCTACTCCTCGCTGGGCTGGACCATGTGCTCTCCGATGACGAGCCTCTGGTACGAGCCATTGGATGCCGACCAGTGAGCTGATCCTGATTCACCGGACCGCCCGAGCCTTGCACTTCGATAGTACGGCGGCATTCTGTTGCTCCGCAGCCTCCAACCCACCACGTGGTCTGAACTCAGAACAGTCCCTAGTAGGAGTTGTCGTCAAAGTGGCACGCCCACATCAGGAGCGATGCGAGAGTGACGGCTGCTTGGTAGGACTGGGCGGTCTTGTCGTAGCGGGTGGCGATGCCGCGCCACTGCTTGAGGCGGTTGAAGCACCGTTCCACGACGTTGCGGTGCTTGTAGAGCTGCTTGTCGAAGGCTGGCGGGCGGCCGCGGAGACTGCCGCGCCTGGCCTGGTTGGCGATCTGGTCGGCCCGTTCGGGAATCGTGTGGGCGATGCCGCGGCGCCGCAGCCAGGTGCGGATGGCCCTGGAGCTGTAGCCCTTGTCTCCGAGGACGTGGCTGGCCCGCACGCGGGGCCGGCCCCGGCCGAGCCGGGGCACCCGTATCGCCTCCATGACGGCGGTGAACTGGGTGCAGTCGTTGGTGTTCCCACCGGTCAGGACTATGGCCAGCGGGCGGCCGGCTCCGTCGCAGGCCAGGTGGATCTTGCTGGTCAGTCCGCCGCGGGACCGCCCGAGCGCCGGGTCGCGGAGCCCCCGTTTCGGGCTCCGGCCGCGTGCTGGTGGGCGCGGACGACGGTGGAGTCGACCGACACCAGCCACTCGATGTCTCCCGCGGCATCCGCCCGGGCCTGCGCGGCCTGGAGCATCCGCTCGAAAGTCCCGTCCGCCGCCCACCTGCGGAAACGCGTGTGGAGGCTGGCCCACGGCCCGTATCGCTCAGGCACGTCCCGCCAGGCGACCCCGGTCCGGAACTTCCACACGATCCCGTTGAGGACCGTCCGGTCGTCCAGCCGGGGCCGCCCCAGCACAGGCCGGGGCAGCAACGGCTGCACGAGTCCCCACTCAGCATCGGACAGTTCATGGAGGCGTATCACCGCTCCATGATCCACAACGCAAGATCACTTTGACGACAGACCCTAGAACACCGCCGACAGCATGGGTCCGGGGACAGAGAATCAGGGTGCCTCCCATTCTCGGGTTCTGGCTCACTTTCCGCGAAGGGTTGACTGACCGTGATGCACCGGCCCGGCCGTGCGCTCGCTGCCGTCCCGGCGTGCATCAACGACGGCGCATTGGTGCTGCTGTGGTGGTCGCGGGCGCGCGCCGGCGTGGAGGCCACCGCAGCCCCTCACATCTCTACGACCAGAACTCGTCGTATGTTGCTTGGTCAGCCCAGAGCTCCCAACCTTCGGCGATCCTGCCGTCGCTGATGTGGAAGACGATCACGTAGTCCATGTCGAGCTGCTTGCCCTCGCGCGACGCAGTGGCATGGAGCAGGGCGACCGTATGGGCATCGTTGGCGAGAACATCGTGGAGCTGAGGGCGGTACGTGCCACCTGACAGCTCGAAGTCACGACCGAACATCTCGAATGTGGCCTCTCGGCCGTGAAAGTCCCCCGACAGCGGCCCGTGACCCCCGTGGTGCCAGACGACGTCGGGGTGGAAGACCTCCGCCAGCGCCTTCATGTCGCCTGCTGAGAAGGCCTCCATGGCGCGCCGGAACACACCAATGTGGGGGTGATCGGTCATCGCTTCCTCCCTTACCGGCTGTCAACGTAGGCCCAAGCCCGTTAGCCGCTTGATGGGCACACTGGCCCGGCCGGCGATGCCACCTAATTGGATGAGACCCACAGCAGACAGACAGAGCACCGACGTCACGCTCCGTCAGCCCTCCACGGAAAGTGAGCCAGAACCCACTCGGGTTCTGGCACAGCTTTCGTGCAGTGGGCACGGTGAGTGACGGTTGAGCGTTCCCAAGCGGCATGCGAAGTCGCCCGAAAATAGGCCGTGGTCCGTGCGGCTGGGCTGACAGTCCGGGCCGTGGAAGAGGTCCTGCTCCGGCTGAAGGAGCTGCTGTTCCCGGCGATCGCGGACGTCGCGGTGCGGTCGGTGAACGCGGATGTCGAGAAAGTGCGCATTGCCGCGCAGTGCACGACGGCCGGCGCTGCCTGCCCGGGATGCGGAGCCTACTCGACGGGAGTTCACAGCTCCTACCTGCGGTTTCTCGCTGATGTCCCGAGCGCCGGACGAAGCGTCGTCCTCCAGCTGTGGGTCCGGCGGTTCCGGTGCCGGAACACCAAGTGCCCGCGCCGGACGTTCGTGGAGCAGATACCCGGCCTGACCCGCAGGTATGGCCAGCCCACCGAGCGGCTGCGTTCCACCCTGGCCGCAGTCGGCCTTGCCCTGGCCGGCCGAGCGGGCGCCCGCTCGGCTGCCGTGCTCGGTATGTCCATCAGCCGGAGTACGGTCCTGCGCCTGGTCGAGGCTCTTCCCGAACCGGAAGTGCCCGCGCCGCGGGTGGTCGGCGTCGACGAGTACGCCACCCGCAAGGGCCGCCACTACGGCAACCTGGGTGACCAGGTTCATGAAGGGGACGATTCCGGTCTTCGGCTCGCAGCGGCCGAAGACTTTCGCGCGGTGGACGTCGTAGGCGGCCAGGTAGGCCAGCGCGCCGCCGCGACCGTACTCATGGTTGACGCGCACCGCCCGGGCCCGACCTGGTGCCAGGGTCGGATGGCAGCGGCAGCGGGCCTGGACGGAGGCCTTCTCGTCGCTGGAGACGACGTACTCGTCCTCGCCTAGCGGGACACCGTCGAACGTGCGGGCGTACAGGTCCAGGACACGCTGGGCCTTGGCACGGAAGTCCGGGTCACGGATGAAGATCCAGGACCGGTACTGCCAGGGCTTGAGCGCGTCCTCGCGCAGCCAGCGGCGCACCGTGGACGCGGACACGGTGTTGGTGATCCCGCGCGCGGTCAGTTCGGCGGCCAGCTCAGGGCAGGACCAGCGCGACAGCGGTACGCCGGTCTCGGCGGGTAACTGGCAGGCCAGCGCCTTGGCCTCGGCGACCTGCACGGGAGTGAAACGGGCGGGGCGCCCTGGGCGCTTGCGGTCGGCCAGGGCCGGCAGCCCGCCATGAGCGAACCGGCCCCGCCAGGTCCGGACCGTGTCCACGTGCAGGTGGGTCTCGGCGGCGATCCTGGCATTAGCCAGGCCACGTGCCGCAAGGAGGACGACTGAGGCACGCTGCCGGGCTTGGTGTGGAGTCTTGTGACCGTAAGCCATCTTCTTCAGCCGGTGGCGCTCGACGGCGGTCAACACCACTGCCACGGCAGCGCGTATGGACAAGTACCTGTCCCCTGGATCCTGCGGCAGGCTGATAAGCCCGAGCGATTTGACTGTCCCCCGCTCTTCCTGCCACCTCGTTGGACGTTCGGGGAGGTAGGAGGAGCGGGTAGTGACTGGCACGTATGACGGCCCACCGACCGCGAGGTCGGAGGGCGGCGTGATCGTTGAAGGTCCGTCGGCACCGAGGAAGGCGGCCGGTTGCCTACGCGCGTGTCACCGAGGATCAGGGCGCTCACACAGCGGACCGCACCTTGATTGCGTGGCTGAGGGCGGTCTGCTCCTCGTCGGGAAGGCGACGCTCGGCATGGAGCATGCGCAGGGCGGCGGTGATGCTCTCCTCGTCCTCAGGTGTGCCGAGGCTGCCCATGTACGGAGGCAGCAGCAGACTCAGGGCTTCGAGGTCCGTGCGTGCGCAGAGCTTGGTGAGGAGTTCGCCGACCGGGTCTTCGTGCTGCTGTGGTGCGACCGGGGTGGTGGCACGCAGTCCTGCGGCGATGCGGTAGCGGAGCCATTGCTGGTGGGGGCCTGCTGGGACGTCGTCGATGTGCTTCGCTGCGGACTCGAAGTGTTCGCGGGCCTGGTCGATCTGGCCCAGGTCCCGGTGGGCGCGGGCCATGTTGCCGTGGAGTGAGGCGTAGAAGCCGCGGACACGGTCGTCGCCGACCTTGTCGGCCCGGTTCAGGCACTCCTGGTTCCAGCGCAGGGTCTCCTGCGGGGTCGGCTGGTGCCGGGCGAGGTAGTGGGCGGCGATGCAGGCCTCGTAGTCGTCCTCAGCCGCTTCCCACGCTTGGAGGAAGAGGTCCCGCGCTCGGGCATCTCGTCCTTCGGTCTCGGCCTGCATTCCCTGCACGCACAGCTGCACGACGATGTTCTGGGGGTCGGTCATGGTTCTCCTGCGGTGATGAAGGTGTGGTGTTGAGGCAGAGTCAGCTGGAGGTGTTGAGGGCGACCGGCATGACGAGGGTGGTGAAGCTGCCCTGGTCTGCGGAACGCACCACGACAGGTCGGTCAACGGCGGAGATCTCGAGCAGGACGTCGGGCCCGACACTGGCCTCCAGAGCGGGAGCCAGGACGGCAGGGTCGAACCCGATCCGCTGGGGCAGGTCTCCATGGCAGACCGCAGGCAGGGTGACGGCGTTGGAGTGATCGGCGAGAGAGACGACCAGCTCGTCGCCGGCGAAGCTCAGAGCGATGCGTGCAGCGTCTCCATGGCTGTCGACCGCGTCACGAAGGGCCAGGCGATCCACGATCACGCGGTATTCGGGCGGGGCCAGAGCCGAAAGCATCTCGCGGTAGGCAGGGAACAGGTCATCGGTCGTCACCAGGACACGGGACTCTGACGTACTGCGTGCTCGAGCCCCGTCCGGTCCGACCTGGATGGTGACTTGGTGGACTCGTGCCGCCCATTGCCCGAACCCGATCAGGTCAGCCGCGTGCACCAGCAGACGGCAGGGCCTTCCATCGAGTGCCGTCGGCGTCAGGACGCGCATCGACAGGCGATAGCGATCGGTGGCCACCAGACGGACCTCGCCGTCATCGATTTCGATGAGGACGCAGCCAAGCGCAGGGTGCTCCATGTCGGAGGCTGCGGCTGGCACCACCTGGCGTACTGCACTGGCCAACTCCACGCCGCCGATCCGCGCTTCCGTCGTACCGTCGGCAGTCGACAGGGAACGCAGAGCCACCGCGATGGCGGCCTTGGCGGTCTGAGTCTGGTCCCGCATCCTCTCCAGGTGCTGCTCCAGCACCTCTCGGCCCTCACGCTCGGGCCCGTCGAGCACCACGGTGACCTCGGCCAGCGGCAGTCCCGCTTCTCGCAGACTGCGCAGGAGAGCGGCACGGGCCTCCTGAGCAGGGCTGTAGAAGCGGTATCCGGTCGCCCCGTCAACCCACGCCGGCCGCAGAACGCGGCAGTCGTCGTAGAAACGCAGGGCGCTCGGAGCGAGACCCACTCGCCGCGCAAAGGCGCTGATGCTCAGTAGTTCCGTGGTGCCGTCCATGGACCCGATTGTTGACCTTCATGCAACTTGAAGGTCAACTCGCCCCTCGGCCGCGTTCCACGCCACCACCAGGCACGGGAGCTTCCTCAGCGTCAACCCCCGAAGGACTTCCAAACTCGACCACTTAGTCAACCGCAGTGCTCAGCCACATGTGTGACTGAGCACTGCGAAGCGCTCCGGCCGGCGGGCCGCCCTCTCTCCATGACGTGGCCTACGACGTCTTGATGATGACTGCCAGCTGGTCGGCGCACGGCGTGCGCCTACGGCGCGGTGACCCTCACCGGTGCCGTGTCGGCCGCGCTGTGCCGCTCGGCCCAGTCCTCCAGCGCCGTGCGGCAGGCGTGGTCGACGTGGTGCAGCCCGGACAGGTCCAGCTCCACCGGGCGGTCCTGAGGCAGCGCCTCCAGACTGCCGAGGATCTTCGGCAGCCGCAGGAAGGTCGCGTTGCCCGAAAGGTACGCCTGGACGGGGCCCGCGCCCTTGTCGATGACCTCCAGCTTCACGTGCGAGGCCTGCCAGGCGGTCTTGGCGACCGACAGCGCCAGACCGATCAGCACGCCTTCGAACATGTTGACCGCGACGATGGACACGGCCGTGACCACGAGGATCAGCGCTTCACCGCGGTACGCCGTCCACAGCAGCACGACCTGCCGGAACGGGATCAGCTTCCAGCCCGCGTACACGAGGATGCCGGCGAGGGCGGGCAGCGGGATCAGCTTCAGGACGGACGGGAGGAGCGCCGCGAACAGCAGCAGCCATACGCCGTGCAGCACGCGGGAGGCCTTGGTCTTCGCGCCCGCCTGGACGTTGGCCGAGCTGCGCACGATCACGGCGGTCATCGGCAGCGCGCCGAGCAGCCCGCACACGGTGTTGCCCGCGCCCTGCGCCATGAGTTCCTTGTCGTACTCGGTGCGCGGCCCGTCGTGCAGCCGGTCCACGGCCGCCGCGCTGAACAGGCTTTCGGCGGAGGCGATCAACGCGAACGCCAGGATGGTGCCGAGGACGGCCGGCTGGGCCAGCTGACCGAAGGCGTCGGCCCCAGGCGGCTGGATCGCGCCGAGCAGTCCCTGCACCTCCACCGTGGCGACTGGAAGCCCGAACGCCAGCGAGGCCAGCGTGGCCAGCAGTACCGCCGCGAGCGCGCCCGGCACCGTCCGGGCCCGTTTCGGCATGCGCTCCCACAGCACCATCACCGCGATGGTGGCCGCGCCCAACCCGAGGGAGGCCAGGGCCTCAGCGCTGCCGACCGCGCGGACGAGCGCCCCCGGCAGCCCGACGATCTTGTCGATCCCGGACGCCGGTGCCTTCAGGCCGGCCGCCGCGTACAGCTGGCCCGCGATGATCACGAGCCCGATGCCGGCCAGCATGCCCTCGACCACCGAGACCGAGATGGCCCGGAACCAGCGGCCCAGCTTGAACGCGCCCATGAGAAGTTGGAGCAGCCCGGCGGCCAGCACGAGCACGCCGAGCGCGGGCAGCCCGAACTGGCGGACCGCCTCGAAGACGAGCACGGTCAGACCCGCGGCCGGCCCGGACACCTGCAGGCTGCTGCCGGGCATCAGTCCCGCGACGATGCCGCCCACGATGCCGGTGACCAGGCCCAGTTCCGCCGGGACGCCGGAGGCGACGGCCACGCCGACGCACAGCGGCAGCGCGACGAGGAAGACGACGAGGGAGGCGGCGAAGTCCTGCCTGAGATGCGGAGACTTGATCACAGCATTCATGGCGCCGCTCACAGAGCCTCGAAGGCATCGGTGTCCGCGCGGTGTTCGAGAACGGCCCCGGTGTGCACCTCGTAGTACCAGCCGCGCACCCGCAGGGACCCCTCGGCCAGCCTCTTCTCCACACAGGGGTACGAACGCAGGCGCAGGAGTTGGGCGAGCAGGTGGTGCTGCACGGACGCGGCGACCGCCGGGTCGTCCGGGTCGGCCGACGCCGGCGGGCTCGCAGCGTACGCGAGCCAGTCCCGTACGGCGGGGACGGTGTCGAGGTCGTCGCCGCGCACCAGCGCGCCGACTGCACCGCAGTGCGAGTGGCCGCAGACGACGATGTCCTGGACGCCGAGCACTTCCACGGCGTACTCGATGGTGGCGGCCTCGGAGGTGGGCCGCTCGGAGGCATACGGCGGGACGATGTTGCCGGCGGTGCGCAGCTCGAAGAGCTGACCGGGGGCGGCGCCGGTGATCAGGGCCGGTACGACCCGGGAGTCGGAGCAGGTGATGAACAGGACCTGGGGGGACTGGCCTTCGGCGAGTTTGGCGAACTCCTCAGGGCGCTGTCCGAACGTGCGGGCGTTGTCGATGAGGGGCTGCATGCGTGGTCATTCCTCCTGGCGCGCCGTGACGGCGCGTCGGACGGGCAGGACAGTGGGTGCGCCGCTTCGCTGTCAGCAGCGGAAGACCTGGAGCGCCGCCGGGACGTGGCGGGTGGGCGGGTGGGCCTGCCGGCCCGCCGCGGCCGCCGTGACCGGCGAGGGCGCGCGGCGCCTACCCCGATGACTCAATTCCGGACTGGGCTTCGGCCGCGGCACGACGGGCACTGTGCGCTTGTGCGAACGCCGCTGGGTGTGCCGGGAACAGGCGGCGAGCAGGACGGCGAAAAGGATCGCGAGCGCAGGCCCGGCTGTCGCACCTCGCACCATCCATCCCTCCAGCACAATCGACACCTCTTGTGCGCTCCAAGAACGAGTCAACGGTTGGTCAAGAACACGTTAACCCGACGAAGTTGTTTGCGCGGTTAACACAACGCGTCCGGCCGAAGAGAGCCCGAAAATGCGAGGATCGCTGGCGCGATCTTGTCCCTGATCTCGCACAGGCGAACGACCGAAGGCCTCGACGCGGACCCGCCCTCACGCGTCCCGTGCCGGAGCCCCGCTCGTTCCCCTGGCCCAGCCCCCCTGGCCCAGCCCCGCTCCTGGCCTGCACCTCGATGTTCGCGGCCTGGCAGCCATCGCAGACGTTGCAGCGTTGGTTGAACTGCACCGGGCAGTGGGGACACCTGGACGGTGTACCTCGACGAGGGATGGGTCTAGGCAGTGTCTGATGGCTCTTGCCAGGGCTCCGATCGCCGTGATCAAGGACAGCGAGGATGCGCCCGCTACCCTCGCTCCGGGTGAGAAGGCATACGCAGCCCTGATGACCACCGGCGGCGGCATGGATACGTACGACACGAACACCATCCCCCTCAGCCTCCAGCGCCCCACCCTCGGCACCAAGGTGAGCGAGCCGATCAACGTCGAGTTGCCCGGCCAGGTGGCGTTCGACAACGGTGCCCGCGTCACCTACTGGACGACGGCCTCCGGCCTTGCCCTGCGCTTCATCATGTCGTCCTGACGGACCTCGCCCCGAACCAATCCGCCTCCAGCCGACCAGAACAGGAAGCGGTGAACAGCGGGTCCCGGCATTCCCGATGCCGGGACCTGTCCCCGGCTGCCCCGCCCCCGCGGTTGTCGAGCGCGGGGGCGGGCAGCGGGGGGCCATGTGCTTATGGAAGCGGCCAGCGCCGTCGGCGGCAGTGCCAGGTCGATGAGCGGGTGGGCATTTCCGTTCTGCGGAGCAAGGAGCAGGGCAGCCCACCCTTCGGCGCCAAAGGCGGCTCGGCTTCGGCATCGCCTGTGGGGACGACGGCCTTCTCGTAGGGGGTGTACTGGCAGATCGGCCGGTCAAGGACAGGCCGACTCGGTTCGGACGCGGGTGGCCGCTTCGGGGGCCACAGCGCGTACACGCACAGGGTGGCCGCGTCGTAGCCGAACGGGGGGCGTCCGCACCAGGTCGTCCGCCTGGGTGGGGAGCATTCAGGAGGTCTCCAGGGGCTCGATGTTGCTCACAGCGGTCGGTAGGTCGCGGCCGCAGGTCTCGGGGCGGATGTCGGCGCGGCGGGTCCAGCGCGGGCCGGTGTGGGTGGAGACAGCCTCGAGGACGACGGCCATCAGCTCGCCCTCGGTACCGGAGGCGGCGTCGCGGACCCGGCGGCCCAGCAGCGGGTGATCCTCGTGTCCGAGGCCGAGGCCGGCGGTCTTCTTCACGCCTCGCCCCTGTCGGCGGCGCTGTCTGGGCCCTCGTCCTGGTCGCCGAGGAAGCGGGCCAGGCCACGGTTCGCGCGGGCGGGCAGCTTGGGGGAGGGGGTGCCGTAGCCAGTCTGGGCCGGAGCCCACCGGGTGGGCTCCGGACCGTTGGGGGGTTCGCCCTTCAGGGGGGCCTCCATGCTGCCGGTGGAATCCCAACACCCTTGAAGCCAGGGATCCCTCGTGGCCCGTACTCAGGGCAACTCTGCCAGGACGCCCCGCCGAAGCCCGGAATCGACGTGCACACTCTCTGGCTGACCCTGGTTCCAGTGGCGCCGCCCGTGCCGCAACCCGAACACCCGACCGGTGACCCCTGGGCGGCTCCCGGCGGAAGGACGTTCGGCTTGACGGTGTCCGCAATCGGGGTCACCTACCGAGGGCTGTGTCCTTCTCTTGTTCCCGGGCTGCCGCACGTGTGAGCAGGAGCCACGCAGCATGCGTGCAGCGGACTGCCCCGCTCAGAGCCCGGCGACTTTGGCGCTCGCCGAGAGCTCGTAGACAAGGGTGAGGGTGCGTCGGCTGCCGGGTGGAAGGGTGATGTCCCAGCGGGCGATGCCTTCGGCGTCGACCTCCTCGGGCGTCGGGGAGCAGGCGTCCTTCCGCAGGCGTACCTCCACCGCCGAGACCTCGGAGACCGGGATCCGCTCCCGGAGCACGACCACGCGATCGCCGTGCTCCCCAGGGGCGGAGAACCGGGACAGGTGCACCCGGACCGTGCGGGTGACCACGGTCCGCTGCATGATTCCGGCGGAATCGTGGGACTCCTCGGCCTCCCGGGCCACCGCGTAGTCGTCGCAGCTGCCGAAGGCGAGCTCGACGAGGGCGCCCGGGGCGGTGAAGTCCAGCGTGCTGCGGCCGCTGAATCCACTGCCGCGGACCAGGTCCACCGGCCCGGCGAGCAGCGCGTGGCCGGACCGGTTGTCGAACCGCACCACCTGGGTGACCAGCGGCGACACCTCGGGCGAGCAGGCGTACTCGCTGCTCGCAGCCGTGGTGAAGACGGAGAGCGGCACGCGGTGGGCGCGGCCGTCCCCGGGCACGGAGGCCGGCGCGGGGGAGCTCAGTACGCGGGCCTCGCCGCCGTCGTCCACCCCTGGCAGGCCGAGCACCGGGGCCGGACCGAGCGCCTGGATCTCCTCCTCGCGCAGCTCGACGTCGATGGTGCGGCGCTCCGCTGCGGAGCGGTCCTTGAGCGTGAGCCGGTCCTCGCCCAGCCGCGGCGGATCGGTGGCCAGCCCCGAGCGGGCGGTCGACAAGGTCAGCCGTACGTCCGACCAGTCCTCACCTGTGCGCTGCCAGACCATCGCCTCGGTCTCCAGCGTCAGGGCGTCCCCATCGAGAACGGCCCGGTAGGCGGGCCGCCACAGCGCACACGGGGTGAGGTGGCTCAGGCGTAGTTCGGCTGGCCCGGCGGCCGCGGCCTCCACGGTCAACTCGATGTGGCCGACCAGCTCGGCGGGCTCCTCCTCGGAGATGTGCAGGGCCTGCTGGACTTCCCGGAGTTCGGCGGCGAGAGCGGCCAGCCGGGCCTCCACGGCCCGCAGTTGTTCGCCGTGCGTGTCGCGTTCGTCGTCCACCCGGTCCAGTTCGCGGGCCCAGCGGGCCCCTTCGGTCTCCCCGGAGCCGGCGCCCTCGCCGATCTCCCGCAGCAGATCGGCGGCGAGTCGGCCCAGCAGGCCGAGGCGGGCGTGCAGCCGGTCGCTTCGCCGCCCCAGGGCCAGCCGCTCCTCTTCGAGGGCGTGTAGGCGGTGGCGCAGGGCGGAGTCGTCGGTAGACGGCAGCAGACCGCGCGGCGTCCAGCTGCGGACGATCCGCACGTCGAGCACGGTCGCGGGCGAAACGGAGGTCAGCTCGGCGTGGAGGCTCCGATCGACGGCCAGCGCGCTGACCGGACCGAGACGCAGCCGCTGGACCCCCGCCTCCAGGTCGAGCACGACGGCGCGCTCGACGTGGGCGCGATCCTCGAGGCACGTAACGGAGGTGACGGGGAGGGCGATCGGCTTCGGGGCCGTGGACATGGGGTGTGTCAGCTCCTGCGGTTGCCGCCGACCAGGGCCTTGCCGGTCGGGATGCGGATCTCGTAGCCGCCGTCGAGGGCGGCGGTGGCGCCTGCGGGCAGGTCCAGCCGCCAGACGCGGGTGCCCGGGGCATGGTGCTCGGGCCCGGCGCCTTGCTCGGGTGTCGTCCAGTTGGCCCGTTCCTCGATCCGGACATCCGGTTCGGAGGTGACCGGCACCCGCTCGCGGACCTCGACGGTGACGGGCCGCGCGAGCCGGTTCGCCAGCCCCACGTGGACGCGGTGGTCGAGCACGGTGGTGTTGTTGCGCAGGCCCGAGGTCGACTCGCGCAGGCTCGTACGGCGGGTGACCCGGATGCCTTCGGCGGGCCCGAGCCCCACCCGGCGGACACCGCCGGGGGCGAGCGTGGGCAGTGCGGCGGTCAGCAGGAAGTCGTCGTCGACGATGACCTCCACCGGGCCGGCCAGCAGTGCCTGGTCGGTGGCGTTGGAGAGTACCAACGTCGCGTACACGGTCTGCTCCACGGACGGCACGCAGAGGTACTCGGTGCGCAGGCCGACCGGGATCTCGGCGATGGTGACGGTGTGCCAGGTGCCGTCCGAGGGAACGTCCGCGCGGGCGGCGGCATCGAAGCGGTGGTCGAAGGAACCCGCCGACTCGCGCGGCCGCACGGCCTGTCCGGGCAGTGGTAGCGCGGCGACCGCCTCGGCGCGCCGGCGGTACTCGGCCGCCCCCGGGTCGGAGGGGGAGTCGGGGAACAGTCGACCCCTGCGACCGACCTGCTCGTCGGGGCCGCACAGGACGAGGACGGCGTAGTCGAGCTCGGCGGCGCTCGGCCGCGGCGGACCGGTCACCGGTGCCGGAGGGGGTGGCGGCGCAGCCCGGCCGGGAGCTGCAGGTGCCATGGGGGCGGGGGCCCCCGCGAAGGGGCCGGCGCCGGTACGCGGCCTGGCGGCCGGCGGTGGAGGGGCCTGCTGCGCGAGGGCGGGCATCGCGCCGCCGTAGACCTCCGGGGACAGCCCGTCGACGCCGCCGGGCATCGGGAACGCGGTCGGCGGACCGCCGTAGGCTTGCGGTGCCGGCGGCGGGGGAGGCGCCGGTGGCGGAACGGGACCGGACGCGGGGCTGGCAGTGGCCGCCAGGGGAGCGGATCCGGCCCCGACGGCGACAGGTGCGGCGGTCGGGGCAGGGCGGGGGCCGGCCGCCTCGTACCCGGCGAACAGGCCGGCGAGCCCCGCCGGAGGCTCGCGCCAGCCGGAAGGCGCGGGGGCGGGCTGACGGCGTCCGATGCGGATCGAGCGGAGCTTCGGGAGGTCGGTGCGGCGCCGGAGATCGGCGGTGGCCAGGGCGATTCGCACCCCGGTCCAGTCCTCGCCGGTCCGCTGGGCGACCGAGGCACGCATCACCAGACGGCCGCTGCCGTTGCCCTGACGGTGAGTGAGCCGGTACGTCGGCACCCAGACGGCGCCCGGCACCCCGTACTCCAACTCCAGTTCCACCTCGGTGTCACCGGCGCCGTCGAGGGTCAGGACCGCGCAGACCGTGGTCTCCACGTGCGCCGACGGTGCGTCGGTGGAGGCGCGGGCGAGCCGGTCGGCGGCGACGGTGAGCTCGTGCCCGACATCGCGCAGCGCCTCCTCCAGCTCGACGAGGCGGGCCTGCAGTGCCCTCAACCGCTCGTCGACGAAGTCGGCGAGCTCCAGCCACGCGTCGACCGGGGTGCGGCGGTGCGGGTCCTCGGGGCTGAGCTCGGGTGGGACCGGGTGGAGGGCCCTGACCTCCTCGATCCGGCTCAGCTGTCGGTCCCGGCGGCCCTGCGCCGCCGCGTACGCGTCGCTCAGCCGCTCGACCTCGCGCCGCAACGTGTCGGGCGTGCCCGTGCCGAGCGGCTCGGCCTCGACTTCGACCCGGGCCTCGGTGACGCGTACCCCGGGGGCGCCCAGGACCCGTGCCCGCAGTGAGCCGGGGTCCAGCGAGCGGGGCAGTCCCGTCACCCGCACCCGGCTGTCAGGCGGCACGATGCCCCGCGCCAGGCGGCGGCAGACCGCGCCCTGTGCGTACACCACGACCGAATCGAGGCTCGCGCCCCACCTGTGTGCTGTCTCTGCCCTCATGCGCTCCGCCCCCGCCGCGTCCATGCTGAGCGAAGCCTACGCCCGAGCGGTCGGCGCATCGCGCCGAGTCCGACGACGTGATGCGCACGCTGCAGAGCACCGCGTACGAGGCCGGCGCGAGGACGGGCGTCCTGGTCGGCACGCCCGAAGGCCGGGCGCTCTACTCCTCGCCGGGCTGGACCATGTGCTCCCCGATGACGAGCCTCTGGTACGAGCCGTCGGATCCCGCCCTGTGAGCCGAGTCTGATTCACCGGACCGACCGAGCCTTGCGCTTCGACAGTGGGGCGGCATTCTGTGGCTCCGCAGCCTCCAACCCGCCATGTGATCTGAACTCAGAACGTCCCTTCAGGTCCCAGCACGGGAGGCTGGCCTTGTGGGCGCTCACCAGCGTCCCGAGCCCGACGGAGGCGTATGTGGCGAACACCGTGACGCGGTCGAACGGGCGCCCCCAGGGCGCGGATTACCGCGTCCACGGCTTCTCGCTGGTGGGGCCGGAGTTCCTCGTGGTTGCAGCACCTTGAGCGCGGCCACGTACTCCTCGTCGCTGATGTGTCCGGCGGAGCCGCAGTCGTGCATAGTCCCGTTCACGCCCTGATCGCGGACAGGCACCCGGTTTTCGGTCAGAGTGGACGCCGATGCCGCTCCGGGCGCTCCGTCCGCCCATGACGGCAGACGCGGTCCGGACTGCCCCTCGGCTCGATCGATCGACCGCTAGGCGTTCGCCGCACCGCTTCCTCAGCGTCTCGCACTCCTACTCCACCTGCGTAGCTCAGGAGCCGGGTCTCGCGCAGCACCCGCACAAGGACCACCGCCACGAGTCATGCCCATGATGGATACGCGGCGTCAGGGGCTGCCGGCAATCGCACGGTGAAGTGCGCGCCTGAGACCGTGGGGTTGAGGGTGAGGGTGCCGTGGTGGAGCGCGGTGATGTGGTGGGCGATGGCCAGGCCGAGACCGGCCCCGCCGGTGTCGCGGGCGCGGGCTTCGTCCAGGCGGGTGAAGCGTTCGAAGATCCGGGCCTGGTGTTCCGGGGGAACACCCAGCCCGTCATCCTGTACCTCCAGGGTCAGTGTGTGCCAGCCGGGTCCCTGGCCCAGGCGGACGATGACGGTGGTGGTCGCGTGGCGTTCCGCGTTGTCGAGGAGGTTGGCGAGGAGGCGGGCGAGTAGGCCGCGGCTGCCGTGCACGAGGAAGGGTTCCTGCCCGATGTGGGGGACGAGGGTGAGGCGGGACGGCGTTCGTCGGCGCCCGAGTTCCTCGCGTACCAGGTCGGCCATGTCGATCAGGTGGCTGTCGGGTGGGCCCGCGTCGGCGGTGACGGCATCCAGCCGGGCCAGCAGGAGCAGTTCGGTGGTCAGGTTCTGTAAGCGAAGGGTGTCTCCGAGGGCATCGGTGACGACCTGTCGCCAGTCGGTGTTCTCCGGTCGCCTCAGGGCGAGTTCGAGTTCGATGCGCAGGGCTGCCAGAGGCGTACGCAGTTCGTGGGAGGCGTCGGCGACGAAGCTGCGCTGCTGATCGACCTCTGCCTCGAGCCGGCCGAGGGTGTCGTTCACCGTCGTGGCCAGCCGGGCGATCTCGTTCCCGCCACGGGGCACGGGGACTCGCCGGTCGAGATGATGGGCGCCGAGGTCGGCGAACCTGGAGCGGATGGCCTCGATGGGGCGCAGCAGCCGTCCGGCCGCGAGCCACGTGCTGCCCGCGATCAGGAGGGTGAGCCCGAGCGCACTTCCGCTCAGGGACCACATGGCGTTGTTCAGCCGGGCCTGGTGGACCGCCGGCAAAGGGACGACTTGTGTTCTGCCGCCCGAAGGGGATCGTACGGGCGGAGACGCCTGCGGATCGGACCACGGCAGGAGCGACAGCGTCGCCGGTTCGAGGTGAGTGTCCGGCGGGCTCGGCAAGGAGGTCTTCTGGCGGGCTTCCTCAAGAAGCCCGCTCCTGACAGTGATCCCGACCGTAACGGCACACGCGGTCAGCGGGACCAGAGCGACGCAGGCGACCATCAGCGTGATCCATACGCGCAGGGTGCGCGGGCGCAGCCGCTGCCAGACCGCGCGCAGCCGTGGGCGTCTCACCGGCGGAGCCCTTCCCCCGCTTCGAGCCGGTAGCCGATCCCGCGCACCGTACGGATCGTGCGCCGTTGGAACGGGGCATCGATCTTGCGGCGCAAGGTGCTGACGTAGACCTCGACGACATTCACGTCACCGTCGAAGGTGTGGTCCCACACGTGCTCCAGTACTTCCGTCTTGGAGACGGTCTCGCCACTGCGGCGTGCCAGATACTCCAGCACCGCGAACTCCCGCAGCGTGAGCGTCACCGGTGTCGTCCCGCGCCGGCAGCTGCGGGTGGCGGGGTCGATCTTCAGGTCCCCGACCTGGAGGACGGCGGGGCGCTCGGGCCTGCCACGCCGCAGCAGGGCACGCAGCCGGGCGGTGAGCGCGACGAAGGAGAACGGTTTGGTGAGATAGTCGTCGGCACCGGTGTCCAGGCCTTCGACCTCGTCGTACTCTCCGTCCTTGGCCGTCAGCATCAGTACGGGAGTCCAGAGAGCGGCCTCGCGCAGCCGGCCGCACAGCCGGTAGCCGTTGAGGCCCGGGAGTATCACGTCCAGGACGACGGCGTCGTAGCCGTTGAGGAACGCCAGATCCAGTCCCGACCGGCCGTCATGGGCGACGTCGACGGCGTAGCCCTCGCCCACGAGCCCTCGGCGCAGCAGCTCGGCGAGCCGCAGGTCGTCCTCCACCACCAGTATTCGCATGCCCCACAGCGTGGACCACCGCTCGCGTGGGGTTCCTGAAGAAGTCTTCAGACTCCTTCAGAGTCCTCACAGCGGCCTCCTGGCACCGTTGTTTCCACGCCACCGACGGCTACGGCTACGGCAACGGCAACGGCAACAACAGCGAGGAAGCGGGGGATCATCACCATGACGAAGAGGGAAGTCCGGGTCTGGTTCGCCGCGCTGCTGATGGCGAGCACCCTGGTCGGCTGCGCTGCCGGAAGCGGTGACGAGCCACGAGCGGACGGGCCGAGCGAGGCGGCGCCTCGTCCGGAGGAAATCCGTGACCTGACTACCGGGGAGGAGATCCTGGTCGAGCGGGCCGAACGGATCCTCGTCAAACGGTGCATGGAGGGCAGCGGCTTCACGTACTGGCTGCGGCCGCCGGTCAGCGCCGCGGAGCGTGGGGGACGCGGCTTCGTCCTGGACGACATCGCGTGGGCCCGCACCTACGGATATGGCGGAGAGCTCGAACAGCGGGCCGAGAAAGCCCGCTTGAACGATCCGAATGCCACCTACGCCAACGGCCTTCCGGAATCGGACCGCATCCGCTACTCCAAGACGCTCGACGGTGACCCTGACCAGGGCATGATGTCGGTCCGACTGCCCTCGGGCGGCACGGTTCAGATGCCCCGCACCGGCTGCTGGAACTCGGCCGGCGAACAGCTGTACGGCGACATCGCGACATGGTTCCGCGCCAAGAAGACAGCCACGAGCCTGACGTCGCTGTACGTACCGGATCTCCTCAAGGACAGGCGTCTGACCACGGCGGTCGCGGCATGGGCCCAGTGCATGAAGAAGAAGGGCCACGTTTACGCGAGCCCGGATGACATCCGCGCGAAACGGTATTCCCTCGTCGAGGGGATGAGTCCGCGACGGGCCCACGCCACGGAAGTGGAGCTGGCCGTCGCCGAGGCCACGTGCGCCGTGGAGACGTCCCTGGGCAGGACGGCAAGCGCCCTCGAAAGCGAGTACCGCACCAAGAAGCTCCAGCCGTACAGCGACGACCTCGCCACCTACCAGCGCGCGAGGCTGACCGCGCTGGCCCGGGCCGAGACCATCACCGGCTCGAAGGCTTGACTCACCGACTCGTCCGGATGCCCGGACGTCCCCTGTCCCGAGCCTCGCGGCTACGGGATGTCCCACCACACCCTGGAACAGAAGGAGCGAATCACCATGCGTAAGATTCCGGCGATCCTGGCCACCGCCGCCCTCGCGGGCCTCGGCGTCATCGTCCCCACGGCCACCGCCCAGGCGGCCGACACCTGCAGTGACAACTACACGAACCTGTCGTCCGGATACATGGCCGCCTACGACGGCGCCAACTGCACGGGGGCGGAGCTCGGCAAGTCTGCGGGCAACGACACCGACTGGGGCAACAGCACCGGCTCCTTCCAGGGCTGGGAAGAGAACGAGGCGTCGTCCATCCTCAACAAGGGGAACGACTACGAGGTCAAGTTCTACAGCCTGACGAACTATGCGGGCGGCCACATCTGCCTGTCGAGGAACGAGGCCTACGCCTCCGACCTCTCCAACGACACCATGCACAACGGCGTCAGCGCGAACAACACCATCAGCTCTCACCAGTGGGTGAGCTCGAGCAACTGCTCCAAGTGGGCTTCGTGACCGGTTGGCCATGAGAGGCAGAGTGCTCTGACGGTCCTGGTGGGCGCGGCGGTTCCCGTCGCGCCCATCAGGCGTGTGCGGAAGGACCGGCCGCGGCCCCTCAGCGGTCTTGAAGGAATTCTGAAGCGGTCGGCGTCATGATCCGCCCCGGCCGGCTACCGGCCATCCGCCGCCGGTTCGGGGGTGAGCGACGCGACACGGAGGGCAGAGGGCTGGATACCGTATCGCTGTTCGACCCGAGGGTCGCGGCGGTCGAGGTCCGGGAGTGCGGAGAGCCGCTGATCGATCTGCGCGAGGTCGACGCGCTGCGGCTGGACCGGCGGCCGGCCGGCCGACGCGACGACGCACCCGTCAGGCTGCGGCTCGGCGTCGTCGACCGCCTGGTCACCGCGCAGACGCTGCTCCCGGCGGGCTTGCGCCTGTACGTGGCCCGGGGCCACCACCCGGAGCCGCCGGAGTCCCCGCACGCCACGGGCGCCGCCGTCGACCTCACCCTGTGCACCGTCGAGGGTGCCCCCCTGTGGGTGGGGTCCGATCCCCGGGTCGCGTGGTCACCGCACCGCCCCATGGAGGCGTCGGCCCCCGATCCCGTCGCGGCCGAGAATCGCGGACACCTGAGGAGAGCCATGACTGCGGCGGGGTTCATCAACTACCCTGCCGTATGGCGGCATTGGTCCTACGGTGATCGTTACTGGGCTTGCGTGACGGGGATGCGGTTCGCAGGCTATGGCCCGGTTCGAGGGCCGGGCCGCCGCTCCGGGTGACCCCGCCGCGACAACAGGCGGTCGTACCGGCGACGTTGTGGGGGCAACGTGTTACAGATCCGACTGCTCGGCCCGGTCGAAGTCCATACGGCGCACCAGCCGATTCCGCTGGGCGGCGGCAAACCGCGCGCCCTGCTCGCGGCCCTGGCGCTGGAACAGGGCCATGTGATCTCCACCGAGCGTCTCATCGACGTCGTCTGGGAGCACGACCCTCCTGACAGTGCCCGCGCGCTGATCCAGACGTACATATCGACCCTGCGCAGGGCGTTCTCCGACGCCGGCCATCCCGAGGTGATCACCTCCCGGAAACCGGGATACGCGATCCGGCCCGAAGCGGTGACGGTCGACGCCACGCACTTCGCCGCGCTCCTGGCCGAGGCAAGGCAGCGTGCCGAGAGCCGGGAACTCGTCCCGGCGGGCGCGCTGCTGCTCGACGCGGTGGCTCTGTGGCGGGGGCCCGCCCTCTCCGGTCTGGAGGGGTCGCTGATGTCGGGCGAGGCCGGAAGGCTCGACGAGCTGCGGGTCACGGCTCTGGAGGAGCGTTTCGGTGTGGAGCTGGCGCTGGGCAGACTCGATCACCTGGCCGAGCTGACCGGGCTGGTCGCGCGGCACCCGGCCAACGAGCGGCTGCGCGGGCAGCTCATGGTGACGCTGTACCGGCTGGGGCGTCAGGCGGACGCACTCGCCTGCTACCGGGAGGGACGGGCCGCGCTCGTCGAGGAGCTGGGCATCGAACCCGGCCAGGAGCTCGGCGCCCTGCACGAGGCTCTGCTGCGCGGCGACGGCGACGGAGCGTCCGGGGCTCGGGCGTTGCGGCCCTTTCAGCCGCACCAACCGGTCCGGCCTCTCCAGCCGCCTTCATCGCTCCAGTCGCTCCAACCGCTCCAGTCGCTCCAACCGCTCCAGTCAAGCCAGCCAGGCCAGCCACACGAGGCTCTCCAGCCGCTCCAGGCGAGGGCTCCCGCGCACCTGCCGCCCGCCCCCGCCGACTTCACCGGCCGCACGGAGGAACTGACCACGTTGACCCGCGCTCTCAGCGAGAGCTCGTCCTCCCTCCATGTCGTGGCCGGCCCGGGGGGCAGCGGAAAGTCGACGCTGGCGGCGTACGCGGCCCACCAGGTCGCCGCCTCCTTCCCGGACGGCCAGCTGCACGCCGAGCTGCGCGGCCTCTCCGACAGTCCCGCCGAGCCCGCCGTGGTCCTGGGAAGGTTTCTGCGCTCCCTCGGTGTGGACGCCGAGCGCTTACCGGACAGCCTGCAGGAACGTACGGAGCTGTACCGCACCCTGCTCGCCGACCGCCGCCTGCTGATCGTCCTCGATGACGCCGCCGACGAGCGGCAGGTCCGGCCGCTGCTCCCGGGCGGCCGTGGCTGCACCGTCCTCGTCACCTCGCGCGACCGGCTCGGCGGGCTCTCCGGAGCCAGGCTCGTCGAACTGGACGTGCTGGCGCCGGCCGAGGCCCTGGAGCTCCTCACCCGGATCGTCGGTCATGAGCGGGTCGCGGCCGAACCGCAGGCCGCCGCCGGCATCCTGTCCGCCTGCGGCAACCTGCCCCTGGCCATCCGTATCGCCGGCGCGCGACTCGCCACCCGGAGCCGGCTGCCGCTGAAGGTCCTCGCCGACCGGCTGACCGACGAGCGCCGGCTGCTCGACGAGCTGGCTGTCGGCGACCTCGCGGTGCGCAGCACGATCGGGCTCAGCTTCCAGTCCCTGGACCGGCTGCCCAGGGCGGCCCTGGAGCGCATGGGATTCTTCGGTCTCCCCGAGTTCTCGCCCTGGGTCGTCGGCCGCCTGCTCGACGTTCCGGAGACGGAGGCCCAGCGCCTGCTCGAACTGCTCGTGGACACCCAGCTCGTCACCTTCGCGGGGGTGGACCGGACAGGCCTCTGGCGCTATCGCCTCCACGACCTGGTACGGATCTTCGCGCGGGAGCAGGCCGAGACCTCCGAGTCGGCCTTCGAGCTGTTCGAGGCCGTCGCCCGTGTCTTCCGCGGCTGGATCTCCCTGCTGCACCGGATCGCCGCGAGCAGTCCGTCGCCCCAGGTCAGCTGGCGTCCTGCCGCACAGCAGCCGCTCGGGACGATGCCGGACGAGCTCGGCGACCGGGTCCTGCGCGAGCTCGCGCTCGGAGACGCCTTCGGCTGGTTCGATGGCGATCAGGCCGCGCTGGCCGTGGCTGTCGACCGCGCCGCCGCGATCAGCCTGGACCACCTCGTGTGCGACCTGGTCTCTGCGTACAACACGGTGGATATGCGCACCAACCACTTCGGCTTCCGGACCCGGATCACCGGCGCCGCGCTGGCCGCGGCACGGCGCATGAAGGACCAGCGGCACGAGGCCGCCATGCTGGCGGAGCTGGCCCAACTCTGTTACGACCAGGACCGGTTCACCGACGCGCGGTGCCACTTCGGCGAGGCGCTCAGCAGGTTCCGCGCCCTGCACGACGTGCGCGGACAGGCATTCGCCCTGGCCGGCCTCGGCACGGCATGCCGTGAGCCGGGACGCCTGACCGAGGCGGTCCACTTCCTCGACCAGGCCGCCGCGCTGCTGCACGCCCTCGACGACCACCGCGGCGTCGGCCACGTCCTGCGGACCCGGGCGTCGGTACGGCTGGAACAGGGACAGTACGGGGCTGTGCGCGCCGACCTCGAGACGGCGCTCGACGCGTTCCGCCAGGGTGGCAGCCGCCGGGGCCTGGCGCTGACGCTGCGCTCGATGGGCCTATACCACCGGGCCATGGGCGAGTACGAGGCCTCACTGGGGCTGTGCGCCGAGTCAGCTGCGATCCTCGCCGAGCTCGGCGTACGAGTTCATGCACTCGTACGCCGTACGTGCCCATGCCAAGGCGCAGATGCGGCTCGGCCACCGGGCGGAGGCGCTGCCCCGGCTCGAAGGGGCGCTGGCCACGGCGCGCGCCTGCCACGACCGCTTCGGGCAGGCGGTCACCCTGCGGATCATCGGGCAGCTCCATCTGGCCGACGAGCGGTTCGACCTGGCGCGGAGCTGTCTGGACGCGGCCACGTCCATGTGGGACGCCATGGACACCCCTCTCTGGCGGGCACGCACGGAGTATGACCTCTCCCTGGTGCACGAGGCCCGCGGTGAGACCGGGGCCGCCCTGGCGGCTCGGACGCATGCCCTGGTGGTCTTCCGGGAGCACGGTGCGCGCGAGTACGCGGAACTCAACCCCGCTGTAAGGGCGCCTGCAGGTTCCTTGAAGGGGAGTTGAAGAGGCAGTGCAGAACCTTCTCGGTGAGAAGCAGCCACCTCACCGAGAAGGACAGCCACCCATGCGCACTCCGCTCAGACGCGTCACCGCCGCTCTCACCACGCTGTTCGCCCTGGGCAGCCTGGCCGTCGGCACCACCGTGATCTCCGAGGTCGCGGCTCCGTCGACCGCGTACGCCGCGGCGTCGTCCACGGTCGGCGGCTCGATCACCCGGACCGAGATACTCGACCGGGCGAAATGGTGGATCGACACCTACGGCGTCATCTACAGCCAGAACCAGTCCGACGCGAAGGCCTCGGTCACCGGCGAGAAGTACCGCCCGGACTGCTCCGGCTTCGTGTCCATGGCCTGGCGGCTCCCCAAGAAGAGCGACGGATGGGACCGCAACACCGGTGACCTCGACGCCTTCGGGGACAACACGTACGTCTCCCTGGACAGCCTGCAGCCGGGTGACGCGATCCTCGGCAGCGGCCATGTCGCCCTCTTCGACAAGTGGACGGACTCCAGTAAGACGCAGATGTGGGTCTACGAGGAGTACAGCACCGGCGACGCCGGCCACCACGTCATCAAGACCAAGGCGCACTACTCCTCCAACAACTTCAAGGGCCTGCGCTACGACAAGGCCACCAGTCCGGGGAAGGCCGAGCCGGCCACCGCGTACGACCAGGGTGACGGCACCATGCGGATCTACCGCTGGACCTCCACCGGCAGCGCCTTCGACCGCGCCACCGACTTCGACTCCGGCAGCTTCTCCCTCGCCAACGTCGATGACCGCATGGCTTCCGGCGACGTCAACGGGGACGGCAAGGACGACGTCGTCATGGCCTACCAGTACGGCGACGGCACCTGGGGCTTCTACACCTTCCTGAACGGCAGGACGTACGACGGCATCTGGTACACCGGCGGCAACTACAACCTCGACAAGGTCGGCGGACGCCTCGTCGTCGGTGACTGGAACGGGGACGGCAAGGACGAGCCGGCCATGGCCTACGACCAGGGTGACGGCACCATGCGGATCTACCGCTGGACCTCCACCGGCAGCAGCTTCAACCGCGCCACCGACTTCGACTCCGGCAGCTTCTCCCTCGCCAACGTCGGCGACCGCATGGCCTCCGGCGACACCAACGGGGACGGCAAGGACGACATCGTCATGGCCTACCAGTACAACGACGGCACCTACGGCCTCTACACCTGGCTCAACGGCCTGAACTACGACGGCATCTGGTTCACCGGCGGCAGCTACAATCTCGGGAACGTCGGCGGACGCCTCGTCCTCGGCGACTGGAACGGCGACAGCAAGGCGGAGCCGGCCATGGCCTACGACCAGGGCGACGGCACCATGCGGATCAACCGCTGGACCTCCACCGGCAGCAGCTTCAACCGCGCCACCGACTTCGACTCCGGCAGCTTCTCCCTCACCAACGTCGGCGACCGCATGGCTTCCGGCGACACCAACGGCGACGGCAAGGACGACATCGTCATGGCCTACCAGTACGGCGACGGCACCTGGGGCCTCTACACCTGGCTCAACGGCCTGAACTACGACGGCATCTGGTTCACCGGCGGCAACTACAACCTCGACAACGTCGGCGGACGCCTCGTCCTCGGCGACTGGTAAGCACCGCCCCGCGATCGACTTCGCCGCGCACCACGACCTCATCCTCATGGGCCGTCCCGAACTGGAGAAGTGGGTGCACGGCCAGCACCTGTACGAGGTCTTGGGCATCCAGAGCACGACGCAGTGACGTCAGGCCGCACAACACATGCCTGCCGGACCCGTGCGCCGCGCGGCCGATGCTCTGCCCGGGCTCGGCGAGCAGCCGGTCCGGGCCGTCCCTCATCGACTCCAGGGCCACCACCGGCATGGCCCGTGCGTCGGCCCAGGCGTAGCGATGCTGGATGGGGGAGCGTGCGGGGCCGCAGTACGGTCGGGCGGCAGGCCGACCTTGGGCTCGTGTGCGGGTGCCGGGGTGCGTGGCCGCGCACGGAGACGCGCGTCGGCCCACAGCTTCGAGGACCGTCGGAAGGAGCTGCGGGAGCTCGACGGATTGCAACGGAATCTCGGGCCGCGGTTCTTCCGCGGCTGCCCTTTCGGCATGGCGCACCCGCAGGGATCACCGGAACGGCGATGATCAGAGAATGGCGAGGATCGGAGGGCGCGGTTACCGTCGCTGGCGGGTGTGGCTGGCCGTAGTGGGTGGACTGCTGGTTGCGGCAAGCGTGCTGTACGCGGGGGTGCATTTGGCTCGTGGGGGTCTGGAGTCTTCGGATGCCGTAGGCCTCATTGGGCTGCCCCTTGGTGTGGCAGCCCTGGTGGTCTCGTTGGCCGGCCTACGACAGCCCCCCGCGGGCGATCTGGCGCAGCTGGCTCGCGGTTGGGCTGCCACCTTGGCTGAGCAGGTGAAACAGGATCAGCAGCGCCAGTGGCGGCAGCTGATCGGGGATGACACCCAGAGGATCAATCTCAGGTTCACTCTCCGCCCGGAGCCCGGGCGTACTGCGGCGGCCCCTGCCGAGGGAGGGCGCATGTTCGGGGGGACTCCGGCCCTTCTGGACGTAGCTGCGTACTACCGCCGCACGTTCCCGCGTCGACTGGTTGTCATTGGTGAGCCAGGATCGGGCAAGACCGTGCTGGTCCTGGAACTGATGCTGGCCCTTCTGGAAGAACGGGCGGAGGAGGACCCGGTCCCCGTGCGTCTGTCTCTGGCAGAGTGGGACCCCGCTGTGCCCCTGCCGAAGTGGCTGGCCCGCCACCTTGTGGACGTATATGACTGGCCAGCCGAGATGGCCGGGGAACTGGTTAGTCAGCAGCGCGTGTTGCCGGTGCTGGATGGCCTTGACGAGATGGACCCGACTGCCCACGACGGCGCCCCCTCGTCGGCCGCCCCGCGTGCCCGGGCTGCCCTGGAAGTGCTCAACGCCTACCAAAAGGGCCGCGAGGCGGGTCCGGTGATTTTGACCTGCCGCACCCTCCACTACCAGGCTCTGGACAGCCGGGTTCGGCTGATCGACGCGGCGCGCATCGACATCGACCCTGTCACCACCCCAGCAGCCTGCGCATACCTGCGGCAGCGGGCCAGGGATCCCGCGCGCTGGCAGCCGGTACTGGAGGCACTGGAAGGTGACCCCACCGGAACGCTGGCCACGGCCTTGTCCACACCGTGGCGGCTGAGCCTGGCCGCCACGATCTACTCACGAGACGGTGACCCCGCCGAGCTGCTGCATCACGCCACCGTCGGCGACCTCGACGAATACCTGCTCGCCCGCTTAGTCCCCGCGGCCTCCGCCCTCCACCCACGCCCCGACAGCCCATACTCCGCAGGTGATGTCCACTGCTGGCTGGCCCGCCTCGCCGGCCACCTGGAGACCTCATCGTCCACCCCGGGCGCACCAGCGGGTGCAGGCACTGGCGCTCGCACGGACCTTGTCCTGCACCAGTTGTGGCCCTTGGCCGGGTCCGGCCGGGTCCGCACCGCCGACGCGGTGCTGACTGCGCTCACGGTCTTGACGCCGCTCGCCACGGCATGGGGAAGTCCCCATCCGGGACTGAAGACCATGTCCATTCTGGCAGCCGTCGTGGCCGGCTGCCACGCCGCACGGACTTCGGTGGATCCACCTGCGCGCGTGCGCTGGGGACGTCTGCGCACCACGGCCGGATGGCGCGACCTCGGGTTCGGGCTTCTGTTCGGGCTGGCGTTTTGGCCCGTGTTCTGGCCGTGGTTCACCCCTCTGGCCGCTCTCGGGTTCGGGCTCGCGCTCGGACTTGGGGCCGGACTAACCCGCGCCATCGGGCGCGAACCGTCGACAGCCGCACGGCCCGGTGACATCGTGCGTAGGGATCTTCTACGAGGGATCCTCGTCGGGCTCGTGTTCGTGGCCGGGTTCTTGATCGCGGCCGCACCCAGGGAGGGACTTCTGCCCGGGCTCATGATCGGTCTTCTCTTCGGGCTAGTGGTCGGGCTCGCGGTCGGCTTCACCCGCACCATCGAGTGCGAGCCATCAACGACCGCACGGCCCCGTGACGTCATCCGTAGTGATCTTCTTCGAGGGCTTGTGGCTGGAATCGCGGCTGGGATCGCGGTCGGACTCGGGTGGGGGCTCCTGTACGGGCTTACGCAGGGGCTAGCGGTTGGGCTGGCGGCTGCACCCGGCTACGGACTCGCGGTCGGACTCATGGTCGGGGCTGGATTCGGCGCCCCGTCCGGACGCCGGTACCTGGTCTTCGTGCTGTGCTCTAGGGGAAAGCTGCCATGGAGGCTCGGGGCCTTCATGGATTGGGCCTGCAGCGCCGGCCTGCTGCGCTTCGCGGGCACCGCCTACCAGTTTCGCCACCGTGAACTGCAGCAATGGCTGGCGCGTCACCCAGGGCCCCCGCTGGCTTAGCCGCTGGCTGGGCGGGCGGGTTCGTGCCACACGCCCGCGAGCACCAACTCGATTTCGCCTTCGGGTGGGCTGAAGGCGAGTCGGTCGAGGGGAGAGGGGGGAGGAACCCTGGACATTTCGCATCGCCCGGTACTCCTCCACCACCGGGAGAATCCCCGGAAGCCGCGTCATAACGCCCGGCACCTCCGCCAAGCCCGTGCCCGGGCACTCGTCGACCAGGGCACCCCGGCGAAGGTTGCCTGCCGCGTCATCATCAAGACCAGCTCGAAGAGGCCGCATCAACGCCGAATACCGGTGCGCCGCCGATTCAGCGAACCCCGACGGCCTCTGCCTGAGATGGCTACCTTGGTCGCCCCCATCAGAGCCCTGGCGCGTCCGTGCCAGCCGTCCGCCACGCTCGGGCTGCCCGCCAAGGGTGTAGCGATGCCCGTCGGCCGGATCGAAGGGCGCTTCACGGCACGGCCAGTCGAAGACGACGAAGCCCTCGCGCGGATACCGCAGTGCGGGGCAGATCCCACACAGGCGGTGGTCCGAGTCGGTATCGGTGTGCGGCGGTGTACCGTCCATGGCGCCGCAGCGTATCGGCGGCTCGGGCGGGCCCCGGTACCGGCCGACGCGCGACGCCCACACGAGGCTCTCCGATTGCGGGAGCAGCTGGCACGGGGGCTGGGTGGGTCATGTCACAGCAGGTTTTGACCGAATCGTTTCAGCCCGCCGGGCACACGGGGGATGGGCGGTGATGCCGTGTTCAGCCTGTGCCACTCAGGGCTGCTCACCCAGAGCGGAAGCGTCGGGTCAGGCCGCATTCGCCGACCACCCGTGCTCGGCCCCGACTTGGCGCGAAGGCTTCTCGGCGCCAGCCCTCAGGCCATCTCGCGCATGAGCGGATCTGATGCCTCGACGCCTTCGCTGTTCGGTCGGCGGCGGTGCCGCTGCCCCAGGTGACAGACGCTCAGTGGCTGTTGTTGTTCCGAACTTGAGGAGTGCTGGTCGAACGGGAGTCACCTGAACTCCCGACCCGACCGGTCCTCCTCCGCCGTCGTGACCTCCGCGTCCATCACATCGAGCGGCAGCATGACCGCGCGCACCGGGTGGACGTCACGTCGCCGAGGTGCCTGGCCGCACGGCGAGGCCAGAGCACCCACAGGCACGACTCCTGGCGTACCGCCGCCACCAGCGTCCTGGCAGCAGTGCGCGGCTTGTCACCCGAGCGGTGGGAGGCGAGGACGTCCGCAATGGCCAACCGGCGGCGACTGTGAAAATCGCTGTCTATCACCGGAGCACGGTGATAGACATCCGGCGTGGAAAAGAATCTTGAGTTCCCTGACCTGTTGCGACTGATCGATGAACGGTCGACCGCCTTCCGCGCCGTGGTCGCCGCCGCGCCCGGTCTCGACGCGCAGGTGCCGACCTGCCCCGGGTGGACGCTGTTCGACCTGGTGAAGCACCTGGGTGGGGGAGACCGTTTCTGGGCCGCCATCGTCGGCGCGGGGTCTGCCGACGCTCCCCCGGCCGAGGCCGTCGCCGCGCGCGCCGCGCTGGAAGTGCCGCAGGAGCGTGAGGCCCTGCTGGCCTGGCTGGACGCGTCGACGCAGCTTCTGCTGGGCGCCCTGCGCGCGGGGGGACCGGAGAGCGGTTGCTGGACGTGGTGGCCCGCGTCGCAGTCACCGCAGACCGCCGGCGGCACCGCCCGGCACCGGGTCCAGGAGACCGCGGTGCACACCTACGACGCCCAGCTCGCCGGGGGCGCCCCGCAGCCGCTGCCGGTCGAGCTGGCACTCGACGGTGTGGAGGAGTTCCTGTTCACCGTCTGCGCAACGCCGAGTGCCTGGCCGCACAAGCCCACGGCCTTCGACTTCCACGCCGCCGAGGGCCGCTCCTGGCGCCTCACCGTCGACGGCGACGGCGCACGCACCACCCGCATCCCCGCGCCCACCGCCGCGACCGGCGAAGACTCGGACGCAGCCGGCGCCTCCGTCCACGGCACGGCCAGTGAGCTGGTCCTCTACCTGTACGACCGGATCCAGGCCGACTCCTTGCACGTTGACGGAGACGCAGGGCTGCTCGACCTGCTCCGCGCCTGGGAGCCGGAGGAGAAGTAGGACGTAGCGGGGCGGTTGGCCGCGCCTCGAGCCGGTAAGACACGACTCTTCGCCAGGTTCGTCAGTCGCGGCACCGGGCTCAAACCCGCGAGGCGGCCTCGGGGCGTCACCAAGCCGACCGTCTACCTGGATGGCAGTGCGAATTTGTCCGTCCCGGCGATCACGAGAAGCGACGCGACTGCCGTCGTCCCGATCTCGTCGAGAAGTCAGTCGATCGGATGACTGCGGCGGCTGCCGTGCATGAGAGCAGGGCCTCTTGGCAGCTCGAAGGGTGTCGAAGCCAACGTGCGGTCCAGGAGGCCCTGTTGTCGCATTTCTACGGCAACGCGGGAGTGGGGTCCACTTCAGCCACGCTCGCGTGTGACTGTCTGGCTCACAGGTTCGGGAACGCCAGAGACCACGGGGCGCGCGAGCGCCGGTATCCCACCGACATGTCGGACGCCGAGTGGGCGGTGGTCCGGCCACTGCTGCCGGTGCCGGGCTGCCTGCGGGGCCGGGGCGGGCAACCGGAGGCTTGTTGCCACCGCGCGATGCTGGACGCGATCCGCTACCTGGTCGACAACGGCACGAAGTGGCGGGCCATGCCTGCCGACTTCCCACCGTGGGACCGGGTCTACGCGTTCTTCCGGCGCTGGCGCAACCACGATCTGGTCCGCGAGTTCCACGACCGGCTCCGCCGCCTGGTCCGCGCTCTGACAGCCGCGGCTTCGACGGCGGCAAGCTGATCAACGGGCGCAAGCGGCACGTCGTGGTCGACACCCTTGGCCTGCTGCTCGCGGTGATGGTCACCGCAGGATGTGGGCGACCGCGCCGCGGCCCAGGTCCTGCTCACCCAGGTCACTGCCGCGCACCACCTGCTGGCCCTGGTCTGGGCCGACGGCGGATACACCGGCAGCCTCGTCGAGTACTGCCTCGCGGCCCTCGCCCTGGTCCTCGCCATCGTCAAACGCAGCGACGACATCCGCGGCTTCGTCGTGCTGCCCAAGCGGTGGATCGTCGAGCGGTTCTTCGCCCACCTGATGCGAAGTCGCCGTCCCGTGCGCGACTTCGAGCGTTCCATCGCCAGCGCGGAGGCGATGGTCTACTGGTCGATGACGATGCTCATGACCCGCCGCGTTGCCCGGCCACGCCCTTCGCGAGCGTGAATCGGCCAGGTGCCGGCTCAATCAGCCAGCCGCGCGCCGTCAGCCGCTTGGCCTTCGATCGCAGTGCCTCCACCTTTCCCGGTACGGGGTCCAGGCCGAAGCAGGCGGCCATCTCCTGGCACCTCAACGCTCCTTGACCGAGTCGGTTACGGTCGCTGAGGGCCTGCAGGATGCGCTGGTAGTCCACCGACAGCGCCGACCAGGCCAGCCGCGCGCGCCACACCGGCACCACTGTTTTCGGCTTCGCCGCCTCCGCCGGTCGGGCCGCGCCGGTTGCACACCGGGAGCCGGCAGACCGTCGGAGGCGGCGGGGCCGACGACGGCGTCGTTGCCCGGGGCCCGTACCTCGCCAACGCGTGAGCGGGCGATGACCCACTCGTTCCACTCCCGCTCAGCACAAGGCCAGCTCCGCCTGGAGGCGGTCGGCCTCCTCCCGCAGATCGTCGACACGACGGCGAGCGGTGAGCTCACGCTGTTCCAGCACCCACGACCGACGGCATCCTCGACCTCCACCAAAGCAACGACACGACACGTCACCACTGCCACGAGACCGCCGACCCTATGCCTGACCAGCGACCAGATCAGTGGGCGCCTGCGACGAGGCGAGAGCCTGTGCCGTCTCGACCGAACCGTCTACCGGCGTCGCAACGTCGTCGAACGCTGCTTCAACCGGCTCAAGCAGAACAAGGCCCTCGCAATCCGGTACGACAAACGAGCCCGCCACTACAAAGCCCTGGTCACCCTCGCCTGCCTACGACTCTGGCTCCCCACCTGACATTGCGGACACCCCTAGGGCATGTTCGGTGGGGTCGTGTAACGGTCTCATCAGCGGATCGTTCGACGCGGTATGGGGCGGGACGATCTGGCCGCCGATCCGTCGACGTGGGCGCGGCCGCTGGAACCGGCACCCGAGCAGGGCACCAAACTACGGCCCAATCCTGTAGCGGAGGATGTAGTGCGAACCATCCCCCGACAGCGTTATCTCATGCTCGCCCGGGTTGTCCCAGGTGACCAGGAACGATCCGATCTCGTCATCACCACTCCCCGAATCCGACTCCCACACGGACACCTTTTCAGACGCCGTGAATTCCCGGGATTGATTTAGATCCCACTCGTCCCCCTCCTCCATATTGTTATCGAAAAACATCAAGTCATCAAAACCAAAGTAGATTCGCACCTGGTCGGCCCCAAATCCGTCCGTGGTTTCATAGCACGTTAGCCCTACCAATTGAAAGTAAGACATGCTCTAGCCTTCCCTTCCGCCTGGCTTCCAGATCAAAGATCTCCAGCAGGTTCGCGGGTTCTGGGTACGCCGGTGTTATCCGACATCCGGAGACGGACGCTCGCATGGGAGCCCCACTTTCATGATTCTGCCGTGATATCAGTCATGCAACTCGGGTGCACTCATGGCGACTGGGCGTGTCCGCTAAGCTGGAACGGACCCGTCCGACAGGTTTTAGGTCGCGTCCGACGGGTCGGGTGACGGGTAGGTGCTTGTATCGTTCCGCCTCTCGTGGGGCGGGGTGATCTATCTGACGCGGAGTGGGCTCGGCTGAAGCAGCACTTGCCGTGGAACGTCGGGCGCGGTGGTAGATGGAAGAGTCACCATAAAGTGATCAACGGCATTCTCTTCCGTCAGCGGACCGGCATCCCGTGGCGGGATCTGCCGTCACGGTTCGGGAAATGGAAGACGGTGTACGACCGTCATCGCCGCTGGTCGGCGGATGGCATCTGGGACAGGCTGCTGCGAGCCGTCCAGGCCGACGCTGACGCGGAGGGCCGGATCGACTGGACCATGGTCGGCGTCGACTCGACGTCCTGCCGAGCCCATCAGCACGCCGCCGGCGCCCGTGAACGCCCACCCCGCGTTCCGGGCCGACGCGGCCGACCGGCCCAGCACCGCGACGATGAAGCTCTGGGCCGCTCCAGGGGCGGACTGACCTCCAAAATCCGTCTGGCCAGTGACGGCCGCCGACGTCCCCTCGACATCGTCATCACACCGGGACAGTGGGGTGATGCCCCGCAACTGATCCCCGTCCTCGAACGCATCCGTGTGCCCTGCCCTGGCGGAGGCCGCCCGCGCACGCGGCCCGACCACGTCAGCGGCGACAAGGCGTACACCTCCCGCCGTAACCAGCGATACCTGCGCCGCGGCCAGATCAAGCACACCACCCCCGAACGCCAGGACCAGCGGGCAAACCGCCGCCGCCGGTGGAGCGCAGGCGGTCGTCCCACCGGCTTCGACCAGGCGATGTACAAGCGCCGCAACGAGGTGGAACGGACCATCAACGCGCGCGCCACCCACGGCGAGAGCCCGGTACGCCACGGCGTACGGGGCTCTCGTCTGCTCCAGCTGCTCTGCTGGCCTCACTACCTGTTCCATACGGTGCCCCCGCAGGTGAAGGCAGCCGTAGCCCCGGCGTGACACCCGCGCTCCGGGCCTTCCCGCGCGACCCATTGCGCGAGGGCCTCCAGGCCCCGCTGGCACGCCTGCTGTGCCTTGCTCGGGTCCTTCGCCGTACGACCTGTCGCTGGGAGGGCGGGAGACGGTGCCTGGGTGGGCTGTACGCCGAGCTTGGTCAGCCGCTCCTGCTGCTCGGGCAGGAGCCGCGCCCAGGTGCCAGGCTGCTTCTGCTGCTGGAGCAACTTGCCGATGTCGTCGCCGTCCATCAGCACACCGGGCTGGATCTCGGGCAGGCTGCCGTCGGCGTCCACCAGGTCCGCCAGCACGCGGTGGTGCCGCTGCCAGTCCAGCGGCCACGGGCAGTCCGAGTCCTGGTTGATCGCGCTCAGCTGCGCCGCGCGCACGGCGGCCCGGTCCGGGTCTTTGCCCGGGCCGTTCGTCGCTCCTTCCTGCGGAGGTTGGCCATGTTCTGAAGGGGTTCTGAGGGTGTTCGTGGGGCCGGGGCGGGTGTCCCGCGCTGCCGACCGCGGGGACTGTAGAAGGGGGGTGTGGTCACGTGGGGCCCGTTGAAGGGGAGCTGGGTCACAGGGAAGAGAGGCAGGTGTGCGTAAGGTCGGCACGGCCGCCGGCGCTATCGCCGTCGTGGTGACCTGTCGGAGGAACACGTGGAAAATGCTGAGCCCCAGCGGCGGTCGCACTCTGATGCGGGGCGTCCTGGTCCTGTAGGCGTGGAGGGTCTGCGCGAGCGCGGGTTCGCCCGCTACGGCGCTGAGCAACTCGGTATCGACCCGGTCGGCTCCGCTGCGGGGGACTTGGCCCAGATCCGGGACGTCTTCGCGGCTCTGCCGCCCGACCCGTACGCTCCGGGAACGAACCGGTTCCGCCGCTACTCCCATGCCGTGTACCTGCCGTGGAAGGACGAACTGTCCTGGATTCCCGGAACCCCCGACCCCGTACACGGTACGGTCACCAATTTTTCCCAGGGCGAAGACGACCCAGAGCACCCGCGAAAGCGTCGCGTGCTCCCCGACATTCCCGAGGCGCTGCGCGGCAACGCCCTGCTGCTGCGGCTCCTGCACTGGGACATCGAGCAGGTCCTGTCCCTGCAGGACCTGAGGAGACGGCCGCTGTGGGCTGGGGTCCACCTGATCAGGCTCGGCGTCGACGGTCCAGGCCAGGACGCTGTTTCTTCCCCGAACTGCCTGCACCAGGACGGTGGTTCGGCCAGCACGTTCACTTTCGCCCACCTGATCAGCCGTACCAACGTCACCGGTGGGCAGAACGTCATCGCCACGCCGGGCAGTGCGGGCCTGCAGCCCGAGGACCCGTGGGCGGACACCCACACCAGTTTTACCCTCACCGACCCACTGGATGGCTACGCCGTCCACGACCACAGAGTCAGCCACTACGTCGGCCCGGTTCGCACGGGCTCCATGCCGGGGCCGGGCGAACGGTCCGTCCTTATCGTCGGCCTCGCCCCGTACGTGCCCCAGCTGTGACACCAGCACCGCCCGACCCCGCCGAACCAGCGCCGCACAGGGCGGCCTGTGCCGGGTCTGCCAGTCGGCTGCGGACGATGTGACTCGTCGGGAGGCGGAGGAACAGGGGTGGCAGGCTGCGGACCGGTTGCGGGTGCCGTGGGCGGCGTGGCGGCGGGCGGTGGTGACGGGTGCCGACAAGCCTTCTTGATGCCCATCAGTCCGTGAACATCGGCAGTAATCACGCAATTCACTCATCTCGTGACTGCAAGCCGCACGCCCCACCCGCCCCGGCTCGAGCCGCCCAACGCCCGTGCCGGGGTGCGGCGCCGTGTTCGGCCCCGTGACCGACCGGGCGCCTACCAGGGCAGCGTGCGCGCCTACACCGCACCCCTTCCGCACTCGCACGGGTCTGGTCAGGACTGGTACAGGGCGGTGTCTGTGAGCCGGGCGTGACCCGGACGGGTCAAGATCGTTGGCAGCGCATGAACAACACCAGCCGGACACTCACCGCGCTCTCCCTTGGGGCTGCCGCTCTCGTCGGGGTCCTAGCCGCACCCGCAAGCGCCGCATCACCAGTCCCCGGGTTGGGCCTAGACGTCTGCAAGACCCTCCACGGAATCCCGATCGCCGGTTCGGTCGGCGATGTCAGCTGTGCACTGGTGGATGACGGTTTCGGCACGGTCATCGGGCCAGCGGACCCGAAGTCCTGAAGTGTCTTGAGCCGGTGGCACGGACGGCAGAGCCGAACGTTCCCGTCCGTGTCCGTTTCGCGATGCCCCTCACCCCTCACGGTGGGGGCATTCTGACGTCTTCCCTGTCAGAGGGCCCATGTGTCACCTGACAGTCGGTTCAGTTTGCGCACGCCAATGCCAAGGCCAGTGACGGCAAGGTGGGTTGTCCGTCTACGGCAAGGGCTGCGGGTGGACGACAGTAGGGCTTGGTCAGGTTGGAGTTGGTGTGGGTATGTCGCGGTGGCAGGTGGGGCAGGTGCCGTTCCAGGTGGCGAGGGGTGTCTGTAGTTCGCGGACGACCTGGTAGAGGCTCAGGCTGGCCGTGTCTTTTGGGGCTGCTCTGGCCAGTCGTTGCAGGGTGCAGAAGGCGTGTGCGACGGAGACGAGGGTGACGTGGTGGTGTCAGCCGGTCCAGGTGCGGCCCTCGAAGTGGGCAAGTCCCAGGGCCTGTTTCATCTCGCGGTAGTCGTCAGCACGCGGGAGCAGAATGGGCGTCGCGGTGACCGCGCTGCCGGTCGGTGTGGCAGATCCACGGCACCCGGGCCGGTGTGCAGCACCTGGACGCGGTCCCGACCATGCTCATCGACCAGTACCGGGACGGACATGGCGTGGACGCGCTCCGCCGCACCGCGGCGTTCGCCCGCACGCGCCGCGCCGCACTGTGACCGGTGCTGGGGCAGGCGGCCCGCACCGAGCGAACCCCCTACCTCCAGGCCCTCGCCGCACTGTGGGACTGTGTGAGGCCGCGCGGGTCCAATCCTCCCGAGTGCTGTCACGTTTCTGCGGTGAATCCCTGCCGCCAGGTGGGTGAGCGTCCACGGCCAGCCCTGTCGCCCCCGCAGGGGACCCGCTACAAACCGCGCGTGATCAAAAACCTGGTGCGGAGCGTCCCGGCGCTCTTCCTTGCCTTCATTCCGTTGTTTCCCGCCGCCGCCCCTGCCTCGGCGGCCGGCAATCAGCACAAGGCGCCTGCCCCCGATCCCGTCATCTTCGTGCACGGCTGGAACCCCGACCCCTCCCCTTGGCAGACCATGGCCACCCGCTTCCAGTCCGACGGCTGGCCGGCCGACCACCTCGACCAGTGGAGCTACGACTTCACCCAGTCGAACGCTACGACCGCCGCGCAGCTTGCCGATGAGATCGAGCGCGTCCTGACTCGCACGGGTGCCAGCAAGGTCGATGTTGTCGCCCATTCGATGGGAGCCCTGTCCTCCCGCTACTACCTCAAGAACCTGGACGGCGCAGCCAAGGTCGATGCGTGGGTGTCGTTGGCCGGTCCCAACCACGGCACCGAAACGGCACGCTGGTGCGGCGGCGCTCCCTGTGTCGAAATGCGACCCGGCTCCGCCTTCCTGAACGAGCTCAACTCCGGTGACGAAACCCCCGGCACCACCCGGTACGCCACCTGGCGCTCACCTTGCGACAACGTCGTCAACCCCGCCAGCAGCGTCTCTCTGACCGGAGCGATCAACACCACCACCGCCTGCCTTGGCCACAGCGCACTGCGCACCGATCGATCCGTCTACGACGAGGTCAAGGCCCACGTCCGATAGGTACGCGCTGCTCGCGCTTCCCAGCCGCTTGATAGACTGCCGACTCTCGGCCGACCTCTCCTCCATGCCACCCCACCGCAAATCAAGGCTCGTAGCTGAGGAGATCCAGGGAGCAGGTCTGGAGCCACCCCGAGTACCGGGTGGGGAGATTCGTCGAGCCCCATCACCGAGCGCGCGGGTTCCGGCGAAAGCGCATCTGGAGGGTCCGGGTCGCGCCGTGCGCTGCGCCATCGTAGACAGAAGCGATGAGTGAGGAGAAGACGTCGTGGCATCCCGGTGAGGTCGTGCCTACCAGCGGGATCTACGAGTGCGACTGCGGTGGTGAGCACCATTGGAGTACGGATGTGAAGGGGCACCGCTTCCGGCCGCTGCCGTCGGGCTGCTCGGGCGAGTTCTGGACGCTACAGCAGCCGGCGCATCCCGAGAACTACCTCGGCTGACCCGGGCCGGGGCACGCAGTGGTGCTGAAGCCTCCCGTGGAGCCGATGCTCGCCCAGTCCCGGGTGACGGAGCCCGGACCGGGCGTCCTGCCGGGTAATCTGGCGTTCGAGGCGAAGTTATGGACAGGGTTGCCAGCTGTCCGTTGTCCGCTGCGGTGTTGGCGGTATGCGTCAGTCCGTCGGGGCAACCGAGTCGTTGGTGCCGTGCCAGGTCCTGCGGTAGCCCTCGCGGAGGGGGCCGCCGACGAGGTCGAGCACCTTCGACGCTGCGCTGATCAGTGCTGCGGGCTCGCCTGAGCCGCACAAGTGATGGTGCCCTGCGAGAAGGGCGGCTCCGCGCTGTGGGTCGGCTTCCAACAGGCGGCGGGGCAACCACTTCCCGCCGCCGATCCACGCGTGGTGGTGGTCGCAGAGCAGATCGGCGGCGGCGTTGACCACGTACCCGGCCACGGCCAGACGCTCGATGGGGTCACCCGCGTCAGCGAGGTCGTCCAGTGCGTCCGTCAGACCGTAGCGTTTCGTATCGACGGTCTCTGGTTCCAGTGCAGGCGGACCTTCACAAAGGTCCGCTTCGGCCAGGGCGCGAGCGCGCCCGGCCTCGCCATCTCGGCCGAGGTCGTGGTGTTTCCAACCGGCCAGGCAGGCAAGCTGGGCGGCGGCCCCGAAGGCGTCTTTGCGTACGGCTGCGGAGGGGAAGCGGGCAGCGAGCATAGGGGCAACGGTGTCAGTCAGGTAGGTGGTGACCGTGGTCAGCCCGTGTCCGCCCCCGAGCTCCTCGTCCGCGCTCCTGAACATTTCGGTGAGCTGACGGACCACCGCGACTTCCTCCGCGCCGACGCTGCCGCCGCTTCCGGCCGCCTAAAATGTGGCGGCCACGGCCTCGTGGTCGTGGCCAGAGGGAGGCTGACCGCCGCGTTGGCGAATGCTGCGTTGATGAACATCACGGATCTCCCGAGGCCGCCGGCGCTAGCCAGAGCATCAGCACGCATGGCCTTCCCGATGCCTGCGGAGGCGTGATTATCTATGCCCATTCAGAGCTGTCAAGCCCCGCATCTTCGTGCTTTTCTGTCGATGGCCCCGCGCGGGCAATCTGGATTCAAGTAAAGCGCCACACCATAAAAGGGAAGCGGCCTCCCTCTCCGGGGGGCCTCGAATTCAGGAAATGCGAGAAATCTAGGAGAAAATGTCATGGTTATTAAGAAGCGCGTCCCTTACGTCGTCGGCGTGTCTTGCGTGGCCGCGATATTCTCCGGGACAGCCGGCGTGGCCGGCGCCGAGGCGGCACCCGCACCTGCACCTGCACGCACAGTGGTCCAGGTCCAGGTCCAGCACGAGCAGAAACCGAACCGGGAGCCGAAGCCGACGACGCCGAACGCCCCGCATGACTCGAGCGCTCCTGCGGGTCAGGGCCCCAGGACTCCTGGTACCCCCACGGTGCCGATGACGCCGAACGCCCCGCATGACTCGAGCGCTCCTGCGGGTCAGGGCCCCAGGACTCCTGGTACCCCCACGGTGCCGATGACGCCGAACGCCCCGCATGACTCGAGCGCTCCTGCGGGTCAGGGCCCCAGGACTCCTGGTACCCCCACGGTGCCGATGACGCCGAACGCCCCGCATGACTCGAGCGCTCCTGCGGGTCAGGGCCCCAGGACTCCTGGTACCCCCACGGTGCCGATGACGCCGAACGCCCCGCATGACTCGAGCGCTCCTGCGGGTCAGGGCCCCAGGACCCCGGAGTGAACACACTGAGATAAACAATGCCGGCGCCGCCATTGTTTATCTCAGGTCATAGCTCCAGAGGCTTAGCGGCGGTCGAAGGGCAGTCGAAATTCACCCGTGTCGAGGGCATCGACGTGCTGGCAGAACTGGGCGAGTTCGGTGTGTTCGGCGTCAGTCCACTCGAGCCGCCCAGTCGCTCATGGAGCTTCTTCAGCGCCGCCGCTCCAGGGTGAGGATGGCCTTGGCGATAGACGGCATGCGGTTCGGACTGCACCGGGATCTGCGGAAGATCCGCCAGGACTTCAAGCGTGCGACGCCGCGGTCGACTGGTGCTCGTGCCGAGGCAGGCCCCGTTGAGGACCATCACCTGATCAGTGGCCAACTCGAAGAAGCTAAATGGGAGGACGGGCTCGTCTCGGCTTTCTTCGCGAGTTAAAGGAACGCCTGTAGCAACCTGCTGAAGCACTCGTCCGGGCGTCATCCCAGGCCACCCGTGACAGCCGGCCCGGAACCTCTGCCGCTGATCCGTAGGCGTGCGTCAACTCAGGTCGCCGAACATGGCTCAGGCCCTTGAGTATCGTCCCCACCGCGCACTCCAGTTCTACTGTCGTCCTTCGACGCCAAGCGCTTCCATTTCACCTCACGGACCACATGGGCCTCGAGCCTGCCCCGACACGCTGAAGAGGCGTTCTCAGAACTCGGTTCTGGCACAGATCTTGGGGAGCGGTCACGGAGGGTGTCCAGACCGCTTCGCGTGCGCTGGCTCGTCGTCGAACGGGTGAGAGCGGGCCCCTGCATGCTGGCCGGATGGACGTCCGTCGGCCGTGCCTGAGCTGTGGCCGCCGCGCGTCCGATCACCCACCAGCAGGCAGTGTGGAACGCAAGCGCCTGATCGTCCGCAAAACCTCGGTCCGGTTCTTCGCGACCTTCAACCAGGTGGGAAGCCGCTCAACCAGACTCATCGGGGCCCAAGGCGCAAGCTCTCCGCGCTCACGAAGCTTGGCCCCCACGTAGGCCTCCAGCAGATCGAGATGACGCACGTTATAGGCCCACAGGACGTGTCCACAGCAGCTCGTCTGCAACCACACCGGTCGCTGGAAGTAGGGATCGACAGGGCTGCCTACGACAGCAGAGTCGACCTTCCGATCCTTGAAGAAGCCGCACCCCGTGCACCGCAGCCGCCGATGGAGATTCAGGCTCCCGTAGCCGGCAGCCTTCTCACCTGCTGGGATCTCGGGGTGGGGCCTGACAGTGGCGCACCCATCACACCGAGGACAGTGCACCAGAACCTCATCGAGGAAGTTATATCCGTACTTGCGTTCGCGTCGATCTCGAAACCGGTCGCCGGACGCCTCTACATTCCCGCTCACTTGGTCAGCCTGCCAGAACCCGACTCGCTGCCCGGCAGGCACCCAACTCGCTCGTCGTGGGCACTGACGGACTGCTGCCCGCAGCAGGGGGCCCTGGAATGAGCGGGTCACTGGAGCAGGGGCAATGGGGTGGTTTTGAAGTCCTGAGGGCTCCGCGGCTGTTACCCCGTTACCCGTGGCGGGAGGACCCGGCTGCGGCCGAGCCGACCCGGCGGCTCAACGCGCCCAAGTAGCGGCAGGCTGCCCCGCACCGCCTGCCGTCGGCTGCATCGACGGGCGCTCCCCGGCCGGGGAGCGCCACGGGCAGTCCGGGGTCAGCCGCCACCCGAGCCGGCCGAGGCCGAACCGCCGGAGAACCAGGTCGAGTGGGACCGCGGCTGATCGCGTGTGCTGCGCTCGGTGCGCAGCTCCACCACGATCGCAGCCGGGCCGAGCAGGGCCTCCAGTGCGTCGGCGAGCTGCTGCGGGTCGCCGCCGAACGGGAGGGGGGCGAGCCGCTCCCGGCCGCCCCGCAGGACGAGTTCCAGCGCGAGCGTGGAGACGGCCGGCTTGCGGTCCCCCTGGTAGGGCTCCTCCACCTCGTGCGTCAGCCGCACCTCGCGCAGGGTGTCGAGGGGCAGCCAGTCGTCCGGCCCGGCGGCCCGGACCAACCGCAGGGACGCGGGCACCCCTGTCGGCGCGAACTCCACCCGCAGGATGTCCCGGGCCCGGGAAAAGGCCAGCGCCAGCCAGCCGAGCAGGTACTCTAGCCCGGCGATCACCCCCACCACCACGAACACGGTCGACGCCCGCGCCCCAGCCAGCGCCATCCAGAAGGCGACGAGCAGGGTCGGCACGCCCAGGACAAGCGGAGTCAACAGCGCCGACCCCGCCGAGGTCAGCGCGTTCCACGCCGGCCCGGCCGGGCCGGCGCGCAGGACCAGATCCGTCGATTCGGGGCCTTGTCTCAACAAGGGATCGGTGGCCATGCCTCCAGCGTAGGACCGGTCCGCAAGAGCGCCTCGACCCCATTCGCCCGTGGAGGCACGACTTCTGACGGCCCGTATCCCCCAGCCGGCGGGCGCGGCGGGCTCCCAGGGCTCGAACCACGGGTCGGGCCACTGCTCGGCGACGGCCATCAGCGGCTAGAGGGTGGCGCCGTCCAGGGGTACGCGGTGATCAGCCGCTTGAACCGCGGATACGCGGTCCGTTCGATCGAGGTCACAACCCACCCCAGGCTCCAGACGATGGTCAACATCACCACCAACGACACTGCCCGCAGTACCGGCCGGCCCCGGACGCCGCGGCCCCCGTCGCCAGGGCGATCAGGGACCAGCCGGTGCGGGATGCGCTCAAGGAGAAGAAGGTCAGGTTGACAGAGGCTGTTGCGGACTGGGCGCTCGCGGCGCAGTCAACCTTGGCTGCCGCTGCCGCTGCCGCTGCCGCTGCCGCTGCCGCTGCCGCTGCCGCTGCCGCTGCCGCTGCCGCTGCCGCTGCTGATGCTCCTGGCGGACTTCGTCCGTGACGTAGTTCGGTCAGGCTGGCGTTCCCCTGCCGAGGGCGGACACGAGCCGCTACGGTGGTGGCATGGCACGGGAAATCCGGATTGAGATCAGCGACGAGGCGTACGAGCAGCTGCAGCGCGCCGCCGCGGAGAAGCAGGTGCCGGCCGAGGCGTACGTCGGCCGAGTGCTGGACGCCGACCTCGCCCGGGCGCGGTTCCGTGAGGGTGCGCGGCTCTTCGTCAACGAGCACGCTTCCGCGTTCGCCGAGCGCTTCGGTGCCCCCACCGCCAGCGCCGCCGACGCAGCCTGATCCGATGGCCATGTTCCTGCAGGTAGACCTGCCGTGGCTGCTCGAGATTGCGCACCGGGACCTTCCTGGGGACCCAGAAGTGGCGGATTGGGGCGCGCTGGAAGCCGCCCGGGCGCGACACGCCTACCGCGTCATGGACGCGACGCCGGCGTACGACCAGCCGCACCACCGTGCCGCAGCACTCCTCCAGCAGCTCGTACGGATCCCGGCCCTGGAGCACAGCAACGAGCTGTTCGCGGCCACGGTGGCCGCTGCGTACCTCCACGCTTCCGGGATGCCGGTGAGGGTGACTTCGAAGGAGGCCGCCGACCTGGTCGAGCAGGTTGCCGCAGGGGCCATCGACGTGCGGGAGATCGCGTCGGCGTTGAAGGACTGGGCGCGCTAGCTCTCGGCTACGGCCTTGGAAGGCGGAGCCCGTCGAAGGGGTCGAACCCCAGCTGCTCGATCTTGCGGCGCCGGGTGGACTCCCGGGGCCGCCACTCCTGGTTCGCGGGGTAGATGAGCTCGAGGGCAAACGCTGGCGGATGCCGCAGGAAGTCGGCATTCGGGCAGTCCGCGATGTGGGGGCACTCGTCGACGGTGCAGTTGCAGAACCGGCAGAGAAGGCCTCGGACGTAGCCCGTTTCGTGGTCGTGATCGACCACCTCGCCGGGGTAGAGGCCGCAGATCTGGCAGTCAGGCCCGAAGGCCGTGACGAGAGCTTCGCGCAGGAGCCGGATGGCCCGGCTGCGCGCCGGCGGCGGCGGCCAGTGGGGGCCGCCGGAACGACAGCGCGTTGCGCGGCCCACGGCGCCAGGGTCTTGGGCGGGGCCCAGGCTGCGGACCGTCCAGAGGTGCATGAACGAGCGCCCTTCGTGCTCCAGCGGGACGTAAGGTCCGCCGGTCCAGTCCTCGGGGCCGTTCCCCCGGTCGATCCAGGCGATGCATGCCTGGTGCTCCCAGCCGTTCTCGGTCTCACCTTCGGCGCAGAGCATGTGCCCAGCGCGTACGAGGTGCAGGCGGCCGTCGTCGCCCGGGACTGCGGCCAGCGGGCCCGGGGGCACCTTCGGCGCGATGGGCATCCGGCAGGGCCGGCCTTCCGCCTCGCGGACCTTCTGCTCGAGTCGGTCGACGCCCTGGTGGGACCAGCGCCACAGGAGCTATGCTCGACGGTACCGGGGCAGATCGTCCAGAGAGACCACAAGGGCATGGTGGCGCAGGCCACTGACAACGCACGCAGGGGCCAGGGGAAGCTGGTGCGCCCTCGCCGTGGGCCGGGGCGCACTGGCTCAGTCGTGTTACCGGCGGATGGCCGCCGCGGCGAGCGCTGCCGGCAGCTCCTTCTCCTCCCACACTTCCTCGCGTCCGGCGAGCGCCTGGGGCCGTTCTTGCCAGAGCTCTCGCTTCACTTCGCTCAGGCGGTTGAAGCGGAGCTGAAGTCTTCCGGGGCGTCCGTCGGTGGCGGCGAGGTCGGTCTGGCAGGCGTGGGACCAGGGCATGCCGCAGGTGCAGTAGTGGTCGACGGGGGCGAGGCCAAGTCCAATGCGGGGGTGCGGCCCGGGCCAGCTGGCCAGGAGCACTATCTTCCGCAGGAGAGCCAAGCCGGCGCCGGCGGGGGAGGTTCGTGGCTGCTCAGTGCTGGCGGGCGTCCTGGACGATCCGCCACCGGCCCTGTGTTCCCGACCGAAGCCAACCCGGGCTGCGCCACTGGTGCCGGGCCGGGGGGATTGGCCGCTGAGCGCGGTATCTGGTCGGCTTGGCCATGTACGCGCTCACTCCTTGTGAAAGCCTCGTTGGGGTTGGGGGCTGTGTCGGCGGGTGACACTGCCAGCAGATGAGGTGGCCTGAGACGGGGGGTCTGGAATGCGATGGCTGTTCCGGTGGTTGGCGCGAGGTTCGGGCGGGGGGATCGGGCCTCTGGATGTGTACGAGGTTGCGTTCTTGGCGGGCGGGGCCGAGCGTGTGGCGGACAGTGTGATCATCGAGCTGAACAGACGCGGGCTGTTGGTGGTGCACGAGCGGTGGGTGCGTGCTGTGGGCGGGAAGCGACCTCCCGGGCATGCGGTCGAGCGTGCTGTGGTCGCCTTCTGTCGGCGTGGCAAGACCATCGAGGCCGTGCGCGCTGCCATGCGGCGCTTCCCGGAGGTAGAGGAGATCATCGGTGGCCGGCTGGCAGCACGGGGCCTGGTGGCGGGCGCGGGTCGCCGGGTGACCCGCAGGGGCAGGCGAAAACTACGGGTGGCCGGGCGCGACGCGAGCGTGCCGGCTTACGTTTTCAGCGGGATCACCGTCGCCCCGGACGGACCGGAGCAACCCCGGGCGCGCCAGGGGTCGCCGGGTGGATCCCGTGGCGGCCGGAGTCGTAGGCGCACGGGCGGTGGGTTTGACGGCGGCTCCGGTTCCGACTGGGGCACGGGCACACACTTCGGCGGACATTCCAGTGGCGGTGGCGGTGGCGGTGGCGGGGGAGGGGGCGAGTAAGGCCTCGCGAGCCAGTTCGCCACGGCTGACCTTCGTTGCGCAGGAGAGGCCGAAACGGGTCTTCTCAGACGACGAGCAGATCCACCAGGAAGACGAGCGTGGAACCCGCCGGGATCAACTACGAGGGGGACTGGTTGTCGTAGCCTAGGCGCGAGGGCACGATGATCTCGCGCCGGCCCCCGACCTTCATCCCCTGAGTCCCCGGTCCCGCCCTTGTTGACGCTGCCGCCGACCACGGCGAACTTGAACCGCTGGCCCCGGTCCCAGGCGGCGCCACTGCCTCATGGGGCTGTTACGGGATGAGCAGGTAGAACGCCTGGTTCGCCGCCCTGCCGTTGGTGCCGGCGCTCGCCGATAGCGGTAGGAGCCGTCCGTCGAAATGTTCACACACCCTGATCGTTGGGACCGATCCCAAGCGACACTAGGCCGTAGGGACAGGACGTCCGCCGCGACAAACGCCGACGGCAGCACCTCCACCCACACCAGCGCCGCCCCGACCCATCCGCTGGGGCGACAGACCGCTACCTATCGCAGCCTGACCACCAACCCGGCAAACCTTTCCGGTCACAGCACTAGTGACCCGCCGGACTCACGCAGCCATCCTCCCCGTGCCCGGGCCTGTCACCACCGAGCCAGGACCTGACATCACGCCTTCAACCTCAGTAACCAACCGCCCGCCTCGCGCGACTGCATCACGCCCACTCGCAGGCGCTGCCGGGCGCTCACACAGCATGATGCGGTGTCGGGCGACTCGGCGTTACGCTCCCCTCGGAAGTGGACGTCATGGAGTCACCGCGCACCCTGTTCGCGGCCGCAGCCTGGGCAGTCCCGCTGACCAGCCTGCTGGCTCTGGGAGCGGCTGCCGCCGCCGTAGCCACGACACGATGGCGCCGCCGCACCATCAGCGCCCTGGAACAGGCCGACGCAATGAGCTGCACTGGTGCCCCTCGCCCAGCCCTGGAAAGGCGACGCCATCCCAGCGCCGATCTCGCGGGCCCCGGGCCCGCCGCCGGACCAGGATGCCTGTGTGATCCACCGCTTGGGCTGTGTACTCTGGGCGAGATTTCGAACTAGTTCAACCGCAAACAGAAAATGGGGGGCCGGTGCGCCATCGCCGACTCGTAGCTTCCGCCGCCGTCATCGCGGCTGGCGTGGGTTTCATACCGGGCATAGCCCGGGCTGCCGAGCCAGAGAGACCTCACGCCCACGGGGTGAGTGCCGCGGAAACGGATCTGGCCGCTGCAACGGCGTCGAACTTCAGCACCTTCACGAGCCCGGCCGAGCGTACGGTCCGGGCGACGCCTGCCGGTAGAGGCGAGGCCACCCCGCAGACTCAGGGGGCTGGCGCACTTGAGCCATCGGTCGGGCTGAAGGCCAAGGGTACGAGTGCCCGTGGGATCAGTTTGGACCTCGCTGTCAGCGTCGAACCTGACACCCAGATGTCGGGCTTCATCGACTGGGGCGACGGCACCACGGACGTCTTCGACACGTACGGACCCATCGATGTGACCGCGGACCACTCCTACGAGGAGATTGGCGCCTACACGATCAAGGTGACTCTGCGGGACGGTTCAGGCGAGCGTGCCGCCAATACGCTCGCCATCGTCACGTCTGGCTCCGACTTCACGCCGTACACGCCCACCCGCCTGCTGGACACCCGGAACGGGACGGGCGCCCCCAAGGGGAAAGTCCCCGCCTACGGAACCACCCGAGTGAAGATCGCCGGCAACGGCTCGATCCCTGCCGGCGTGACGGCCGTGGTCCTCAACGTGACCGCCACCAACACCGCGAGCGGTGGCCACGTCACGATCTGGCCTGAAGGCAGCGAGCGTCCGATCACGTCGAATGTCAACTTCGCCAAGGGGCAGAGCGTCCCGAACCTGGTGATCGTACCGGTCCATGAAAGCGGCTACGTCGACCTGTACAACGGCGGCTGGCAGCCGGTCGACCTGATCGCCGACATCACCGGCTACTTCACCCACACCAGGGCGAGCGGCTACACCCCACTGGAACCCTCGCGCGTCGTCGACACGCGAAACGGCACCGGAACGGCTCCGGGCCAGCTCCGAGGGCAGACCACGTTCGGCATCCGGCTCGCCGACGGGCGAGGGATTCCCGAAGACGCCACAGCGGTCGCGCTGAACGTGACCGTCACCAACCCGCGCGAAGACGGCCACCTGACCGTGTTCCCCAGCGGAGGCACCGTCCCAATCACCTCCAACGTGAACTTTCGCGCCGGCCAGACCGTCGCCAACTCAGTGATCGTCCCGGTCGGACCCGACGGATCGGTCAACTTCCGCAACGGCGCCTGGGGTGCCACCGACGTCATCGTTGATGTCGTCGGCTACTACCAGCCCGGCGGTCGCGGGGCCTACCTGCCGTTCGCTCCGGAGCGGATACTCGACACCCGCGACAGCGCCGACTGGGCGTGGGGCCCTCTGCCCGGACAGAGCTACATCTACATGCCGCTGTCCACCCAATACCCCGCCAACACCGCCTTCGTACTGAACACCACGGTGACGAACACCCAGGGCGAGGGGCACCTGACGGTCGCCCCCGACCCGAACGCCTTGAGCGCCTACAACGGCGGCTGGGCAAGCTTCCCCACGCCGCCCAACTCCTCCAACCTGAACTGGAAACGGGCAGAAACCATCCCCAACCTGGTCCAAGCCGGCACGGGGTACCACGGCATCATCGACTTCTGGAACCGCGGCTGGGACGACATAGACCTGGTAATCGACATTTTCGGCGTGTACCAGACGAACTGATCCGGCGGAAACCGCGAGCGCCCCCGGGAACCCCAGCCCCAGGCCCCTCGCGGGGCGCTTCACCCGCCCGATGCACCTCGACGTCGCCATCATCTGGGCTGACTCCGCTTGAGATCCCGGCGGTGCCCTCGCTTGGTCGGTGGTCGGCCATGGGGTTCACCGGGTGAGTGACATCCATGAGCTGATGATCAGCGTCGACCTGCAGGACGAGATCTCCGCGCAGGAGCTCGCCGAACTGAGCTGGCATCTGGGGATCGGACCCCAACCGGAGCGACTGTCCATCATCACCGAGTTCCCGGTCGTGGTGGTGGACGACTCGGGGATCCCCGTGATTGAGGACGACCCCTACCCACTACTCGCCGGGCAGGGCGTGGCATCGCGGGTGGGTGGTGTGCTCTGCTCGACACTGGCCAGTCGCACCGACCTGCCGCGGAAGGGCTGGTCGCTGACGTCCCGACAGGAGATACACCCGGACGAGTTCGAGAAGGTCGGCGAGCTGCTCTGCTGGCGCCACAAGGGCTCACGAAACGCAGCTGCTCGAGAATGGCGCGGTAGAGGTCGGACTCCTCAGGTTCTACGAAGCCGAGGTTCCCGATGTACTCCAGGTCAAGAGCGGGCAACTCAGCTGGCCAGCCTGAAGAGCCTGTGCGGTCGCGGACCAGGGCAGTGAAGCGCTGGGCGGCCTGTGGAGCACCAGTCCGGTGCGGTGGACGTGGGAGAAGAACTGCCGCAGCCCCGCGAGCCAGGAAGATCGGCGGGCCGGGTTGCGGGCCAGGAATGCCTCCAGGTCGGTGACGTTCACACTCGCCCAGGTGGTGTGACCCCGGGCGTGAAGGTGGAGTGCGAGGTCTCGGACGGTGTCGAGGCGGATCTCGATGGTCTTGAGCCCCGTTCCGGGCGACAGCTCCTGATGTCCTGGTGCGCGTCCTGCACCGGACCATCGGCGGCCCGTACGATCGCCAGGATCTTGCGGTAGTCACCGGGCAGGGCGGTCTCGTCCGGGTCATCGCCGCGGTGCGGGATCAGCAGCACCGCACGCCCCGCCACCTGTGCTTTCACCAGCCTGGACCCGGTCCTGCTCGGCCAGCCGGTTCAGTACCCGCTCAGCGATCAGCAACTCCTCCCGCTCCGCCTCGACCTCCCCAAGCCGCTTACCCAACTCCTCGGCGAGCGTGTCCAGCTCGCTCCGACGAGCCGTGATCCGCTCCAGCTCGGACATCCCCTCACCCTCCCCGCGATCCAGCGGCGCATCCGTACGGCGACGGATCGTAGGCGGACCTTCACGACGGGCGCAGCAGAACCCGAGAACCGTCTCGGCCGCCCTGACAGACGATCTTCACCGTGGACATCGGCCGCCGACCAGCGCGAGCACGGTAACCCGCCTGCACACCAGCCCCGTGACCTGCAACTTCACGATGCACACCGCTCATTGATCTTTCGCAACCGCCCGCCGCAGCGTGAAGGCACCCGTCTCCGTCCGGAGTGCAGCGGGCGGGATGTCAGCTACCGACATTAGGTTGGAGGACATGAAGCCCTTCACTATCGATGTTCCCGACTCAGTGCTCGACGACCTCAGGGCCCGATTGGCCCGGACCCGTCTGCCTGTGCGTTCCCCAGGCACCCGCTGGTCGGCCGGGACAGACCCGGATTACCTTCGCGAGCTACTCGATTACTGGGTGGCCGGTTTCGACTGGCGAGCACGTGAGGGCTGGCTCAACTCGTTCCCGCAGTATCTCGCCGATGTGGATGGGCAGACCGTCCACTTTGTCCACGTACCTGGTGTCCGTACAGCCGGCGGGCCCGCACCACTGCCCCTGGTGGTGACGCACGGGTGGCCGTACTCGTTCGCGGAGATGCTGCCGCTCGTGCCGCTCCTCACCGATCCGGTAGCGCACGGTGGTGACCCCGGCGACGTGTTCGACGTCGTGGTGCCGTCACTCCCGGGGTTCGGCTTTTCCACACCTTCCGGCAACGGCCCGGTGACTGGTCCGGCGGTTGCCGAGACCTGGGCCCGGTTGATGAGCGAGGTGCTCGGGTACCGGCGTTTCGGTACGTATGGTGAAGACATCGGCAGCAGTGTCAGCCACTGGCTCGCTGCTGGGCACCCGGACAAGGTCGTCGGGATTCACGTGGCCCAGGCCGCATACCCGCCGGTGGAGCGAAGCGGCGACCTCACCGCTGCCGAGCAGGAGTTCCTGGCCTCGTCGGCGACGAAATGGGACAACGCCACCGCATACGCCGAGCTCCAGTCCACTCGCCCTGACACACTCGCCGCAGCCCTGCTCGACTCACCGTCCGGACTGGCCGCATGGCTGGCGGAGAAGTTCCGGGAGTGGAGCGACTGCGACGGTGACCTCGAGCGCCGGTTCAGCAAGGACGAGCTCCTGACCACGATCATGCTCTACTGGGCGACCGGCACCATCGGGTCCTCGTTCCGTCCGTACTTCGACCAGCGGGGGGACCGCAGACTGCCACTGCCCGTGCTCACCGTCCCGGCCGGGATCACGGTTGGCGTCGGTGACCTCGGCATGCCCAGATCACTGGCCGATCGCACCTACACGGACATCCGCTACTGGCACGACCTGCCCGCAGGCGGTCACTTCGTCGCCAACGAGGAACCCGAGCTCGTCGCGGCCGACATCCGCGCGTTCTTCCGCCCGCTGAGGGATCAGAGGGGAGAACCATCGTGACGCTGCCCACCCGGCGCCCCATCCCGACTGCTTGCAGCGAAGAGTCCCGAGCTGCTCAGGCCGTTGCACCGCTGCTACGTGGTCTAGGCAATGTTTCTCGGATCTCCTGACGTGCGTGGGGTGTTGGGGTCAGGCTGTCTGTATGGGCCGTGGGGATCTGACGAATGCGGAGTGGGACCGGCTGGAGTCGTTCTTACCTGCTGGTGGTGCGCGTGGGGGCCGGTGGAGTGATCACCGCAGGGTGATCAACGGGGTGTTGTACCGGGTGCGGACCGGTGTGCAGTGGCGGGATCTGCCGGAGCGGTTCGGGCCGTGGGAGAGCGTCTACAAACGCCGTCGCCGCTGGTCAGCAGATGGCACGTGGACGATGCTGCTGTCTCGAATCCAGGCGGCCGAGGACGCCGCGGGCCAGATCGACTGGGACGTGTCGGTGGACTCAACAGCGGTGTGGGCCCACCAGCACGCCGCCGGCGCGAGGAAGACGCCGGCGGCCAGCGGACGGCAGCCCTGGCAGACTTCCTCCACACCTACAACCACCACCGCTGCCACACCGCACTCGACGGCAAGCCGCCCATCAGCCGAGTAAACACCCTGCGGGTCAATACACCTAGGCCGTGTTTTAGATCGGGGTTCCGGACCGCGAGGACGGATACGAGATCGTCCGCCGCGACACCACCCGTCGCGAGCACGACGTCACCGTCGAGAACAGCCGCGACCGTATCGCGGGCGACCTCACCAAATGGCTGGCCGCCCGCGCTTCCTAAAAACACGGCGGCGCGGGGCCCGTGTAGCGCGCCGCAGCCGTCGGGCACAGGCTGGAGGTGAATGGAGGTCCCCAGGTCCCTCGGTGGACCGGATGTGGAGGAGTCATGGTGGCGACGACGCGCGACGACGCTCCGGTCGCGATCGAAGGCGGTGGCGTGGAGCTGCGCATGCAGGAGCTCGGTGGCGACATGACCGCCGCCTTCGTCCGCTTTCCCAAGGGCACGGACATGGCACCGGCTGTCAAGGGCATGCCCGGCGACCAGTGCCGATGCCCCCACTGGGGGTACCTGTTCAAGGGGCGGCTGAAGATGCGGACGGACCACGGGGACGAGATCTACGAGGCGGGGCAGGCGTTCTACTGGCCACCGGGTCACGTTCCGGAAGCGCTTGAGGACTGTGAGTACGTTGACTTTTCGCCGACGAAGGAGTTCAACGAGGTCATCGACTACGTCAAGGCGCACATGGGGTGACCCTCGCATCCGCACGGCCGGGGCGCCTATGGTCGTCTTTCAGAACTCGCTGTCGGATCTCGTCTCACGTCGTGATGATCACGGTGTGGGATGAGGGGCTCTCTCTGATGAGCAGTGGTCGGTGCTGGAGCCGTTGTTGCCGGTAGTGGGGTTGGGCCGCCGGTCGCGGAACCGTCGGCGGTTGATCGACGGGGTGCGATGGCGGGTGCGGACCGGTGTTCCCTGGCGGGACCTGCCGTGTGAGTACGGGCCGTGGCAGACCGTGTATGGACTCTTCCGCCGCTGGCAGCGCGAGGGCGTCTGGGCCGGGCTCCTGACCTTGTTGCAGGCGCGGGCGGACGCGGCCGGGCTGATCACGTGGGAGGTGAATGTCGACTCCACGATCTGCCGGGCCCATCAGCACGCGGCCGGAGCCCGCCGGGACGGGGCAGGTCAGAAGGAACCGCCCGGCGGCATCAGCAGCGAGCTGGACGACCACGGACTCGGCCGGTCCAGAGGCGGGTTCACCACAAAGATCCATCTGGCGTGCGAGCAGGGCCAGCAACCGTTGTCTCTGCTGGTCACAGCAGGCCAGCGGGGTGACAGCCCGCAGTTCGAGCCGGTCCTCGAAGGGATTCGGGTGCCCAAATCGGGCGGTGGACGCCCCCGGAGCAAGCCGCTGCGGGTGCGGGGAGACAAGGCGTACTCCTCACGTGCCAACCGCGCCTACCTGCGGAGACGCGGAATCCGTTGCACCATCGCCGAGCCGGCCGACCAGATCCGCAATCGCAAGCGCCGCGGCCGCTTGGGCGGCCGACCGCCGGCCTTCGACCGGGAGGACTACAAAGCCTGGCACGCAGTCGAGTGCGGGATCAGCCGCCTCAAGCAGCACCGGGCGGTGGCAACTCGATACGACAAGCTCGCCGTCCGCTTCGAGGCCACCGTCCAGATCGCGGCGATCCACCAGTGGCTGTGAACCACCGGCCGTCGGCACGGGTCGTGCCATGCTGACCACCGGCATTCAGCAGCTCATCCAGGGGGAGAACCAGTGGCCGCCCAGTACTACTGCGCCGACAGCGAGAACGGCGACCACGTCGATGACCCGTCCGAGGACGCTCTGTTCATGCTGATCGGCGACCTAAACGACAGCGACAACACCTTCGTGGTCATCCAGCCCGACGAGGACGACCCCTCCTGGTTCGCCTCGGTTGCCGCATTGGACGAGGGCGGCTACGAGATCGTCCGCCGCGACACCACCCGCCGCGAGCACGACGTCACCGTCGAGAACAGCCGCGACCGTATCGCGGGCGACCTCACGAAATGGCTAGCCGCCCGCGACTTCTAAAACACGGCCTAGGTGATGTTCCGCGGGACACCCGGCCGCGGCTCGTCGCCCAGCCCGTCCAGGACGTGCTCCAGGAAGCGCCGCCGCCAGGTGCGGACCGTGTCCGGAGCGATCCGCAACCGGCGTGACATTTCCATGACCGAATGTCCGTCCGCGCACTCCAGCACGATCCGCGACCGCTGAGCCAAAGCCTGTGCCGTGTGCGACGGCGTAACCAGCCTTCCAGCACAGTCCGCTGGGCATCGGTCACCGGCAACGGCGGAATCTTCGGACCCGGACGACTCATACCGAACTAACGCCAAACCTAAGCCCGGCGGTCGTCCGCAGGCTGGGGGTGCGGATAATCCGGGCACGCCGTTGCCTTCCGTCGCAATGCCGCGGGACAGGCTCTCTCGTACACGTTCAGCAGCGGCGTCGGCATCGATTACGCATATGACGACCAAGGCCGCCGTACCAGCCAGCAGGTGACGGGCCAGGCTGGCCGCGTCCTGAACCAGCGCGACTACGCCTACCGTGCAGACGGCGTCCTCACCTCAATCGAGGACGCAGCCACCGGGATCCGTATCTTCACCCCGGACGACGCTTCCCGCATCACCGCCGTGGACGCGGCTGGGTGGGCTGAGCGGTACGCCTACGACGACATCGGCAACCAGATCGACGCCACGTGGCCGAACTCGCATCCTGGGGCGGAAGCCAGAGGCTCACGCTCCTACCAGGGGACCCGCCACAGCCGGGCCGGTGCAGTCCGCTACGAGCACGACACCGCAGGCCGGGTCGTCTTCCGACAGAAGACGCGCCTGTCCCACAAGCCGGCCAACTGGCACTACACATGGGACGCCGAAGACCGCCTGACCTCCGTGGTGACGCCCGACGGCATCACCTGGCGCTACCGATACGACCCGCTGGGGCGACGCACTGCCAAGCAGTGCCTGTCCGCCTCCGGAGATGTGGTGGAGGAGATCCTTTTCACCTGGGATGGCCCCGTGCTCTGCGAGCAGACCGAGTCCTCCCCCAACTTCCCCACCCCGTCATCACCAGCTGGACGCATCAGGGACGCCATCCGCTCACTCAGACTGAATGCATCGCCCACGACGGAGGCCGGCAGGAAATCGACTCCCGCTTCTTCGCCATGGTCGCAGACCTGGTTGGCACTCCCACCGAACTCGTCGACGAACAGGGCGACATCGCCTGGCAGGCGCGGAGCACACTCTGGGGGACCACCGCCTGGAACCGGGACGCCACCGCCTACACACCGCTCCGCTTCCCAGGCCAGTATTTCGACCCGGAGTCCGGTCTCCACTACAACGTCGCGCGTACCTACGACCCGGAAACCGCCCGGTACCTTTCACCGGACCCGCTGGGTCTTGCCCCGGCTCCCAACCCCGACACTTACGTCCACAACCCCCACACATGGGCCGACCCACTCGGCCTGGCGCCGGACGATGAATGCCCATATCGAATAGAGCGTGTCCCCGAGGACGAACTCGGTACTCTTTACCACTACACGAACCAAAAAGGATACGAAGGAATCCTGGACAGCGGGGAGATGTGGCCATCAATTAAGGCGGACAATCCGAAGGACGCCCGATTCGGCGACGGACAGTACCTGTCGCCGATCGAACCAGGCACCAGGACCCGCGGTCAGCTCTCCCATGGATTCGTACGCGTACCGTGGGCAGGCCACAGATTCACCCACTATTTCGAGATCGACATGGGTGGGCTCGAAGTCTGGCGCTCCGTCGAGCGACCAGATGTTTACGTTATCCTGAATGATCAGAGCCTGGATATTAGTGGTCGAATAGTAAGTCACGGAGAGAGCTGATCGCCATGGAGTACTGGCACGTCAACTGGCTGCATGACCTCCCTGAGGAGCCCATCACGATCTACAGCGAGATCGGCGAGAACGGCTACGAGACGCGCAAGGTGCACGTCTATCGAGACGGTAGGACGATCCGGGCTGACGAGCAGCACGAATCAGCGGAAATTGGCCTGAGTGAGATTCCGGTCGGCGATATCTCCGATGTCACCTGTCAGCCGGAATTCCAGGCCAGTGTCGTAACGCGAGCGGTGTTTGAGCAGGCGTGGGAGGCGGCCTCTTGGTCATCTCGGGTGAATCCATTTCCACCCCGATAGCGCATGATCGTCGGCGGCACTGCGCTGGGCTGCCGATGAATCGCCGCCGCCTGAGACCGAGGATACGCTGCTCCAAGGAAACTAGAGATGCTGTCAGTGATATCGGTACAGGACCTGATCGTGGCCTTGCGTGCTCCCTGTGGAAATGGGCATCGACATCATCAAGATCAGCAGCGGCACGGCCATCGAGTCCGGGCGTCTGGAGAACGCCCTTAGAGGTCCTAACAGAAGCTGTTGATCATGTGGCCTTCAGTCCGGATGGTCGTTGGTCTGGCCGTGGGGAAACGTCAGTCGCGGCCGTGGATCGTGTCGGATGAACTGTGGTCGCTCATCGAGCC
>NZ_JBIXJQ010000005.1:0-152333 GCF_052871255.1 Streptomyces sp. LARHCF249
GGGCAGGGCAATTACGCGGCGGCGAACGTCTTCCTCGATGCCCTCGCCGCGCACCGCCACGCCGAGGGGCTGCCCGCGACCGCGATGGCCTTCGGCCTCTGGGGTGTCAACACCGGCATGACCACCATGCTGGACCTGGCCGAAGAGCGGATGGCGGCCCAGGGTCTGCCCGCCCTCTCCCCGTCCGAAGGGCTCGCACTGTTCTCGCTGTCCCTGCGCTCGGGGCAGCCCGCCGTGGTCCCGCTGCGCATCGACACGAACGTCCTGCGCGGCCGAGCCGACCGGATCCCAGCCCTGCTCCGCGGCATCGTACGTACCCCCGTACGCAGGGCGGCCCAGTCCGGGGACGGTGCCGAGGGGCTCGCCGCGCGGCTGGCCGGACTGGACGCGAGCGGACGGGCCGCCGCGCTGCTGGACCTCGTACGGGGCCAGGTGGCCGGTGTCCTCGGGCACGCCTCGCCGGAAGCGATCGAGCCGGAGCGGGCGTTCAGCGAGCTGGGCTTCGACTCGCTCGCCGCGGTGGAGCTGCGCAACCGGCTCGGCTCGGCGACGGGACTGCGGCTGCCCGCCACGCTGATCTTCGACTACCCGACCGCGCAGTCCGTCGCCGACCACATCGGCGCCGAGGTGGCCGGCCGGGACCACGCCGCACCCGCCCCCGTCCGAGCCGTACCCGCCGTCGGCGGGGCGGACGTGGACGACCCGATCGTGATCGTGGGCATGGGCTGCCGCTACCCGGGCGGGGTGGCCACCCCGGAGGAGCTGTGGGAGCTCGTCGCCGAGGGCGTGGACGCCATCGGCGGGTTCCCGGCCGACCGGGGCTGGGACCCGGAGGTCTACGACCCCGAACCGGGCACGCCGGGCCGTACCTACGCGCGGGAGGGCGGTTTCCTCTACGACGCGGCCGAGTTCGACCCGGTGTTCTTCGGGATCAGTCCGAACGAGGCGCTGATGATGGATCCGCAGCAGCGGCTGCTGCTGGAGGTGTCCTGGGAGGCGATCGAGCGGGCCGGCATCGATCCCACCACCCTCAAGGGCTCGGCGACCGGAGTGTTCGCGGGCGTCATGTACCACGACTACGCCCTCGGCGTGGAGGCCGCGGCCAGCAGCGGCGGAAGCCTCGTGTCCGGCCGTACGTCGTACACGCTCGGCCTCGAAGGCCCCTCGGTCACCGTGGACACGGCCTGCTCCTCCTCCCTGGTGGCCCTGCACATGGCGGCCCAGGCGCTGCGGTCGGGGGAGTGCTCCCTGGCCCTGGCGGGCGGTGTCGCCGTGATGGGTACACCGGGCATGTTCGTCGAGTTCAGCCGCCAGCGCGGGCTCGCGCCCGACGGCCGCTCCAAGTCCTTCGCGGCCTCGGCCGACGGTGTGGCCTGGGGTGAGGGCGCGGGAGTCCTGCTGCTCGAGCGGCTCTCCGACGCGCGCCGCAACGGCCACCCGGTGGTCGCCGTCGTCCGCGGGTCCGCGCTGAACCAGGACGGGGCCTCCAACGGCCTGACCGCCCCCAACGGGCCCTCGCAGCAGCGGGTGATCCGCCAGGCCCTGGCCAACGCGGGCCTTTCGGCCGCCGAGGTCGACGCGGTCGAGGCGCACGGCACCGGCACCACCCTCGGCGACCCGATCGAGGCGCAGGCGCTGCTCGCCACGTACGGGCAGGACCGCCCCGACGGGCAGCCGCTGTACCTGGGTTCCATCAAGTCCAACATGGGGCACACCCAGGCCTCCGCGGGTGTCGCGGGCATCATCAAGATGGTCATGGCCATGCGCCACGGGACCCTGCCGAAAACCCTGCACGTGGACGCGCCGTCCGACCAGGTGGACTGGGAGGCGGGGAGCGTGGAACTGCTCACCGAGGCGCGGGACTGGCAGGCGGCGGGCCGGCCCCGCCGGGCCGCGGTCTCCTCCTTCGGGATCAGCGGGACGAACGCCCACGTCATCGTCGAGGAAGCGCAGGAGGGAGCTGAGGAGGCGACCGTACGGTCCGAACCGCCAGCGCTGCCTTGGGTGTTGTCGGCCAAGACCCCGGATGCCCTGGCTGCCCGGGCCGAGCGGCTGCTGGACCGGCTCGCGGAACGGCCGGAGAGCGAGCCGGCGGACATCGGCCTCTCGCTGGTCGCCTCGCGCACGGCCTTCGCCCACCGTGCGGTGGTCGTGGGCACGGAGCGCGCGGAGCTGCTGCGCGGTCTGACCGCACTGGCGCAGCACCGCAACGCGCCCGCCGTGGTCCGCGACCTGGCGCGCCGCACCGGAAAGACGGCGTTCCTGTTCACGGGGCAGGGTGCGCAACGGTTGGGGATGGGGCGTGAGTTGTACGCGTCCTTCCCGGTGTTCGCGGAGGCTTTCGATGCCGTGTGTGCGGAGGTCGACCCGCACCTCGGCAGGTCGCTGCGCGAGGTGGTGTGGGGTGAGGACGCGGAGGCGCTGAACGCGACCGCGCTCACCCAGCCCGCCCTGTTCGCCCTCGAAGTGGCGTTGTTCCGACTCGTCGAAGCGTGGGGTGTACGGCCGGATGTGGTGGCCGGGCATTCGATCGGTGAGCTGGCAGCCGCTCACGCGGTCGGGGTGCTGTCCCTCGCGGATGCGGCCCGGCTGGTGGTCGCCCGTGGCCGACTGATGCAGGAACTCCCCGCCGGGGGCGCCATGCTCGCCGTCCAGGCGACGGAGGAGGAAGTCCTGCCGCTGCTGACCGACGGGGTCGGAATCGCGGCGGTCAACGGACCGGAATCCGTGGTCGTTTCGGGTACCGAGGAAGCCGTGCTCGCGGTCGGTGAGGAGTTGGCGGCAGTCGGCCGCAAGACCAGCCGACTCGCGGTCTCGCACGCCTTCCACTCCGCCCTGATGGAACCGATGCTTGCGAAATTCGCCTCCATAGCCGCGGAGTTGAACTACGCCGAACCGCGCGTACCCGTCGTCTCCACGGTCTCCGGAGAGCTGTCCGACGCGTGGCGGTCCCCCGAGTACTGGGTCGGCCAGGTCCGCGAGGCCGTCCGCTTCGCCGACGCCGTCCGCACGCTGGAACAGCAGGGCGCCACCCGGTTCCTGGAGGTCGGGCCCGGCGGCGTGCTCACCGCTCTCGCCCAGCAGGTCCTGGACTCCGAGCAGGCCGTCTCGGCGGCCGCCCTGCGCAAGGACCGCGCCGAGCCCGAGTCGCTGGTCTCGGCGCTCGCCCACCTGTACGCGGCGGGCGTGCCCGTCGACTGGGAGGCCTTCTACGCGGGCACCGGAGCCCGGCGGGTCGACCTGCCCACCTACCCCTTCCAGCGCACCCGCTACTGGGTCGACGCCGCCAAGCCCGCCACCGATGCCGTCGCCGTCGGCCAGGACGCCCTCGACCACCCGCTCCTCGCGGCCGTGCTGCCGTCCCCCGACTCCGACGCGGTCACCTTCACCGCGCGGATCTCCCTCGACGCCCAGCCGTGGGTGGCCGACCACGCCGTGCACGGCGCCGTCCTGCTTCCCGGCACGGGCTTCGTGGAGCTCGCGCTCCAGGCCGGCGACCACGTCGGCTGCGGACTCCTCGAGGAGCTCACCCTCCAGGCCCCGCTCGTACTGCCCGAGCGCGGCGGCGTCTCCGTCCAGGTCGTCGTGGGCGAACCCGACGACCGGGCCCGGCGCTCCGTACAGGTCTACTCGCGCCCCGAGGCCCGGCCCGACGAGCCGTGGACCCGGCACGCCGACGGCTTCCTCGCGGCCGGCACCGCCGAGCCCGGCGACGGCCTGACCGTGTGGCCGCCCGCCGGCGCGGCCGAGCTGGACCCGGACGGACTGTACGACCGGCTCCAGGAACGCGGGTTCGGCTACGGCCCCGTCTTCCAGGGCCTGACGGCCGCCTGGCGGCTCGACGACGCGCTCTACGCCGAGATCAAACTGCCCGAGCAGGCGCACGCCGACGCCGGCCGGTTCGGCCTCCACCCGGCCCTGCTCGACGCCTCGATGCACGCGCTCGGCTTCGGCGGGCTCGGCGCGGAGGAGGACGCGGGGGGCGCGCTGCTGCCCTTCGCCTGGGCGGGCGTCACCCTGCACGCCGCGTCCGCGACCGCCGTACGGGTCCGGCTCGCGCCCGTCGAGGGGCAGCGCAACGCCGTCCGCCTCGACCTCGCCGACCCGTCCGGGGCGCCGGTGGCCTCGGTCGCCGCCCTGCTGCTGCGGCCGGTGGCCGCCGAGCAGCTGCCCACCGGCGGCTTCCGGGACGCGCTGCTCTCCGTGGAATGGCAGCCGGTCGGCGGCGGATCCGGACCCCGCGGGGCGTGGGCGGTCGCCGGCCCGGGCCTGGCGGTGGCCGGGGTTCCGGTGGCGCCCGGGCTCGACGCGCTCGGCGCGGACCCGGACGGCGTACCGGACACCGTGCTCCTGCCCGTCCTTCCCGTCCTGGCAGCCGGGCCCGGCGCGGGCCGCGAGGAGGAGGTGCCCGCCGGGGTCCGCTCGGCGGTGGACACGGCCCTGGCCGCCGTACAGCAGTGGCTGGCCGAGCCGGCGTTCGCGCGGTCGCGGCTGGTCCTCGTCACCCGGGCCGCGTCGGCCGTCGCCGACGGGGACCCGGTCGACGTACGGCAGGCCCCGGTGTGGGGGCTGGTGCGGGCCGCGCAGGCGGAGAACCCGGGCCGGTTCGTGCTGCTGGACCTGGAAGAGTCCGAGGTGTCCCCGAAGGCGCTGGCCGCCGCGCTCGCCTCGGGCGAGCCCGAGCTGGCGATCCGGCAGGGCAAGGTCCTCGCGCCGCGCCTGGCCCGGAACGCGGCACCGGGCGGCGACACGACCTGGGACACCGAGGGAACCGTCCTGATCACCGGCGGCACCGGCGGCCTGGGCGCCCTCGTCGCCCGCCACCTGGTGACCGCGCACGGCGTACGGCACCTCGTACTCACCAGCCGGCGCGGACCCGGCGCGCCCAACGCGGCCGGACTCCGCGACGAACTGGCCGCGCTCGGCGCCCGGGTGGAGATCGCCGCCTGCGACGTGTCCGACCGGGACGCCGTGGCCGCGCTGATCGGCGGCATCGACCCGGCGCACCCGCTGCGCGGGATCGTCCACGCCGCCGGAGTCGCCCACAACGGCCTGGTCGGGGCGCTCACCCCCGAGCAGGTGGACACCGTACTGCGGGCGAAGGCAGATGCGGCCTGGCACCTGCACGAGCTGACGGCCGGTCACGACCTGTCCGTCTTCGCGCTGTTCTCCTCGGCCGGCGGCCTGGTCATGGCCGCCGGACAGGGCAACTACGCGGCGGCGAACGTCTTCCTGGACGCGCTCGCCCAGCACCGCCGCTCGAAGGGCCTGGCGGCCACCTCCATGGCCTTCGGCCTCTGGGACACCGAAACCGGACTGAGCCAGTGGCTCGGCGAGGCCGACCTCCAGCGGATGCGGCGCAGCGGAACCCCCGCCCTGTCGGAGGAGGAGGGCCTGTGGCTCTTCGACGCGGCGGTCGCGGCCGACGCCCCCGCCCTCGTACCGCTGCGGGTGGACCTGGCCGCCCTGCGGGCCCGCACGGACGAGGTGCCCGCCCTGCTGCGCGGCCTCGCCCCCGCGGTGCGCCGCCGGGCCGGTGCCGCGGCCGGAGCCGCCGAGGCCGGCGCGCTGCGCGCGACAGTGCGCGCGCTCGGCGGTGCGGAGCGCGAGAACGCGGTGCTCGACGCGGTGCTCACCCACGCGGCCGAAGTCCTCGGGCACGCCGACGCGAGCGCGGTCGACGCGGAAGCCGGCTTCCTGGAAGCCGGATTCGACTCTCTGACCGCGGTCGAACTCCGCAACCGGCTGAACACCGCGTCCGGGCTCTCCCTGCCGGCCATGGTGGTCTTCGACAGCAAGAACCCGCTGGAGCTGGCCCGGCTGCTCGCCGGCCGCCTGGCCGCGGCACCAGGGGAGCCGGGGCGGGCCGACGCGCCGTCCACGCACGGCGAAGCCCGCGCCGACGACACCCTGTACGGACTGTTCCTCGACGCGATCATGTCGGGGAACCTCCAGCCCGGCCTGGCCATGCTGCGGTCCGTGGCGGCGCTGCGGCCCGCCTTCGCCTCGGCGGCCGACCTGGCGGAACTGCCGGCGGCGGTCTCCTACGGGGCGCGCACCCGGCCGGAGGGTGACCGGACGCCCCGGCTGATCTGCCTCAGCACGCCGACCGTCGCGGGCGGAGTGCACCAGCACGCACGGCTCGCGGCCCGGCTCTCGATGCCCGTCTCCGGCATCCCCACCCCCGGGTTCGGGCGCGGGGAGGCGCTGCCGGAGTCCTTCGACGCGGCGGTGGACGTCCTCACCGAGGCCGTGCTGCGCGCCGCGGACGGGGAGCCGTTCGCCCTGCTCGGCTTCTCTTCGGGCGGTCTGCTCGCGCACGCCGCCGTGGCCCGCCTGGAGCAGCTCCACGGGGTGCGCCCCGCCGGGCTGGTGCTCCTGGACACCTACTACATGGGCGCGACGAACGACGCGCTCTTCGACCAGATGGCCTTCGCCGTCCCGGACAAGGCGGCCACGCTGGGCTCCTTCAGCAGCGCCGAACTCTCCGCGATGGGCCGGTACGTGGAACTCCTGCCGCAGTTCCGGCAGGAGGCCATCGAGGCGCCCGTGCTGTTCGTGCGGGCCGGGGACCTCTTCGCGATGGGCGAGGACGCGGACATCGCGCCCGACGCCGGCTGGCAGGCCGACTGGGACGGCGCGGACACCGTGGCGACCGTCCCCGGCACGCATTTCACCATCGTCGAGCAGCACGTCGACACGACGGCCCCCGTCATCGACAGCTGGCTGACGGACCTGAAGGAGCGGATCTCCTGATGAGCGCTGGACGACTGACGAGCACTGGACGACGAGCAGAGGTGGCACAGCGGTGAGCCTGAGCACGGTACGCCCGGCCGCGGTCCGCGGACCGGCGGAGCGCATCCACGAGTTCATGCTGGCGGCGGCCCGGACCGCGCCGGACAGCCCCGCGGCCTGGGAGGCCGGCCCGGACGGCACCTCCCGAGTCCTGACCTACCGTCAACTCGAGCGCAGGGCCCATGACTACGCGGTCACCCTGGACTCGCTGGGCCTCGACATCGGCGACCGGGTGATCCTCGAGTCGGACAACTCCGCGGCCGCCGTGGCCGTACTCCTCGCCTGCTCGATGCTCGGGCTCACCTTCATCCCGGTGAGCCCGGAGGTCCCCACCCCGCGGCTGCTGGCCATCGCCGCCACCGCGGAGCCCGCCCTGCACCTCCAGACGGCCGACGGCAAGCGCGAGGGCGTCCCGGAGCCCATCGGCACGGCGCGCTTCGGCCCGGACGGGCTGGTCGTGGAGCGTGCGCCCGCGCCCCGCACCCGCCACCGGCGGGAGGCCGTCGGCACCGACGCCGCGTACATGATCTTCACCTCGGGGACCACCGGGCGCCCCAAGGGCGTGGTCATGAGCCACCGCGGCGTGCTCTCCTTCTACCGGGGCATGCTCCAGCACTCCATCGTCACGGCCGAGGACCGGCTCGCCACCACCTCGCCGCTCCAATTCGACTTCGCGCTGCTGGACATCGGGCTCGCCCTCGGCTCGGGCGCCCAGCTGATCCCCGTACCGCGGGAGTTGATGCACTGGCCGCGCCGGCTGCTGCGCTTCCTGGCCGACACCGGCGCCACCCAGGTCGACGGGGTGCCGTCGATCTGGCGGCCCGTACTGCGCCACGAGGCCAAGGGGCTGGCCGCGCTGGCCGGCCAGGTGCGCGGGGTGCTGTTCTCCGGCGAGGCCTTCCCGCTGCCGGAACTGCGTCAGCTTCAGAGCCTGTTGCCGCAGGCCCGGGTGGTGAACTGCTTCGGCCCCACCGAGGCGATGGCCTTCTCCCTCACCGACGTGCCCAGCCCGCTGCCCGAGGGCGTCGACAAGCTGTCCATCGGATTCGCCTACCCGGGCGCCGAGATGCTGCTGATCGACGAGAAGGGCCGGCCCGTCGAGGAGCCGGGCGCGGTGGGCGAGATCCACCTGCGCGGCCCCTCCCTCTTCACCGGCTACTGGGACGATCCGGAAGCCACCCGGGCCGTCCTGGTGCCCGATCCGCTCAATCCCCGGTCGGGCCAACTCGTGTACAAGTCAAATGACTTGGCATACCGGGGCGAGAGTGGTGAGCTGTACTTCGTCGGCCGGTCCGATCTCCAGGTCAAGATCCGGGGCAATCGCGTGGAGCTGGGGGAGATCGAGCGCAGGCTCCTGGAGTTCCCGGGCGTCGAAGCGGCCGCCGCGGTGGTCCGCCCGCGTCCGGGCGAGGATCCGGAGCTCTACGCGTACGTCGTCCCCGCCCGCGGCTTCACCGCCGACCCCGTCGTGATCAGCGCGTTCTGCAAGCAGACCCTGCCCGAGTACATGGTTCCGCGGAAGGTCGGCCTGATCCCGGGCCTGCCGCTCACGCCCAACGGGAAGACCGACCGCAGGGCCCTGGCCGCACGCGCCGCCGAGGAGTCCTGAAACGCCCGGTCCGGCTCCCTGCCCGGACTTCCGCCCGACCCCTGCCGGACCTCCGCCCGACCCCTGTCCGGCCCCCGCTCCGCCTCCGGCCCGCCCCACCCCTGTTCCGACCCCTGTCCTGACCCCTGTTCCCACCCCTGTTCCCGGTCCGGACCCACCCCGCCCCACCCGGCGTTCCGTTCACTGATACCTACGTCCCGTCCCGACAGCATTGGACAGCCCCCATGACCAGCTCCCTGAGCGATAACGACACGACCGGACCGGAGGCCAAGGCGGGCCGCAAGGAATGGATCGCCCTCGGCGTACTGCTCCTGCCCGTGCTGCTCGTCTCCATGGACCTGACCGTTCTCTACTTCGCCATCCCCGCGATCAGCGAGGACCTGCGGCCCTCCGGCAGCGAGCAGCTGTGGATGATCGACATCTACGGCTTCGTCCTGTCCGGAGTCCTGCTCACCATGGGCGCGCTCGGCGACCGCATCGGCCGTCGGCGCCTCCTGCTGATCGGTGCCGTGGTCTTCGGCGGCGGCTCGCTGCTCGCCGCCTACGCCTCCAACCCCGAGATGGTCGTCACCGCCCGCGCCCTCCAGGGCATCGGCGGCGCCACCCTCATGCCCTCCACGCTCGCCCTCATCCGGAACCTGTTCCGCGACCAGACGCAGCGGCGCACGGCCGTCGCCGTCTGGTCCACCGGCATGGCCGCCGGCGCCGCGCTCGGCCCCGTGGTCAGCGGCGCCCTCCTCACCGGCTTCTGGTGGGGTTCGGTCTTCCTCATCAACGTCCCCGTGATGCTGCTCCTGCTGGTGGCGGCGCCCTTCCTGCTGCCGGAGTCCAAGGACGCCGCGGCCGGGAAGTTCGACCTGATCAGCGCCGCGCTCTCGCTCGCCATCGTCCTGCCCGTCATCTACGGTTTCAAGAAGATCGCCGTGGACGGCTTCGCCGTCACCCACGTCGTCGCCATCGCGGTCGGCCTGGCCCTCGTCCCGGTGTTCCTGCGCCGCCAGCGCACCAGCAGCGACCCGATGGTCGACCTCTCGCTGTTCCGCAACCGCGCCTTCGGCGCCTCGGTCACCGTGAACATGCTGGCCTGCTTCACCCTCGTCGGCTACTCGCTCTTCAGCACCCAGTACATGCAGTCGGTCCTCGGCATGAGCGCGCTGAAGTCGGCACTGTGGACCATCCCCGGCACGCTCGCCGTGGGCGCCGTCGTGCCCGTCGCCACCGTCCTCGTCCGTACCGTCAAGCCCGCCCACATCATCGGCGCCGGGTTCACCATCGCCACCCTCGCCCTGCTCATGCTCACCCAGGTACCGGCCGAGGACGGCCTGGTCCTGATCCTGATCGGCATCATCGCGCTCGCCGTCGGGCTCACCCCGGTGCTCACCCTGGTCACCGAGCTCGTCGTCGGCCAGGTGCCGCCGGAGCGCGCCGGTACGGCGTCCGCCCTGCTCCAGACCGGCCAGGAGCTCGGCGGCGCCCTCGGCGTGGCCGTCCTGGGCAGCATCGGCGCCGCCGTCTACCGCAACAGCTCCGCGCTGGACTCCCCGGCCGGGGTGCCCGCCGACGCGCTGGAGGCGGCCCGCGAGACCATCGGCGGCGCCCTGGCGGCCGCCGGCAAGCTCTCGGGCGACGCGTCCACCAGCCTGATCGAGGCGGCCCGCACCGCCTTCACGACCGAGGTGCACGCCGCCTCGGTGGCCGGTGCGGTCGTCATGGCCGGCGCCGCGGTCTTCGCCCTGATCGGGCTGCGCTCCGTCCAGACCGACAACCAGCGGGCCGCGGAACTCGCCGCGCAGGCCGCCCCGGCGGCGCAGAAGGCCGGACAGCCGGGCGCGGGCGCCGCGTGAGGGCGCGGCGCGCGTAAGGGCACCGGCCCCCGCCCAGGGGCCCACCGACAGCCGCCCAGGACCTGAACCCCCGCCGGTCCTGGGCGGCTTCGCCATGTCCGTGCCCGGCCCTCGAGACGCCGCCGCCCGGGGCGCCGTAAGGGTCGGGCTGGGGTCGGATCTGGGGTCCGGTGGCCGAATCCTCTCCCTAGCATCGAACCGCATTCGAGCAGACGCTCGGAACTGCCAGGCACCAGGCTGGAGGAATATCCGCATGTCCCTGCTGGCAACCGATTCTGTCGAGACGGCACGGTTCCGCGCGTACGGGCCGCGGCAGCTCGACGAGATCGCCGACCGCCACGGCCTGCCCGCCGGCATCCGGGAGACCGTCCGGCTCGTGTCGATGGTGCTGCCCTTCCGGGTCAACGAGTACGTCCTGTCGCACCTCATCGACTGGGACCGCATTCCGGACGACCCGATGTTCCAACTGGTGTTCCCGCAGCGGGGGATGCTCACCGAGCAGAACGAGCGGGACCTCGCCGCGCTCTCCGCGGACCCCGCCTCGAAGGTCGCGCTGCGCACCCTCGTGCAGCAGATCCGCGGCCGGCTCAACCCGCACCCGTCCGGCCAGAAGGAGCTCAACGTCCCCACCCGGGACGGCGCCGAGATCCCCGGGCTCCAGCACAAGTACCGCGAGACGGTGCTCTACTTCCCGAGCCAGGGCCAGACCTGCCACTCGTACTGCACCTACTGCTTCCGCTGGGCCCAGTTCGTCGGCGACGCGGACCTGCGCTTCGCCGCCCCCGACCCCAGCGGTCTGATCTCCTACCTCGGCCGGCACCCCGACGTCACCGACGTCCTGGTGACCGGCGGCGACCCGATGGTGATGTCCACCGAGCGGCTGCGCTCCCACCTGGAGCCGCTGCTCTCCGTGGAGACCGTACGGACCATCAGGATCGGCACCAAGTCCGTCGCGTACTGGCCGCAGCGCTTCGCCGGCGACCCCGACGCCGACGACCTGCTGCGCCTCTTCGAGCAGGTCGTCGCCTCCGGGCGCAACCTCGCCGTCATGGCGCACTTCAGCCACCCCCGCGAGCTCGCCACCGACCTCGCCCGGCGGGCGCTCTCCCGGATCAGGTCCACCGGCGCCCTCGTCTACTGCCAGGCGCCGCTGATCGCCCGCGTCAACGACGACCCCGCCGTCTGGAGCGAGATGTGGCGGGCCGAACTCGCCGCCGGCTCCGTGCCGTACTACATGTTCGTGGAGCGCGACACCGGCCCCTACGACTACTTCCGGGTGCCCCTCGCGCGGGCGGCCGAGATCTTCCAGAGCGCCTACCGCACCCTGCCCGGCCTGGCCCGCACCGTGCGCGGCCCGGTGATGTCCGCGACCCCCGGCAAGGTCGTGGTGGACGGCATCGTCGAGAACGCCGAAGGCCGCTTCTTCCAGTTGCACATGGTCCAGGCCCGCGACCCCGCCCTGGTCGGCCGGCCCTTCCTGGCCCACTACGATCCGCAGGCGGCCTGGCTGGACGAGCTGCGGCTCGACCGCACCGTCCCCGCCGACATCGCCCGGGCCATCGCGGGACCGGCCTGGCAGGGCGGGCAGGAGCTCTTCGGGACGAAGGCGGCGGCGCCGGCGGGGAGCCGGGGATGAGCGACATGCGGATGTCACCGAACCTGGCCCTCAACCAGCTGGTGGCACAGCGCCAGGCGGCCGGCGAACCGCTGGTCCACCTCGGTTTCGGGGAGTCCCGGCTCCCCGCGTTCGCGCCGCTGGTGGAGCGGCTCGCCGCGGGCGCGCACCGCAACGCCTACGGCCCGGTGGCCGGTTCGCCCGGCGTCCGCAACGCCGCCGCCGGCTACTTCAGCCGCCGCCGCATCCCCACCGACGCGGAACAGATCGTGGTCGCCCCCGGCAGCAAGCCGCTGCTGATGGCCCTCAACCTGGCGGTCCCCGGCGACGTCCTGCTGCCCCGCCCCGCCTGGAACACCTACGCCCCCCAGGCCCGGCTGGCCGGCAAGCACCCGATCGCCGTCCCGATCCCCGAGGAGTGCGGCGGGGTGCCGGACCCGGACGCCCTGCGCGAGAGCATCACCGCGGCGCGCGTCCTCGGCCGCGACCCGCGCATCATGGTGCTGACCCTCCCCGACAACCCGACCGGCACCCTGGCCCCGCCCCCGCTGATCCGCGAACTGTGCGCGATCGCCGAGGAGGAGGGCCTGCTGATCGTCTCGGACGAGATCTACCGCGACGTGGTGCACGACCCGGCCACCGAGTACCTCAGCCCGGCCGAAGTGGCCCCCGGGAGCACGGTCATCGCCACCGGCCTGAGCAAGAGCCTGGCCCTGGGCGGCTGGCGCATCGGCGTGGCCCGCTTCCCGCAGGGACCCTGGGGCGAGTGGATCCGCACCGGAGTGGTCTCGGTGGCCAGCGAGGTCTGGTCGACACTGGCCGGGCCGATGCAGGAGGTGGCCGAGTACGCCTTCGGCGAGCCGCAGGAGGTACGCGACCGGCTGCGGGCCAGCGCCCGCCTGCACGGGGCCGTCGCCCGCGAGGTCCACCGCATCACCGTGGACGCGGGCGCCCGCTGCCGGCCGCCGACCGGGGCGTTCTACGTCTACCCCGACTTCGAACCGGTCCGCGAGGCGCTGGCGAAGTACGAGGTGACGGACTCGCCGACGCTCGCCCGCCGGATGCTGGACCTGGGGATCGTGGTGCTCGCCGGACACCTGCTCGGCGACGAGGGGGACGCCCTGCGGTTCAAGTGCGCCACCAGCATGCTGTACGGCGAGACGGCTCGGGAGCAGCAGCTCGCCCTCGACGCGCCGGACCCCACCGCCCTGCCGCACGTCCGTCACACGCTCGACAGGATCGAGGAGAGTTTCCGGCAACTGGTCCCCTGACCGCGTCCGGAAAACCGGTCGGAAATGCGGTGCAGAAATACCGGCGGCCCGACTCGGATCGAAATCCTCGCCGGGCCGCCGGTGGACCGATCATTCACTTGGACGATTCGGTCTGGGTGATCAGGGTGTTCCAGAGGATATCCGGGTTCGCGAAATTCTCCAGCTTCAGCGCATCGTCCAGGAAACGGACGTCATAAGCGCCTTCCAGGGCGGCGAGCAGCTCGACCGTGCCCATGGAGTCAAGCCCCAGGTCACGGAGTTCGGCATCGCCGGTCAATTTCTCATCGGGTGAGAGATAGGGCAGGAACGGGCGTACGACGGCCTCGAAAGCGCCGTCCCAGGTGTGCTTCGTGAGTTCTGGCATACGGGAATGATGGAGGCCTCCGATGACGGCTGTCAATGAGTCCCAGAAATGGTCCGGGAAATGGCTGGTCGATCATTCCCGGCGAGGAGGAGCAGAAATGGAACCCATGGCGCGGACCGCGCTGCACGCACGTTTCCTGCGCGGGCTGGAACGCTCACCGCACGGCGTGGCCGTGCGCGTCGGGAAGGAGACCGTCGACTACGCGACGGCCCACGCACTGGCCCTGACCTGGGCGGGCGCGCTGCTGGCGGCCCCCGGCGGGCCGCCGAAGGCCGTCGGCATCCTGGCGGGCCGCAGCCTCACCTCGTACGTCGCCATTCTGGCGAGCCTGTACGCCGGACTGCCCGCGGTGCCGCTGCTGGCCGACTTCCCGCCCGGCAAGATCGCCTCGATGCTCGCGTCGGCGGAGGTCTCCGCCCTCGTCGTGGACGAGGAGGGCGCGGCCCGGCTCGCGACGGACCTCGCCACCGACCTGGCGACCGCACTCGGGGACCTCCCGGTGCTCGCCCCGCACCTGACCCCCGCCGGGGCCGCGGCGCTCGCCGCCGGCAGCGGACTGCGGCCGCTCCCCGCCGGCCCGGACACCGCGCTGGCGGAGCCGACCTGGTCCGCCGGCCCCGATGACGTGGCCTACGTCCTGTTCACCTCCGGCTCCACCGGCCGGCCCAAGGGCGTCCGGCTCACGCACGGCAACCTGGCGCACTACTTCTCCCTCATGGACGCCTGGTACGACTTCACGGCCGCCGACGTGTTCTCCCAGGCCGCCAACCTCAACTGGGACTCCGCGGTCTCCGACCTGTGGTGCGCCTGGGCGGTCGGCGCGCCCCTGGTCTCGGTCTCCCCGCACGCCTACCGCGACCTGCCCGCCTTCGTCGCCGAACACGGCATCACCGTCTGGTTCTCGGCGCCCAGCGTCATCTCGCTGGCCCGCCGCACCGGCCGGCTGCTGCCGGGCAGCATGCCCTCGCTGCGCTGGACGTACTTCGGCGGCGAGGCGCTCCAGTTCCAGGACACCGACGCCTGGCAGCAGGCCGCCCCCCACTCCTCGGTGGTCAACGTCTACGGCCCTACCGAGATGACCATCACCACCCACCGCCACACCTGGTCGCCGCAGGAGTCGACCCGGCTCGGCGTCAACGGTGTGGTGCCGCTCGGCCTGCTCCACGACGGCCACGCGGAACTGCTCCTGGACGAGGAGGGCGCTGCCGTCCAGGACGAGGGAGAACTGTGGCTGTCCGGCCCGCAGTTGTCGGCCGGCTACCTGGACCCGGGCGACGGGTCCGGCAAGTACCTGGAGCGTGACGGCGTCCTCTGGTACCGCACCGGCGACCGGGTACGACGGCTCGCCGGGGGCGAGCTGGTCTACCTGGGCCGCACCGACTCCCAGGTGCAGGTGCAGGGCTACCGGGTCGAACTGGCCGAGGTGGAACACGCCCTGCGCGCCGGCACCCCGGTCGCCGACGCGGTGGTGGTCGGCGTACCGGCGGCCAACAGCACCGAGCTCGTCGCCTTCTACCTCGGCGGGCAGCGCTCACCGCAGGAGTTCCACCGCGACCTGGCCGGCCTGCTGCCCGCCCAGCTCATCCCGCGCCACTACCACCGGCTCGACGAGTTCCCGCTGAACACCAACAAGAAGACCGACCGGCTGGAGCTCACCGCGCGAGCCACCGCACTGCACGGGACCCGTGTACCGGTGACCGCGAGCTGATCCCCGAACCAACCCATCACAGCACGGAAGAGGAAGACCCATGCGCACAAGACCCCGGGCCCGCCAGGGAGCGGTCCGCAGATTCGCGCTGCTCGCCGTACTCGCGCTGCTCGCCACCCTGTTCTCCGCCCCCACCACCAGCGCCGCCAACACGGCGGCGTCCTGGCCCACCGGCGGACACGACATCCGCAACAGCCGCTCCAACCCGCTGGAAACGACGATCACCAAGGCCAACGTCGGCCGCCTGAAGGCCAAGTGGACGTACGCCACCCACGGCGACGTGTCCGCCACCCCGGCCGTGGTCGACGGCGCCGTGTACTTCCCCGACTGGGGCGGCTGGCTGCACAAGGTGAACGCGAAGACCGGCAGCCCCATCTGGTCGCGCAAGGTGTCCGAGTACACCGGTGACCCGGCCTCGGTCTCCCGGACCAGCCCCGCCGTCGTCGGCGGCAAGGTGTACATAGCGGACTGGAACAAGGCCGTCCTGATCTCCGTCGACGCGGCCACCGGCAACAAGGTGTGGAGCCGGGAAATCGACACCCAGTACAAGGCGGTGCTGACCCAGTCGCCCGTCGTGCACAACGGCGTGATCTACCAGGGGATCTCCTCCCGCGAGTCCGAGGGCGCCCTCGACCCGGCCTTCCCCTGCTGCACCTTCCGCGGCAGTGTGAACGCCTTCGACGCGGCCACCGGTGACCGGCTGTGGCGCCAGTACACGACCCCGGACAACGGCGGACAGACCGGCGGCTACAGCGGCGTGGCCGTCTGGGGCACCCCGGCCCTGGACCCGTCGACCAACACGGTGTACTTCACCACCGGCAACAACTACACCGTTCCGCAGTCCGTCAGCGACTGCCAGACCGCCGGCCACACCCCCGCCGAGTGCTACGCACCGGACAACTACGTGGACACCGTGCTGGCCCTCGACATGAAGACCGGCCGGGTCAAGTGGAACACCGGCGCCAAGCGCTTCGACGCCTGGAACACCGGCTGCCTCCCCGGCTTCCCGCCCAACAACTGCCCGCCGAACCCGGGTTACGACTACGACTTCGGCGACGGCGCGCACCTGTTCACCATCAAGGGGCCCGACGGCTGCCCCCGCAAGGTGATCGGCGCGGGCGAGAAGAGCGGCGAGTACTGGCTGATGGACGCGGCCACCGGCGCCGTGGTCTGGAGCGCGGCGGCCGGCCCCGGCGGCCACATCGGCGGCATCCAGTGGGGTACGGCCAATGACGACAAGCGGATCTACATCGCCGAGGCCAACTTCAACCGCCAGCCCTACCAGCTGGCCGACGGCACGACGACGACCCGCAGCTCCTTCGCGGCCCTCGACCCGCAGACCGGACGCATCCTGTGGCAGGTCGCCGACCGCACCGACGGCTTCGCCTGGGGCGCCCTTACCACCGCCAACGGCGTCGTCTTCGGCGGCTCCACCAGCGGCCGCATGTACGCCTTCGACGGAGCGACCGGCGCCTACCTGTGGGACTTCACCGCGCCGTACTCCTCCAACGCGGGCCCCGCGGTCGTCGACGGCACCGTCTACTGGGGCAACGGCTACGCCCGCTTCGCCAACGGCGGCGGCACCACCGGCAGCCTCACCGAGGGCACCTTCTACGCCTTCACCGTGGACGGCAGGTAACCGCACGTGAGGGAGGGGCCGGTACCCGGACGGGTACCGGCCCCTCCCCGTGCCCGCAGGGCCCGTCCCGCGGATCAGGCCGCCACCGGCAGCCGCCGCCGCACCGGCCGCATCGCCGACCGGGGCGTCACCGGCACCACCTGGAAGGCGCGCGTGGTGCACGCCACCCGGGTGAACAGCCCGTCCTGCCCGGACACGTACAGCCGGCCGACCCCGGACCGCTCCAGCGTCCTGACCACGTCCGGCCAGCGCACCGTACGCACGAAGCCGTCCAGCAGCATCCCGCGCACCCCCTCGCCGGTGGTCACCACCCGGCCGTCCTGGTCGGCGACCAGCGGCAGCCGCGGCTCGGACCAGGTCAGACCGTCGAAGACCTCGGCGTCCACCCGGTCGCGCAGCCCCCCGAAGAGGTACGAGTGCATGGGCGGCTTCATCGTGTACATCGACATGCCGCCCAGCGAGCGGATCCGCCGCTGGAGCCAGTCGAGCACCGACTCGTGCACCGTGAGCATGGTGAAGTCGTGGTCGACGACGCACGAGACGTCGCTCCACTCGCCCCGTTCCTCGAGCTCCCCGCGCAGCAGCGCGACGTTCTCCTGCGGCAGCCGGGCGATCGACTGGGTGACCAGGGCGGGGTGTTCCCGCGCGAAGTAGTCCTCCATCGTGTCGGCGAGCCGCGCGGTCATCCGTACGGCGTCGGGGAAGTCGAGCACGCCGGAGTAGACGGCGGCGGCCCGGGCGCCGAAGCTCGGCCCCGCCACGTACCCGGGCGCAGCCTCCAGCCGGTCCGTGGCCCACCGGGCCAGCGCGAGGCAGTTCACCACGAAGGAGATCTGCCCGTACGGCGAGTAGTCGCCCTCGGCCCGCTCGTAGCGGTCGGCCAGCGAGAAGCCCAGCACGTCGTCGGCGATCGCGTGCAGCTCCCGCGCGTACGGGTTGACCAGCATGAACCTGGCCACCTCGGAGAAGGCCGTCGGCTGCATCCCGGGGAAGACGATCGCCGCCCCGGTCGGCGGCGCCCCGGTCGTGGTGGCGCTGTCGGTGTGAGTGTCCATGTACCGAGGTTGGCCCGCACCGCGCAGCGCCGAGCACCCCTGCCGCCCCCCTTGTCGGCGTCCGCACAAGCCCGGCTTAAGCGGCCGCGCGGATGATCGCCGGTAAACGCGGTCCGACAGTCCACGGGCCCGCAGACGCGAGGGGATGCCGCGGATGTCAGAGTCACGCTTCGCCACCTTCACCGAACTCCTCCGCGTTCGGACGGCCGAACTCGCCGACGAGGACGTGCACGTCTTCCTCCGCGACACGGCCGGCGGAGCGCTGGCCGACCACCTCACGTACGGGGAGCTCGACCGGGAGGCGAGACGCATCGCGGCCGGCCTCCAGGAGTACGGCGCGACCGGGCAGCCGGTGCTGCTGATCTACTCCTCGACCGTCGAGTTCCTCAAGGCCTTCGCCGGCTGCCTCTACGCCGGCGCGGTCGCGGTCCCCGTACCGATGCCCGGCGAAGCGGGCCGCGACAAGCGGCTCAACCGCACCACCGCCGTCCTGAAGGACACCGGCGCCAAGGTGGTCCTCACCGAGACCGCCGCCGCCCCCGAGGTCGCGCTCTGGCTCGCCCGCAACTCCCGCCCGGACGCGGAGTGCGTGGTCACCGACGTCCCCGGCATCGGCGACGCCGACGCCTGGCAGCCCGTCACCGCACGCCCCGACGACCTCGTGTTCCTCCAGTACACCTCCGGCTCCGTCTCCGAGCCGCGCGGCGTGACCGTCTCCCACCGCAACCTGCTGGCCAACCAGGCCGCCCTGCAGAAGGTGCTGCGGACCACCCGCGAGGACGTCTTCGGCAGCTGGCTGCCGTACTTCCACGACATGGGACTGGTGGCCCACCTCCTGCACCCCGTCTGGCTCGGCAGCCACAGCGTCCAGGTCACCCCGCTGTCCTTCGTCAAGCGCCCGCTGCGCTGGCTCCAGGCCATCGACGAGTACGGCGTCACCGTCGGCGGCGGCCCCAACTTCTGCTACGACCTGTGCGTGCGGCGGATCAAGGACGAGCAGATCGCCGCCCTGGACCTGTCCCGCTGGCGCCTGGCTCTCAACGGCGCCGAACCGGTACGCCCCGAAAGCCTGGACGAGTTCGCCGCACGGTTCGCCCCGGCCGGCTTCCGCCCCGAGGCCCTGCGCCCCTGCTACGGACTGGCCGAGGCCACGCTGGTCGTCTCAGGCGGCGTCCCGGGCACCCCGCACGTCCGCAAGGACTTCAACAAGACCGCCCTGGAACGCGACCGGGTGATCGGCGCGGGACCCGCGGCCGCCGGCACCGAGCCCGTCCGGACCCTGATCGGCTGCGGCGCCCCCGTCGACATCGAAGTGCGCATCGTCGACCCGCTGACCCACCACGAACTCCCGGCCGGCGCGGTCGGCGAGATCTGGCTGCGCGGCTACAGCGTGGCCCGCGGCTACTGGCAGCGGCCCACCGAGACCGTCCGCACCTTCCGGGCCAGCCTCAACGACGAGGAGAGCGGCTTCCTGCGCACCGGTGACCTGGGCATGCTCGAGGACGGCGAGCTGTTCGTCACCGGACGGCTGAAGGAAGTCGTCATCATCAACGGCCGCAACGTGTACCCGCAGGACGTCGAATGGGCCGCGCGGACCGTCAGCCCCGCCCTGACCTTCGGCGTGGGCGCGGCGTTCTCCGTGGACGCCGGGCGCGAACACCTCGTCCTGGTCCAGGAGGTGCGCGGAGCGGGCAGCGAGGAGCTGCGCACCGTCGCACAGAAGATCCAGGCCCTGATCGGCAAGGAGTTCGAGGTCCCGGCCGGCAACATCCTGCTGGTCCGCCCCGGCACCGTACGCCGCACCAGCAGCGGCAAGGTCCAGCGCACCCTCATGCGCAAGCTCTTCCTCGACGGCGTGCTGCGCGGCGACCACGAGGTGCTGACCCCCGACGTGTGGGCGCTGGCCCGGGCCGAGGACGTGCTGTTCGGCGAGGACCTGCTGCGGCCGGAAGGAGCCGACGGAGGAAGACGGTGGTAGCCGCCCTCCTCGGCGAGCGCACGGTGGCCCACCGGCGCGAGGACGCCGTACGGACCCGGGTCGCCGCCCTGGAGTCGCTGCTCGGCGACCCCTCGGACCCGGCCAACCCGGTCGGCTACACCGCCCTGCTGGAGGCCGACCGGGCTGCGGTGCCCTTCGCCGCCGGCGAGGCGCTGCTCGACGGGTTCGGGATCACCGACGAGTACATCCCGCAGTCCCTGGGCGGGCGGCTCGACGCAATGGACACCCTGGTCAGGATCATGCGCCCGGTGTTCCGCCGGGACGTCGGCCTGGCCATGGGCCACGGCATGACCACCTTCATGGCCGCCTCCGACGTGTGGACCGCCGGGAGCTCCCGGCAGCGGCACTGGCTGGCCGGGCTGCTGGGCGCGGGGGGCAAGGCGGCCATCGCCCAGCACGAGACCGCCCACAGCAACGACTACGTCCGCAGCCAGGTCACCGCCCGGCGCGGCCCCCACGGCTATCTGATCAGCGGCGGCAAGCCGCTGGTCAACAACCTGGAGCGGGCCGGCGCACTGGTCCTGTTCTGCCGCACCGACCCGGAGCCCGGCAGCCGCAGCCACTCCGTGCTCCTGCTCGAGCCGGAGCAGCTGAACGACGTACGGGCGGCGGTGACCGCCCGCCGCACCCCGGTCGGCCTGCGCGGCTGCCGGTTCGCCGGAGTGGAGTTCGACGACTGCCCGGTGCCCGCCACCGCCCTGCTGGGCCCCGAGGGCACCGGGATCGAGACCGCCCTGCGCTCCTTCCAGATCAGCCGCACGGTGATCTCCGCCTCGGCCGTCGCCGCCCTCGACACCAGCCTGCGCACCGCCGTCCGCTTCGACCGGGAGCACTCGGGCGGGGCGCAGGCCCGCGGCGTCGACGGCAGCCGCACCGGCGCCGCGCTGACCGGCGCCTTCGTCAACCTGCTGCTCTACGACAGCCTCGCCGTCGTGGCCACCAGGGCCCTGCACCTGCTGCCCGCCGAGACCAGCGTCTACTCGGCGGCGCTCAAGTACCTGCTGCCCCGCGTGCTCACCGAGACCATGTACGACCTGTCCATCGTCCTCGGCTCCGGCTTCTACACCCGCGAGGGCACCCTGGGCATCTTCCAGAAGCACGTCCGGGACGTACCGGTGCTCAGCCTCGGCCACGCCGGGACGGTCGCCTGCCAGGCCACGGTCATCCCGCAGATGCCCCGCCTGGCCCGGAGTTCGTGGTTCCTGGAGGACGAGGCGCCCTCGGGGCTGTTCCGGCTGGCCGGAGACCTGCCGCCGCTGCGCACCGACCGGCTCTCCCTCGCGTGCGGGCGGGACTCGCTCAGCGCGACGATGCTCGCCGTCAGCTCGGCCATCGACGGCAGCGGCCCCGTCGAGCGCGCCCTGCGCACGCTCGCCGGGCAGCTCGTCGAGGAGTTCCGCGACGTACGCAGCCGCGTGCTCAGGCTGGAGGCGGCCGGTGCCGCGGCCACCGCGCAGCCGGCCCGGTTCGCGCTCATGGACCGGTACGCGCTGCTGCTGGCCGCGGCCGCCGTACTGGGGGTGTGGGACCAGGGCCGGTACGGGCCGGACCCGTTCCTCGCCGACCCGTGCTGGGCGGCCGCCGCGCTGCACCACATCGCCCGCCGGCTCGGCACGCGCGTGGCCGATCTGCCGCCGGAGTGCGAGACCCGGATCCGGCACGAGGTCCAGCTCCGCTTCAGCACCCAGATCAGCTACGACCTCTACTCCACCCCCATCCCGGGCTGACCGGGACCTGGGCCGTACGCACCGAAGGAGCCCCACGATGACCGTTCCCACCGGTCGGCACACCGCGAACACGGCGACCACCGCGGCCGAGGCCGGCGCCGAGGGCGCAGTGCCGCACGCCTGGCTGTCGGCCCGGCTCTCCGTCTACCTGCGCCGGCCTGCCGAGACCATCGACCCCACCGTGCCGCTCGCCGAGTACGGCATGGACTCGGTGGCGGCGCTGAGCCTGTGCGGGGACCTGGAGGAGGAGTTCGGGCTCGAGGTGGAGCCGACGCTGCTGTGGGACCACCCGACCGTGGCGAGCCTGGTCCGCCACCTGTCGGCCGCCCTGGCCGCCGTCGCGCCCGCCGCTGCCCCCACCGCACCCACCGCACCGGCGGACCAGCGCTGATGGGGGACATCGCCATCGTCGGCATCGACTGCGCGTTCCCCGGGGCGGCCGGCGTGCAGGCGTACTGGGACCTGCTGATGCGGGGCGGGACCGGCACCGGTCCGGTGCCCGCCCAGCGCTGGGAGGCGCACGACTTCCCCGCCGTCAGCGGCCGCGGTGGATTCCTCGACGACGTCGATGTCTTCGACAGTGACTTCTTCTCCGTCACCCCGCGCGAGGCCGCCGCGATGGACCCGCACCAGCGGCTGCTGCTGCCCTGCGCCTGGCGCGCCCTCGAGGACTCCGGCCGCGCCCCCGGAGCCCTCGCGGGCACCGAGACCGGGGTGTTCATCGGCATGATGGGCGGCGAGTGGGGCCGCCTCACCATGAGCGACCTCGCGCAGGTCACCCCGCTGCTCGGCGCCGGCAGCAGCGCCGGGATGGCGGCCAACCGGATCTCCTACCACTTCAACCTCACCGGACCCAGCCTGGCGGTCGACACGGCCTGTTCCTCCTCGCTCGTCGCCGTCCACCTCGCCGCCACCTCCCTGCTCGCCGGGGAGTGCGACACCGCCCTGGCCGGCGGGGCGAACATCGTGCTCTCGCCGTCCATGGGCATGGTCTACGGACAACTCGGCCTGGCCGCCCAGGACGGCCGCTGCAAACCCTTCAGCGCCGACGCCGACGGGATCGGGCGCAGCGACGGCGTGGGCCTGGTGGTCCTGCGCCGGCTCGACGACGCCCTCGCCGACGGACAGCGGATCTACGCCGTGCTGCGCGGCAGCGCCGTCAACCAGGACGGCCGCAGCAACGGGGTCATCGCCCCCAACCGCTGGTCGCAGGAGCGGGTGCTGAACTCCGCGTACCGGCGTGCCGGTATCACCCCGGACCGCGTCGCGTTCCTGGAGGCGCACGGCACCGGCACCGTACTCGGCGACGCGATCGAGTGCGCGGCGCTGGGCGCGGTGCACGGCATCGCACGCGACGCCCCCTGCGCGCTCGGCTCCGTCAAGGGCAACCTGGGCCACACCGAGGGCGCGGCGGGCATCGCCGGGCTCATCAAGACCGCCCTCGCCCTGCACCACCGCATCGTCCCCGCCAGCCTCTTCGCCGAGCGCGAGAACCCGAGGCTGCGGCTCGGCGAACGGGGCCTGCGGCTCCTGAAGTCCCCCTTGCGGCTGCCGCGCGGGGAGAGCCTCGCCGGGGTGAGCAGCTTCGGCATGGGCGGCACCAACGCCCACGCCGTCCTGGGCTCGGCGCCCCGGCGGACCCGGCGAACCGCGCCGGCTGCCGCCGGGGCCCGTACCGGCACCGCCCGCGGGGCCGTCGGCGTGTTCACCGTCAGCGGCGACACTCCCGAGGCGCTGCGCCGCAACCTCGCAGGGCAGGCGGAGGCGGTCGCCAGGCGGCCGCGCGGCGGCGCCGCCGCCCTCTGCTGGAGCAGCAACCGCGTCAAGACCGGCCTGCCGCACCGGTTCGCGGTCACCGTCCGCGACACCGACGAGCTCGTCGGGGAACTGCGCCGGGCGGCCGACCGGGATCCGGCCGCGAGCACCGGGCGCCCGTGGGGCAGGCCCGTCGTCGCCTTCCTCTTCACCGGCCAGGGCAGCGAGTTCCCGGGCATGACGGCGGGGCTGCACCGCGAGTCGGCGGCCTACCGCCGCCATCTCGCCGAGGCCGACGAGGTCCTCGCCGCACCCCTGGGCACCTCGGTGCGCGAGCTGATCCTGAGCGGCGACGAACGGGTGCACCGCCCCGAGTTCGCGCAGCCCGCCCTGTTCGCCGTCGGCTACGCCCTGGCCCGCACCCTCGCGGTGCTCGGGATCACTCCGGCCGCCGTCCTCGGCCACAGCCTGGGCGAGTACGCGGCGGCCGTCACCGCGGGCGCCCTCGACCTGGACGAAGCCGCCCGCCTGGTGGTCCGGCGCGGCGCGCTGACGGGCGAACTGCCCCCCGGCGGCGGCATGATCGCCGCGGCCGCCGGTGCCGAGGAGCTCGCCGAGGTCCTCGCGGGGGAGCCGGACGCCGTCGTGGCCGCGCTGAACGGCCCCGCGGACACCGTGCTCTCCGGGCCCCGGGCCGCACTGGCCAGGATCGGCGAGGAGCTCACCGGCCGCGGCGTACGGGTCAGGGAGCTGCCCGTCCCGTACGCGTTCCACTCGCCCCTGATGGCCCCGGCCGCCGCGAAGCTGCGTACCGAGGCGGTGCGGTGTGCGCCGCCCGCGGTGCCGGTGGCCTCGACCCGGTACGGCCGGCTGCTGCACCACGACCCCCGACCAGCCATGGACGCCGACTACTGGGCGGACCAGATCGAGGAGCCCGTGCTCATGGACACCGCGCTGAGAGCGCTCGTCTCGGACATCGCCCCCACCCATCTCATCGAGATCGGCCCGCGCACCCAGCTCCTCCCGCTCGCCGCCCGGGGCGGGCGGGCACCGGGGGCCGAGTTGCTGCACCCCGCGCCGGGCCCCGGGGCGACCGGCCGCGACCTCGCCGAGACCGTCGCCGCCCTGCACCGCTGCGGACTCGATCCGCAGTGGGAGGAGCTGTACGCACCCGGGCACCGGGTCGTCGAGCCGATGAGCCCGTACGTCTTCTCCTCCGCGCAGCGGTACTGGGACCGGCGCACGCCGCTGCCGGCGGCGGCGACGGCTGCGGAGACGGCGCCGGAGACGGCTCCGGCAGGGGAGCGGCCGCCGGAGCGGCAGGCCCCCGGGGCCGCGCCCGCCGGCGATCCGGTGCTGCTCGCGGTGGTCCAGGCGGTCACCGAGGTCGGCGGGTACCCGCCGGAGCGCGTGGTGGGCGAGGCCCGCTTCCACGAGGACCTCGGCTTCGACTCCGTGATGATCATGCAGCTCAAGAACCGGGTGGAGGCCCGGCTGCCGCACGTCGGCGACGTGTCCGTGCAGCAGATGCTGCCCGCGCTGCGCTCGGTCGGCTCGCTCGCCGCGTTCCTCGGCGACCTGATCGCGGCGAGGTCGGCGTGAGGGGGCGCGCCGCCTACCTGGCGGCCGCCGGAACCGCCCTGCCCGGGGACCCGGTGGACAACACCGCGCTCGGCCGGCTGCTGGGGGTGAGCGAGGAGTGGATCGACCTGTTCGTCGGCACCCGGACCCGGCACTTCGGCTGGGACCCGGAGACCGGCGAGGTCCGCGGTTCCCTGGCCGACCTGTGCGCCGAGGCCGGCGCGCAGGCCCTGGACGCCTCCGGGCTCGACCCCGCCGACATGGAGTTCCTGGTCCTCGCGACCGCGACCCCCGACCTGCTCCTGCCCACCACCGCGAGCGAGGTCGCCGACCGGCTGGGCCTCGGCCACCTGCCGGTCTTCCAGCTCCAGTCGGGCTGCTCGGGAGCGGTCCAGGCCCTCGACCTCGGCCGCACCCTGATCCTCGGCGGCCGCCGGGCCGGGCTGATCATCGGCGGTGACGTCACCCACCGGTTCCTGTCGCCCCGGCGGGACACCGCCCGGATGGCCACCGAGGAGCTGGTCAACCACGTCCTGTTCGGCGACGGAGCCGGAGCCGCCGTGCTCACCGACGAGCCCGAGGGCGAGCGGGTGGCCGTACGGGCGGTGCTGAACTCCTGGACCGGACAGGGCCGACCGCCCGGGCAGCTGCTGGACTGGTACGGGACCACCGACCGGCACTCCGGGCGGCGGATGCTGGCCGAGGACTACAAGGCGATCGAGGAGCACGTCCCGTCGATCACCGTGGAGATCCTCTGGGAGCTGCTCGGCGGACTCGGCTGGGACCTCGAGGACGTCGGCTACCTGCTGCCGCCCCAGCTCTCCGAGCGGATGACCGGGCGCATTCTGGAGCGGCTGCCGGTCACCTCCGCACAGGAGGTCTCCTGCGTCTCCGAGACCGGCAACACGGGCAACGCACTGCCGTTCCTGCAACTCGACCGGCTGTTCCCGAAGTTCACCACGGGGGAGCGCGCACTCGCCCTGTGCGTGGAGTCCAGCCGGTGGATCAGAGCCGGGTTCGCCCTGGAGAAGGTGTGAGGCGTCGATGACGACGGGACCGACCGGGACGACCGGACCGACGGGGCTCGACCGGCTGCGCGAACTCCGTGCGCTGGGCCTGCTGGAGAAGGCGTACGACGAGGTGCCGGCGCTGCTCGCGGCGGACGAGGGCCGGCCGGCGGGCGCGGGAGGCGCCGGCGGTGCGGCCGCCGCCGGGCGACTGCTCGCCGGGCTCGACCCCGATGCCGTGCTGGCCCGCCATCCGCGGACCCCCGTCGTGACGGTGGCGGTGACCGGCGAGTCCACGGTGGGGCAGGTCGTCGACCCGCTCAGGGGCGAACTGGCCCGCCACGGACTGCTGTTGCGCGCCGTCCTCGGCGAGCACGGCACCTACCTGCGCGACCTGACCGAGCCGGACGGCGAACTGTGCTCGGCCGAACCGGACCTGACGCTGTGCCTGCTCGACGCCGAGACCCTGTTCGCCCGGATCCCCGAGGTGTGGGGACCCGAGGACGTGGCGGCGGCGGGGGAGGAGGCACTGAACCGGTGCGCCGCGCTGGCGGCCGCGGCCGGCAGCGGAACCCTGGTGCTCAACACCGTCCCGCTGCCGCGCACCTACAGCCACCGGCTCCTCGACCACCGCTCCCGGGCCCTCCTCGGCGCGGTGTGGCGGGAGTTCAACGCCCGGCTGCTGCGGCTCACCGAGTCGGCCCCCCGCCTCGTGGTGATCGACCTGGAACCCCTGATCGGCGAGGGCGGGCCGGTCACCGACCCGCGCCTGGCCCGCTACGCCAAGGTGCAGCTCGGCGCGGAGCTCCTGGCGGCGTACGCCCGCGAGGTCGGCCACCTGGCCCGGGCGGTGCGCGGCATGACCCGCAAGTGCCTGGTGCTCGACCTCGACGACACCCTGTGGGACGGGGTGCTCGGCGAGCGGGGAGCCGACGGGATCGCGGCGGCCGGCACACTGCGCGGGGAGGCGTTCGGAGCCTTCCAGAAGTGCGTCAAGCAGCTCGGCTCCCAGGGCGTGCTCCTCGCCGTGAGCAGCAAGAACGACGAGGACCTCGTCCTCGGGGCACTGCGCGGCCATCCCGATCTCGTGCTGCGCGAGGAGGACTTCGTACGGATCAACGCCAACTGGGAGCCCAAGGACGGCAACCTCGCGGACATCGCGGACCGGCTGGACCTCGCCGCCGACGCCCTCGTCTTCGCCGACGACTCGCCGGCCGAGCGGGCCCGGGTGCGTTCCGGCCTGCCCGGGGTGGCCGTCGTACCGCTCGACGCGGAGCCCGCGCTGCACGTGACCCGGCTGCTCGCGGACGGCTGGTTCGACACCCTGCGGCTGACCGACGAGGACCGGGCCAGGACCGGCGAGTACCACCGCCAGCGCGAACGCCGGGCCCTGCACGAGAGGGCGGGCTCGCACCAGGAGTTCCTGCGCGACCTCGGCGTGCGCCTCGACATCGGCCCGCCCCGGCCCCACGAGTTCGCGCGCCTGTCCCAACTGACCTTGCGCACCAACCAGTTCAACCTCACCGGCGGCGGACACCAGGAGTCCGAGCTCGTCGCGCTGGCCGCCGCCCCGGACCGGCACCTGCTGCTGGCCGCCCGATCCTCGGACCGGTTCGGCGACAACGGCCTGGTCGGAGCGGTGCTGGGGACCTTCACCGACGGGGCGCTGCACCTGGACAACATGTGGCTCAGCTGCCGGGTGCTCGCCCGCGGCATCGAACAGGCCTGCCTCGCCGTGCTGCTGGCCCGGGCCCGCGCGCTCGGGCTGTCCGCGGTGACGGCCCGCTACGCGCCCACCGCGCGCAACCACCGGGTCCGCGACCTCTACCCGTCCTGCGGCTTCACCCGGGTCCGGCCCGGCGCGGCCGGGGAGGCTGTGGAGTTCCACCACGACCTGGCACGGGTGCCGGACGTACCCGGACACGTGCGCGTCACCGAATCCCTGGGGGGAAGGCCGGCCGATGAGCCTCGATAGCCTCGACACGTTCCTGCGGACGGTCCGCGACGACCTGGGCCTGGACCTCGACGTCCCCGCGGGCGCGGACACCGCGCTGGCGGACCTCCCCGGGTGGGACTCGCTCAACCTGCTGCGCCTGGTGGCCCTCCTTGAGGAGTCCGGCCACCGGGTGCCGGTGCACCGCCTGCTGGAGGCGCGCAGCTTCCGGGACGTCCACACGCTCGTGAAGGAGTACGGATGACCGCCCCGGGCAGCCCCACGCTCGGCCCGCCCCTCGGTGAGCCCGTCGCCGTGGTCCCGGGAGGTGATTCGTGGGACCGGGTCAGGGAGGACCTCGCCACCCACGGGACGGCGCTGGTCTACGCCTGGCTCAAGGACCTGGAGCCCGTCCTGCCGACCGGCGACGGGCTGCGCGAGCTGCTCGGCCGCGACTGGACGCGCTTCCTCGACCTGACGCACGCCGACGTGCGCGGCCGCTACATCGCCTCCCGGATGCTCCTGAAGTACGCGGCGGGCGCCGTGCTGGCCAGCGAACCCGCGGACCTGGAACTGGCCTACGGCCCCACCGGCCGCCCGTACCTGCGCGGCTGCGACCAGATCGACATCAGCCTGAGCCACACCGAGGACCTGCTGCTCGTCGGGCTGACCACCTGCGGGCTCATCGGGGTGGACGCGGAGCGCGCCGACCGCGAGATGTACGGCAGCGGCCTGGGCCGGCACATCTGTACGCCCTACGAGCTGATCCTGCTGTCCGGGATGCCGGAGGAGGAGCGCAACGGCGCCCTCGTACGGCTGTGGACCCTCAAGGAGGCCTACAGCAAGGCGATCGGGCAGGGCATGCAGTTCCGTTTCACCGAGTTCGGCTTCGGTCCGGACGGCAGGCCGGTGCGGGTCCAGCGCCCGGACGGGACGGCGGGCACCGGAGACGAGTGGATCTTCCGGACGTTCCCGCTGGCGGACGGGTACGTCGTGAGCGCCGCCGTCTACGACGCGGGCTTCGGCCGGCTCCAGGACGCCCACGTGACGACGATGCTCGACCAGGACTGCGTGGACGCGATCACGGAGGCGCTGGGCGGGGGTCCCGGCCGGTGACCGGCACCGCCGGGATCAGGGGGGAGGCGCCGCGGCCGGGCCGCCGGAGAGCAGTTCCTGGCGTGCGGCGTTGTAGCCCGCCTGGAAGCGGCTGGTGGCCTCCAGCTCCTCGGTGATCTCGGCGATGTGGCGGCGGCAGGTGCGCACCGACATGCCGAGCCGGCGGGCGACCATCTCGTCCTTGTAGCCCTTGGTCATCAGCCGGATGATCGACCACTTGAGCTCGTCGGAGGAGGCGGGGGTCCGTTGGGATTCCACGACGTACGGAGACGCGCCGTCCCACAGGTACTCGAAGACCGAGCACAGGAATGCCACGAGCGTGGGCTCGCGGACGATGGCTGCTCCGGGCGAGGTGTCGTGGGCGGATCTCTCCGGCAGGAACGCCACCTCGCGGTCGTAGATGATCAGCCGGTCGATGACCTCGTCGGCGGTCCGGATCTCCGCGCCCTGGAGGCTGACCTCGCGGACGTACGAGCGGGTGGGCAGGTCGTTGCGGGCGGTGTGCTGGTAGATGGTCCGGATCCGGACCCCGCGCTCCAGCGTGGACAGCGCCGATTCCCTTGCGTGCGCCAGGAGTTCGGGCGGGCGGGCACCTCCGGGCTGGACGGTGAGCATCTCGCTCTTGCAGTTCTGGGTGAGGTGGTTGAGCATCGCCTGGATCCGGGTGACATCGGTGATGATGTCGAAGGCCTCGAGCCGGTTGCGCAGCCGTCGCCCCTCGAAGTACAGGGGCGTCAGGGACAGCAGCTTCGCCCGGACGTCGGTGACCGCCTGCTGCAGTTCCCGGATGTGCCGCTCCGCGGGTGCGACCAGGGAGGCGGCGGCCACGTCGGGTGTGACGGGGGTCAGTTCGGACGGATGGCCCGGCATGGACTGCAGGAGGCGGACCCCGCGCAGTACTTTCTCCACCCGCGCGATCTCCTCGGGTGCCAGGCCCAGTTGTTCGGCGATCTTCTCGTGCACGAAGCGCCCGCACTCCACGGCGAGTCCGTATGCCGCGGCGCTGATGTCGTCCAGCTCGGCGAACCCCGAATCCGAGCCCTCCCCTTGGAACATACCAGCCCCCACTGATCGATGTAATTGCTGCCACGTAACTTTACGCCAGCGTGCGGCTCTTGGCGCGAATGATCGATATCCAGCACTCTATTCGCATCACCGAGACACCAAAGCCGGAAAAATCGGGCGAAGGTGCAGGCGTAGGAAATCTCGATCTTCGACTGGGGGCGTCGTGAGGGCAATTTCCGGTAAATTCTCTTCGATTTACTTGACTGTACTGACGGGTATGGTCATGGCCGTTATGGGGGTGCAGTTCATGTCGGGTGCTCTGCCGGGCACGCCGGGTCGGTCCGCCGCGTCCGGCGGGCTGCACGTGTCCGTGCAGGTGTCATCCGTGCAGGTGTCTCTCACCACTCCCGAGGACGACCAGTGGGGATGAGACGGAGGCGGGCATCCCGCTGGTGACCTCGTTCAGCAAGCGCTCCCCGCACGGCAGATGGGGGGAGCGCTTCGCGCTGCCGGGGCCCCGGGCGGCGCCGGCCGCGCGGCAGGCACCGCTATGGCGCTCAGCAGTACCCCGTCGCCCGCCGACCAGCGGCCGCTGAACGTCGTGGGTCCGGCGGGCGAGAGCCGGGCGGGCTCCGGCAGCAGCCGGGCGCGGAACGTCTCCTGCTCCGCGTCGACGGTGACCAGGGCGTCCGTGAAGTCGAGCTCCTGGCCGGTGAGCGGGAACCACGTCTTGTAGACCGCCTCCTTCATGCTGAAGAGCAGCCGGTCCCACGCGATCTCCGGTACCGCCCGCGCCAGCTCCCGGGTCCGGCGCAGCTCCTGGGGCAGCGTGATCGACTCCAGCACCCCCTCCGGCAGCGGGGTGTTCGGCTCCGCGTCGATGCCCAGCGCCGCGAACTGCGAGGACCGGGCGAGCGCCACCCCCCGGTAGCTCGCGCAGTGCGTCATGGACCCCACGACCGAGGGACCCCACTGCGGGACACCGCGCCGGCCCGGCACCACGGGAGTCGGCGGCACGCCCAGCGCCCCCATCGCACGGCGGGCGCACCACCGTACGGTCCCGAACTCCTGGCGCCGCTTGGGCACGGCATTGCGGATCAGGAACTCCTCCTCGGGGAAGAGGAAGACGTCCTCCGGATCGGCGGTGGACTCGGCGGTGGCGACATCCGATGGCAGGAGCTTCGTGAGCACGGCATTCCCTCGGGTCGAAGCGTCGGTCTGACAGCTCCCACGCTGCCGCCGCCGCCGCGCCCCGGCCAGGAACGAGGCACCCGCCGGCCCCGACCGGCCCCCGGACACCGGGATTCCTCCCAGGGCGCTGCCATCCGCCGCCCCGCCGGACGGCCGGCTGCCGGGGTGCTGGCAGTGCCGCCGCCGGCCTTGCCATCCGCCTGTCATGCCGCGCTGTCCCGCCCCCGCCACGTCAACTGAGGGGACGAACAGGGGTGTCCACCGCAAGATCTTCCGATCATCCTCACCGAATGCCGCACGGAAACCTCATGGGCATCAGTGATCTCCACGTCGCATTCCCGGAGAACCGCCGGATCGTCGAGGAGCTGTATCCGGACGGCCCCGACGACTGGCTCGTGGTGGCCGGCGACGTGGGCGAGTCACCCGACGATCTCCGGTGGGTGCTCGGCCTGCTCACCCGGCGCTACGCCACCGTGGTCTGGGCGCCCGGGAACCACGAGCTTTGGACCCTGCGCGACGATCCTGTGCCTTTGCGCGGAGAAGCGCGTTACCGGCACCTCGTCGAGATCTGCCGCTCCTTCGGCGTGCACACTCCGGAAGACCCCTATCCGGTCTGGTCGGGACCGGCCGGCCCGCTCGTCGTGGCCCCCCTCTTCCTGCTGTACGACTACAGCTTCCGCACGCCCCGTACGGCCAGCCGGGAGGAGGCGCTGGAGCGGGCCTACGCGGCGGGCGTCGTGTGCACCGACGAGTTCATGCTGCACCCCGACCCCCATCCGTCCCGCGAGGCCTGGTGCCGGGCCCGGGTCGCCGCCACCGAGCAGCGCCTGGCAGCCTGCGACCCCGACCTGCGCACGGTGCTCGTCAACCACTTCCCGCTGGTGGAGGCCCCCACCCGGATCCTGCGGCACCCCGAGTTCGCCCAGTGGTGCGGCACCGGGCTCACCGCCGACTGGCACACCCGGTTCCGGGCCGCGGCCGTGGTCTACGGCCACCTGCACATCCCGCGGACCACGTGGTACGACGGCGTCCGCTTCGAGGAGGTGTCGGTGGGCTACCCGCGCGAGCGGCGCACCCGGGGCCACCGGCGGGACGTCCCGCGGCTGATCTTTCCCGGCGCCGGCCGCGGGGATTGATGCCTGGCAACTTCCGGACACCGTGGGGCGGGTATTTCGAGCCTATACTGATCTTGTATTCCGGCTCAAGTGGTGCTCGACCATCTCTCTTTCTGATTCGCATTCCCTTCCGGAACGCGCGGAAAAAGGGGACACAGGGGGATCCTATGGTGTTGTTCCGGCGTGCCGAGGAATTGTCTCTGTCACATGCCCTGCTCGACGGCTGCACAGAAGGAAATGCCGGACTGCTATTAATCGAAGGTGCCGTCGGGTGTGGAAAGAGTGAATTCCTCGAAACCGTCGCCGCCCGGGCCGAGGACCGGGGAGCCACCGTCCTGCGGGCCATGGGCACCGCGGCCGAACGGGGCCATGCGCTGGGCATCCTGCGCCAGTTGGCGGCCGACGCCCCGCCCGGGACCCTGTCGGCCCCGCCCTCACCCGCAGAGGCCGGGCGGGTCGAGGCCATGCAGGTGTTCGCCGCCGCCGTCCGCGAACTGAGCGCCGCCGCACCGGTGGTGATCTGCGTCGACGACCTGCACCACGTCGACGAGCTGTCCAGCCGCTACCTGCTGCACCTCGCACGCGGCAGCCGGCAGGCCAGGGTCCTGCTGGCGCTCACCGAGTCCGTGCACGAACGCGCCGTGGACCCGCTGCTGCGCACCGAACTGCTCCGCCTGCCCCACTTCGTACGGCTGCCCCTCGAACGCTTCGCCCCCGAGGCCGTCCGCGCCATGCTGCCGGACCGCACCGAGGCGGAGACCGCGCAGCTGTACCGGGCCAGCGGCGGAAACCCGCTGCTCCTGCGGTCCCTGCTGCAGGATTCGCGGCACCGCCCCGGCGAGGCCTACACCCAGGCGGTGCTCGCCTGCCTGCACCGCTGCGGGGCGGCCACCCCCCAACTGGCCGAGGCCGTCGCCGTACTCGACGGCCTGGCGAGCGCCGCGCACCTCGCGCGCCTCACCGGCGCCGCCGAATCCGCCGCCGTCCGGGCCCTCGCCGCCCTCGACACCGCCGGCCTGCTCGCCCCCGAGGGCGGGCACGGATTCCGGCATCCGGCCGCGCGGGCCGCCGTACTCGACCGCATGGACCCGGCCGCCCGGGCCGCCCTGCACCGGGAAGCCGCCCTGCTGGCCCGCGCCTCGGGCGCGCCCGACACGGAGGTCGCCGCCCAGCTCCTGGCCGCACGGCACACCGGCGAGGAATGGGCCCTGCCCGTCCTGCGCTCCGCCGCGGACCAGTACGTCGCCGACGGAGCCCTCGCCGAAGCCGCCGACGTCCTTCAACTCGCCCGCGAGGCCTGCCCGGACGACGCACCCCGCGCCGAACTCGCCATCAGGCTCTGCGCCATCGCCGGACGCACCGACCCGGCGACCGCCGAGCGCCACCTCCTCGAACCGCTGGCCGCCCTGGCCGCGGGCAAGCTCGGCCCGCACAGCATGGGCCCGCTGGCCCGGGTGCTGGCCGCCCAGGGCCGGATCGACGAATCCGCCGACGCACTGGAACGCCTGGCGGCCACTGGAGGACGCCACCCGGGCGCGGAGCGCCGGCACGGGGACATCCCCGGGGACGATCCGCTCGACGGCCTCTCCGCCTTCCCGCAGTGGGCCGCCTCCACGCGCCGCGGCACTCCGGCCGAGGCCGGACCGCCCCCGGCCGGCCGCGCGGCCCGGACCCCCGTCCACCCGGCGGCCCTCTGGGCACTCCCCGTGGAGGCCGAGGAGGGCGCGGCCGCACACGCCGCCGAACTGTTCCTGCGCGGCGCCACGCTGGCCGAAGGCACCGTGGAGCCGGTGGTCCAGGCCCTGCGCACCCTGCTCTACCTGGACGGCGCCGCCAGGGCGCTGCCCTGGTGCGAGGTCTTCGTCCGGCAGGCCGCGGGGCGCGGGGCCACCGGCTGGCAGGCCGTGTTCGGCGGACTGCTCGCCGAGGCGCGGATGCGCCTGGGCGACCTGACGGGAGCCGCCGGGACGGCGGAGGAGATCCTGCGGGCGGTCCCCGCCCACGGCAGCAGCGTCCTGCTCAGCGGGATCGCCGGCACGCTGGTGCGCGCCCGTACGGCCATGGGGCGGCCCGAGGCGGCGGCGGCCGTCCTGAGCCGTCCCGCCCCCGCCGCACTGACCGGCAGCATCCACGGTCTCGGATACCTCCGGGCCCGCGGCCACTACGCACTGGCGACGAGCCGCTTCCACGCGGCCCTGGGCGACTTCCTGGACATCGGCCGGCACATGCGGCGCTGGGGCCTGGACCGGCCGCGGCTCCTGCCCTGGCGCACCGACGCCGCGGAAGCCCTGCTCAAGCTCGGCGAGGCCCGCCAGGCCGAACGGTTCCTCGCGGACCAGCTCACCACCCGGGACGCCGCCGACCCCTGGGTGCGCGGCATGACGCTGCGGCTGAGGGCGTCGCTGCGCGAGCCCAAGGAGCGGCAGGCGATGCTCGCCAAGGCCGTGGACGACCTGCACCGCTCCGGTGACCAGTACGAACTGGCGCGCGCGATGGGCGACTTCGGACAGGTACTGCGCGAGATCGGCGAACCGGCCCGCGCCGCCATGGTCAACCGCCGGGCCTGGCACGTCGCCAGGGAGTGCGGAGCCGAGGCCCTGTGCGTGAAGATCCTGCCCGGCCACACCGGGGACACCGCCGCCACCGCGGAGCCCGCCGAGACCCCGCACGCCGAACTCGTCGCCAGCCTCAGCGAGTCGGAAAAGCGCGTGGCCCTGCTCGCGGTGCACGGGCACACCAACCGCGAGATCGCCCAGAAGCTCTACATCACCGTGAGCACGGTGGAGCAGCACCTGACGCGCGTCTACCGCAAGCTGGAGATCCCCGGCCGGCAGGCGCTCCCGGTCGACTTCCACCTGGGGGTCGCCGAGTTCGTGTGAGGCGACGCGGAGGCACGTCCCGGACGCGGGGCGGCGTAGCAAGGTCATGGCAAGATGGCGCCGGCCCCGCCCTCCCCTGGCAGACAACTGCCGCACCCGACCCCCGTCGCTCCCGCAATCCCTCCCCGCGCGTTCTCCCGATGGTCCCCCGCGCGACACCTCGGGGAAGGTCTGGTCATGATCCGCAGCCCACCAGGGAGGGCACCATGACCACACCGACGCACGACCAGCCGTGGCGGACGGCCACGCCCGGACAGCTCCGCGACGCCATGCTCGACCGGGTCGAGGTGCGCCTCGCCCGGCTGCTCGCCGAGGAGCACCGCAGCCGGCGCACGTCCGATCCGCGCAGTGCCGTCCTGGTCGCCGGCGTCGCCGAACTCGTCCAGGCCGGGGCCGAGCGGGCCCACCCGGTCATCTGCCTCACCGGATACCTCGCCGCGGGCGGCGACCCGGACGGCGAGCACGCCGTGGCCGCGGCCGCCGCGCTCGAACTCCTCGACACCTGCCTGATGATCCGCGAGGACGTACGGGACAACGCGCCGCTGCGCCGCGGCATCCCGACCCTGCACATCAGCCACGCCGCCGAGCACGAACGCAACGGCTGGCGGGGCGAGTCCCGCCGGTTCGGGGAGGGCACCGCCGTGCTCGCGGGCGATCTCGCGCTCGCCTACGGGGACCGGCTCGCGGTCCGGCTCCCGGACGAGGCCTGGGAGTTGTGGGACGACCTGCGCACCGAGCGGGCCATCGGCGCGCACGCCGAGGCCGCCGCCGCGACCGAGTACCTCGACGACGCCTGGCCGGGCCAGTGCCTCGACGGCTGCGGCACCGGCTGCGGCGCGGGCTGGTACGGGCTGCGCCACGCGCTGCTGATCGGCGCCGCGCTGGCCCGGCGGGAGGACCTGCGCGAGACGTACGAGGAGTACGCGCGGGCCCTGCACGGGGCCTGGCGGATCCGCGGCTTCCTGCGCGGCGGCCCGGGCTTCGACGGCGACGCCCAGTTCCTGCGCGACGTGTTCTTCGACGCGCGGGCGCGGGACGGCGCCGAGGCGACCATCGCCGGACTCCTCGCCCGAGCCGACGCGGCCGTGTCCGCGGCCCGCATCGACCCCCCGTGGCGCGCCGAACTCGCCGCCTTCGCCCGCCGGGTGGCCGGCTGCGAGTAGCCTGCGGCGCTGAACGGTGGGGGACTCGGCCCGGCCCGGTGCGGCGCCGCTGCTGGGGCTCCGCCCCAGACCCTCCCCGAGACTCCGTCCGTTAGCCGGGGGCGGGCCGGGGCCCGCCCGGCCGCAGCCGCGTCAGCCATGTCCGCAGCGCGCCGCGGCGGATCCGGCCCCCGTCGTCGCGCGGAAGCGCGCCGACGATCTCCAGCCGCGTCGGCAGGAACGCCTCCGCGACCCCCGCCGCCGTGAGGTGCTCCCGCAGTTCGGCCGGGCCCGGCGGCCGGTCCTGGGCAGTCGGGACCACGACGGCGCAGGGCAGCTCCCCGTGCTCGGGATCGGTGTAGGCGACGACCGCGGCCTCGCGGACCCGGGGATGGCTCAGCAGCCGCTCCTCCACCTCGGCCACCGGGACCATGAAGAGGGCGCCGGTGCGCGTCCCCGCCCGGGCGAGCACCCGGATCCCGCCGTGCGGTCCGGCCTGCCCCGTGTCGCCCGTGTCGAGCCAGCCGTCCGCCCGCTCCCAGGTGGGCACCGGCGCCGGAGCCCCGTGCTCCCAGGTGGCCAGGCACACCGACGGGCCGCGCACCGCGAGCGCCGGACTCCCGTCCGCGGCGGACACCTCCAGCCCGGGCAGCGGGCGGAACCCGTCACCGTGATCCGGGGCGTCCCCGGAAAGGGCGCCCATGCCCAGCTCCGGCGCCCCCCACACGGACAGCACCGGGACGCCGAACACCTCGCGCAGTTCGGCGGCGAGCGGCTGCGGGGTGCTGGTGCGCCCGCCGGACAGCACCAGCCGCAGCCGGTCCAGCTCCCGGGGGCGGCGCTGCTGGGCGGTGAGCAGCTCGGAGAAGTAGGCGGGCTCCGCGTAGACCTGGTCCACCCGGGCCGCGGCCATCAGATCCAGGCACCGGCCCGGATCCCACACGTCCTGGTAGACCCCCGTCCCGCCGACCGCCAGCGGCCAGCACACGGTGTAGATCAGGGAGGCGAGCGAGGTGAGCGGCAGGGTGCTGAGGAAGACCTCGCCGGGCCGCCGCCCCGGCCCGTCGCCGCCGCGCTGCGCGGAGACGTTGGCGTACAGGGTGTTGGGGGAGTGCAGCACCGAGGTGTAGGAGTCCCGCAGGCCCATCACGCTGATCAGCAGCGCCGGCCGGTCGGCCCGCCCGGCACACGGCCGGCTCCGCCGGCCGGCCCCGGTCCGTTCGTGCGCGGTGCCCCGGAAGTAGGCCGCGAAATCGATCGCCCCGGCAGGGGCCGCCACCGTGTCCCCTGCGTGCGCCGCGTTCCCCATGACGACCCGGTGGCGCAGCCACGGCAGCCCGGGGGCGAGATCCGCGAGGGCCTCGGCGTGCGCGTAGCCCTCCCAGACGTCGGGCACCACGCAGACCCGGGCCCGGGTGCTCTCCAGGATCCGGTGCAGCCCGTGGGCCCGTACGGTCGGCAGCACCGGCACGGCCACCGCCCCGGCCCGCAGGCAGGCCAGGGTCAGCGCCGCCGTCTCCCACCAGCTCGGCAGCTGGTAGGCGACCGGGTCCCCGGGCGCCACCCCGAGCGAGGACAGGGCGGCCGCGAACCGGTCGACGTACAAGGAGAGCTGGGCGTAGCTGAGGACCACCCGGCGCCGGCCGGCGGGCCGGTGCGCCCGCTCCGCGACGATCGCCGGGCGCTCGGGCGCGGCGGCGGCCGTACGGTACAGATCGTCGAGGAAGGTCTGCGGACGCCACCATCCGGCGGCCCGGAACCGGTCCGCGATCCCGGCGGGCGGAGTGAGGCCGGCGAGGCCGGGGGGCCGGCCGTGCGCCGTGCGGTCCGAGGGGGGATCCGTCAGGCCCATCGGCCCACCGCCCCGGCGACCTGCACCCGCGAGGTGCACCCCAGGCGGCGCATCACCTGGCGGACGTGGTTGACCACCGTCCACTCGGAAATGTCCAGCCTGGCCGCGATATGGCGATTGGTCAGCCCCTCGGAGACCAGCAGGGCCACCTGGACCTGCCGTGGCGTGAGGGCCTGCGCCTCGGCGACCGCCCCGGCCGCCGGGCGGCGCGAGGAAACGGGCGCGGACAGGGCCTCGGCCACCGCCTCCCGCGCGGTCATCCGGACGCCCTCGGCCCAGGCGGTGGCGAAGTCGGACCAGTCCAGCCGCGCGCTCAGCTCCGTACGGGCCCGCTCGGCCTCGGAGCGCCACGCGTCCGGCACCTCGGCGCCCGTCGCGGCCCGCAAGGTGTCGGCCGCCGCCAGCAGGCGCACCGTACGCGGCCGCTGGGCGGGCGCGGTGCGCAGCAGCAACAGGGCGAACTCCTCCAGCAGCTCCGGCAGTTCGCTCCGCTCGTCGATGGCCCCGTACAGCCGCAGCGCCTCCCGCAGCGCCCCCTCGGCCCGGTCCGGGTCCTCGCCCTCCAGAGCGAGCGCGGCCGAGGTGCGCAGCGTGCCCGCCAGGCCCCGCGCGTCCCGGGTCCGGCGGAAGGCCTCCTCGGCCCGGTCCAGCAGCTCCAGCGCCTTGCGCCGGTCGCCCTCGGCCCGCATGACGGCCGCGAGCGCGGCCGACGCCGCGGCCGCGCCCCCGGTGACGCCCATGGATGCCAGCGCGCTCAGCGCGGCCACCAGCACGGCCCGCGCCCCCGGCGCGTCACCGGCCTTCAGCAGGGCCGTCCCGAGGTGCACGGAGGCGAGCGCGTTCTGCCGCCGGTCGCCCACCGCCTTGCCCAGCGCGAGGGCCCGCCGGTGGCGGCGCACGGCCTCCTGCGGATCGCCCAGGGCGAGCGCGAACAGCCCGGACATGTCGGCGAGCCGGGCCCGTACCGCCTCCGGCACGGGGGCCCCGGCCGGCTCGGCAGCGCTGTCGCACCACTCCAGCCCCTCCCGCAGCCGTCCCTGCGTCAACCAGGGCAGCCGGCAGCCGAGCACCAGGGCGCCGACCGCCTCGTCGTCGCCCCGCTCGCGCAGCCGCCGCAGGGCTGCCGTCACGTTCGGGCCCTCGGCGGCCAACTCCCGTAGCAACCGCTCCTGTTCGGTTCCGTTCAGCCCCGGCAGCGCGCTGGTCACCAGCAGCCGGTAGCGTTCCGCGTGCGCGTCCAGCGCCGCGCCGCCGCGCCCCGAGTCCGCCAGCTCGGCGCGGCAGTGCGACCGTACGGGCTCGGTCACGGCCAGCCGCGGCTCCCCCTGCTCCTCGTCCACCACGGCCAGCAGTCCGCGGTCGAGCAGCGTCTCGACGTCCGCTTCCGCCGACGCCCCCGCCGCCGACAGGCCGAAACCGGACTCGTACACCGAGAGCCGGTCCAGCAGGGCGCGGGCCGGGCCGTCCAGGCCGCGGCAGCTCCACTCGGCGAGCGCGGAGAGGGAGCGGTGCCGCTCGGGAGCGTGCGCCGGTCCGCCCGCCAGGACGGTCGTCCGGCCGCGCAGCCGGGCGGCCAGCGACTGGGGCGACAGCAACCGCAGGCGGCGCGCGGCGAGTTCGACGGCCAGCGGCAGACCGTCGAGCCGCGTGCAGATCTCGGTGACGGCCGCCGCGTTCTCCAAGGTCAGCGCGAAGGCCGGGTCGGCGTCCCGGGCCCGGCGCACGAACAGAGCGACCGACGCCGCCGCCGGCACCTCGTGCGGGTCGTCTCCGCTGTCCGCGTACCCCGGAACGGGCAGCGGCGCCAGCGGCAGCAGCTGCTCCCCGTACACCCCGAGCGGCTCCACGGCCGTGGCCAGCACCACCACGCGGGGATCAGCGGCGAGCGCCGCCACCGCCCCGGCGGCCGCCGGGCGCACCTGGTGGTCGCAGCCGTCGAGCAGCAGCAGGACCCGGCCCGACGTCCCGGGCCCGGCCGGCGGGAGCAGCGGTTCACGCCCGTCGGCGTACCACTGCGCCGCGTCGACCACCGCGACCCGGCCGAACCCCGCACCCGACTCGCCGCCCGACTCCGCGCCGGGCTCCCCGGCGATCTCCCTTACGGCCTCCGCCGCCAGCCGGCTCTTGCCCACCCCGGCCCGCCCGGTCACCGTGAGCAGCCGGACCGACGGATCGCGCAGCCGCTCCACCAGCGCGGCGGATTCCCTTTCCCGCCCGACGAGTTCCGTCACCGGGCCCAGCGCAACCGACATGGCTCTCCGTACGTCGCAGTAGAGTCGCAGTAGAAGGGGATCGCGTGCTCGGATCCCCCGGGCTGCCGGCCGGTCACGCGCGGACACCGGCCGGACGGATCCGCCAGAGCCCCGGGCGGATCTCCACCCCCCGCCGCGCGGCCCCCTCGCCCCCGGCTTCCGGGCCGGACAGCGCACGCAGCGAGCGCCGCGCGTACACCTCCAGCCGGTGATCGCGCAGGCTGCCCGCCAGCTCGAGGCACTCCCCGAACCAGATCCGGGCCGTCTCCCGCCCCTGCGGCCCGTCCTGGGCGAGGGCGAGCAGCGCCCGCGCCCGGCTCGCCTCGTAGCGGCCGCGGGCACGGCCCGGCGCCGACAGGGCGGCGAGGGCCGGTTCGAGCAGGGCGGCCGCCTCTGCCGCCGCACCGGCGTCCAGCCGCAGCTCGGCCAGGCCCACCAGGGCGCGGCCCGCCTCCTCCTCGTCCCCCGCCTCCCGGGCGTGCGCCAGCGCCCCCGCGAACAGCTCCCGGGCCCGATCCAGACGCCGGTACTGCCAGGCCAGATCACCGAGCGAGCGCTCCATCCGGGCCTGCGCCGACCGGTCCGCGCACCGTACGGCGGCCTCCAGGGCCACGGAGTACGCGGCCTCGGCCCCCTCCTGCACCCACCCGCCCGCGGCATCCGTCAGCCGCACCGTCAGCGCCCACAGCCCGGCCTCGTACGCGGTCCGCGCCAGCCGTACGAGCCCAAGCGCGTCGGCGTCCGGCAGCGGGCCCGGCCGCGCCGCGGCGGCCGCCGCGTACGCCCGGCACACCCGCCCCGCCGCCGCCCGCCGCACCTCGGGCGGCTCCTCCTCGGCCAGGCGCTCCACCGCCAGCAGCCGCAGCAGCTCCGGGAGGTGGCAGCCGTCCCGGTCCACGGCCAGCAGCCGCTCGTCGGCGAGCGCGTCCAGGGCCGCCGCGGCCCGCGGCTCGGCCAGGTCGAGCGCGGCGGCCGCCTGCCGGGCGCCGAACCGCCCCGGCGGCAGCAGCGCCAGTAGGCGGAAGGCCCGCCGCTGGGCGTCGGGGGCCGCCGCGTACGCCTCCACCAGGCGGGCCCGTACGTCGACGTCGCCGGTCCGCAGCGCGTCGAGCCGCCCGCCCTCGTCCCGCAGCCGGTCCGCCAGCGTGGCGGGGGACCAGTGCGGCCGGGCCGCGAGCTGGGCGGCGGCGGCCCGCACGGCGAGCGGCAGCCGCCCGCACAGCTCGGCTATCTCGGCGAGGGCGCCCGCGTCGGGTCCCGGTACGGATACGGGTACGGAGCGGGCCGTGCCGGCAGGGGTTCCCGCGCGGCCGCCGAACAGTCCGGCCAGCCGCCGTGACTCCTCGGAGCGCCACGGCCCGAGGACCACCGACCGCAGCCCCGGCAGCCCGGCGGGCACCCGGCCCGCCGTGAGCAGCAGCGCGCAGCCCCCGGCGAGCGGCAGCAGCGGCCGCACCTGCGTCTCGGAGGTGACGTGGTCGAGGACCAGCAGCATCCGACGGCCCGTCAGGGGGGTGCGCGCCAGCCGGCCGAGGACCTCCGGCCCGGTCGGCGGCGGCCCGGTGGGGCTGCGCAGGTCCAGGAAGACCTGACCGTCGGGGAAGGCGTCCGCCGCGCGGTGCGCGGCCTCCACCGCGAGCGCCGTCTTGCCGGTGCCCGGCAGGCCCGTCACGGCGACGGCGCCGCCCGCGGATGCGGTGCGCAACAGCTGTACCAGTTCGGCCAGTTCGGCCGAACGGCCGGTGAAGTCGGGGTCGGCGGGGGGCAGCGCGCCGGGCGCCGGGGACCAGCCCCTTCCGGCACGCCCGGCGGATCCGTCACCCCTTGGTCCGGCTGCCGCCGACAGATCAGGATCCCCCTCCAGGATGCGCCGCTGCAGCCGCCGCGAGGCGGGGCCCGGCTCTATCCCGAGCTCCTCCACCAGGGTCCGCCGCAGCACCGCGAACACGCGCAGCGCCTCCGCCTGCCGCCCGCACCGGTACAGCGCCACCATCAGGTGCGCGTGGAACTCCTCGTGCATCGGGTGCTCGGCCACCAGCTCCTGGAGCTCGGCCACCAGTTCGCGGTGCAGCCCGAGCTGCAGTTCGGCCCGGATGCGCTCGTCGAGCACGGTGGTGCGCGCCTCGCCCAGCCGGACGGCCGCGCTGTCCAGCAGCGGTCCGTGCGGGGTGTCGGACAGCAGCGGTCCGCGCCACAGTGCGAGCGCCCGCCGGTGGAGCTCCGCCGCGGACGCGAAGTCCGCGGCCCGCAGGGCCTGGTGGCCGCGGCGGGACAGGTCCTCGAAGGCCATCGTGTCGAGCGCGTCCGGGCCGACCCGCAGCAGGTAGCCCGGGCGGCGGGTGACCAGCGACTCCCGGCCGTTCTCCGGATCGGCGCGGCGGAGCGTCTTGCGCAGGTGGGACACGTAGACCTGGAGCGTCGTCGTCGCCGTGCGCGGGGGTGCCTCCGGCCAGAGCTCGTCGATGAGGCTCTGCGAGGACACGACCTCGTTCGCCCGGACCAGCAGGGTCCCGAGGACGACCCGCAGTTTGGCGGCCTGCGGGGCGTACGAGGCCCCCGCGCCAAGGCGGTCCGCGCCAAGGCGGTCCGCGCCAAGGCCGTCCGCGCCAAGGCCGCCCGGGCCGCCGTCGTCCGTACCGGGGCCCGTTCCGCAGCCCGTTCCTCCCGCGACCTCCAGCGGGCCCAGAATCCCGAAGCGCATCGTCCTCAGTGGTCCTGGACGACGGAGGTGCGGGCTTCGGCCACCGCGCGGCGGCGCTGCGTCAGGGTGAGCGTGACCGGTACGGAGGGCCGCCCCTCGCCGTCGCGTCCCAGCGGACCGGCCACCGCCACGCAGCGCAGCGGCAGATCGAGCTCGGCCTGGCCGCGGAAGTGCACCTGGCAGGCGCCGAGCGCGCTGCGGAGGGGGTCCAGTCCGTGCGTCCGGCCCGCCGCGAGCAGCGAGGTCTGGCGTAGCGCCTCCAGCAGGTGCAGTCCGGAGACCTGGCCGTCCTCGCCGAGGAACACGGGGCTGATGCGTCGGGTGAGCAGCCAGGTGCTGATCCGGCCGCGTGCGGCGTCCGTCGGTTCGCTGATCACCGTGTTCTCGGGCGCGTAGCGGCCCGTCTCGGCGGGGTCGGCGGGCCGCAGCGGGCCGTCGGGCGCGTCGTCGAGCTCGGGCGCGGCCTGGAGCGCCCGCCGGGAGTGCTCCAGGTGGCGGCGGTACAGCTTCGGCATGAGGAAGACCAGGCCGGCCGCCCCCGTCGCGCAGGGGCGGCCGTCGATCACCACCTCGAGGTGGAAGTCGAGTCCGCGCGGCACCTCGGCCACCACGTTCGCGGGCCGGGCCCTGAGGTGGGTTTCCATGGGGACGGGGCCGGCCGCGAGCCCGTCCGTACGCCAGGCGGAGAGATCGGTGAGGTCGAGGGTGAACCGGTAGAACAGGCCCGGGCGGTCCTCCGGCACGCCGAAGTAGCGGTGGCCGACGAACGCGCCGATGTCCCGCACGGTCTCGGTCGCGATCTGGAGGTCGTGGAAGTGGCCCGGGCCGTCGTTGAAGAGCGGATGGGCGACAGGGGTCGCGCCGACGAGGGTGAAGTTCTCCTCGCCCAGGCTCGGGACGTCGAGGCCGTAGTGGGCCCGCGAGGGCGGGCGGTGGATCAGGTGCTGGGTGGCCGTCGCGTGTCCGTGGATGGCGGGGAGCGAGGTCGTGCCGTTGTCGACTGTCATGTCCCTCTCCTTCTCTCGCGTCATGGTGGAGCTGCGCTCGAGGCGCCATCCAGCCACCGCCGTTGGCAGGAATGTGCATGGCAGGAACTCGTCCGTCGCCCGCCGCCCCTGATCCGCGTACCTGAGCTTTAGTCACGTCCAAGGGGGAGGGCGGAGCCTTCCGTACGAGAGCCCCGCCCCCCTGGGACATCCCCCCTCCCCCCGGGCGGGGCCCTTTCCCGTCGCACGCACGACCCCCACCGCTCCCCGGAAGGAAGCCCCCGATGGCCACCACAGGGTCCGGGCGAACCCGGGTCGCCCCACCGGACACCGCCCCGCGGGACACCGCCCTGCCGGCCCGGCTCCGCTTCGGCTACGCCTCCGGAGCCCTGGTCACGGGGACGTTCACCACCCTCCCCGGCCTGCTCCTGCTGCCCTACCTCACGGACACCCTCGGCGTGGGCGCCGCGCTGGCCGGCGCGATCGTGTTCGTGCCCAAGGCCTGGGACGCCGTCCTCAACCCGCTGGTCGGCCGGGCCAGCGACCGCACCCGTACCCGCTGGGGCCCGCGCCGCCCGTACGTCCTGTGCGGCGGGCTCGCGATGGCCCTCGCCTTCGCGCTGACCTTCGCGGGGCTGCTGCCGGGCTCCGCCGGAGCCTGGCTCACCGCCGCCGGATACCTGCTCACCGCGACCGCGTTCGCCTTCTTCCTGGTGCCGTACGTGGCCATGCCCGCCGAGCTCACCGACCGGCACCAGGACCGGATGCGGCTGGTCGGCGGACGGGTCGCCGTCATCGGAGTGGCGGCGCTGGTCACCGGCGCCGCCGGGCCCGCCCTCGTCGAGGCCGGGGGCGGCGGCCTCGCCGGACACCGGTGGATGGGGATCTTCGGCGGGGCGGTCATCGCCGCCGGGACGCTCTGGGTCTTCGCCGGCACCGCCGGCGCCCGCGGGGAGGCCTCGGTCGCGGAGCCCGGCTCGAGCCTGCGCCGCCAGTTCGCCGCCGCGCGCGGCAATCCCGCCTTCACGGCACTGCTGCGGTGCGTGGTCGTCCAGTCCGTCGCCACCGGGGTGCTGCTCGCGGGCGCGCCGTACTTCGCCGGGCACGTCCTGCGCGACTCCTCCGGCGTCGGCCTCCTCGTCGCAGCCTTCGTCGCGCCCAACCTGCTGACCATGCCCCTGTGGTCGCGGCTGCGCGGCCGCCACGGCTACCCGATCGCCTCCGCCCTGTTCGCCGCCGGCTGCCTGCTCTTCCTCGCCGCGCCCGCGCTGCCCCAGGGGGCGGTGCTGCTCTCCATGGCGCTGGCGGGCACCGGCCACGCGGGCCAGCTGCTCTTCCTCTACGCGATGCTGCCGGAATGCATCGCGCGGGACGCCGCCCGTACCGAGCGGCGCCAAGCGGGCGTCCTGTCGGGCCTGTTCAGCACCGGTGAGGGACTGGGCCTGGCCCTCGGCCCCTTCCTCTACGGGCTGGTGCTCCAGCTCTGCGGCTACGTGTCCTCCGGTACGGGCCGCGCCGCCGAGCAGACCCCGACGGCCGAACTCGGCATGCTGGCGGGCTTCGCGCTCCTCCCCGCCCTGGCGACGGCGCTCGCCGTCGCCCTGCTGCGGGCCGCCGACCGCCCGGACCACCGCCCCTACTGACCCCTGATCAGCCGCCGTGCCGCGACACGGGTATGCGGGGGCCCGTCCGCGCAGGATGATGGGACGATCATGAATCGCGGGCTTCGGGGGAGGCACTCGTGACGTACACACAGGAGTGGGACACGGCACAGGTCGGGTTCGGCCCGGGCGTACGGGCCTTGATCGAGGAAGCCCTCGTACCGGCCCGGTGGGCCGAACCCGGCGCCGCCACCGCCGAGGCCTTCGTGGTCCGGTCCGGCACCTACGTCGTAGACCCGCCCTTCTTCGGAAACGGGGACATCGGCCGGGTGGCCGTCTGCGGAGCCGTCAACGAACTGGCGGCCACCGGAGCGGAAGTGCGCCACCTCGCCCTCGGCATCGTGCTGGAGGCCGGGCTCCCCCTGGACCTGGTGCACCGGCTGACCGCCTCCGTACGCGGCGCGGCCGCCGAGGCCGGGGTCACCATCGCCGCCGTGGACACCCAGGTCGTCCGCGCGGGGGAGGCCGACCGGGTCTTCGTCACCGCGACCGCGTTCGGTGTGCCGGGCGGGCCGCCCCTGGAGCTCGGCTCGGTCCGGCCCGGCGACCGCATCGTGGTGACCGGGCCGCTGGGCAGCCACGCCGCCCACCTGGTCTCGCTGCGCGACGGCCTCGGGTACGAGCACCACGTGCCGAGCGACTGCGCCCCGCTGGGAGACCTGCTGCGCACGGTCCGCCCCCACATCCGGCACGCCCGGACGGTGGCCGCGGGAGGCCTCGCGGAGGTCCTGCGCCGGTGCGCCGCGGCCCGCGGCCTGACCCTGCGCGTCGAGGAGGCCGCCCTGCCCGTACGGTACGAGGCCCGGCCGGCCCTCGCCGCCCGCGGCCTGGCCCCGCTGGACGCGGCCTGCGCCGGCTGCCTGTGCCTGTTCGTGCCGCCGCAGCACACCGCCCCCGTGCTGAGCGCACTGCGCGCCCACCCCTACGGACGCCACGCCGCCGTCGTCGGCGAGGTCACCCCCGACACCCCGGGCGACGTGGAGTACCTCACCCCCGACGGTCGCCCGCACACCCGTACGACCCCTTCCGGTTCGGTCCCCGAACGCCTGCTGTGACCGGTCCGCACAACGGAACGGCTTCCCCGCAGCCCCTTCCGATCACGACGGACGGGCCGCCATACTGCACGTCCGCAACTCCCCCGGTCTCTTCCTGCCGTGGGGGAGTTCGAGCATCGGGGGATGCATGTCCACACCCGGAGCGACGTCCGGTTTAGCGGCGGCCGCCGAGCCGCGGCACATCCGCAGCGAAGCCACCCGGCTGCTGTGCGCGGGTGTCTGGTTCGACAGCGAGTTCCGCCGCCGCGTCATCGAGCAGCTGGTCGAGCACGAGGAGCGCCCGATCGCGCCCTCGCTCGGCATCGACGCCCTGCCGGTCCTCGCGCACGCCCTGGAAGCACGCCGCCGGGAGGCGGAGGCCGCGGTCGCGCTGGCGGCCCTCTGGGCGGTCTTCATCGGCCTGGGACTGGCCGGGGTCGGCGCCGATCCGCTGCTGCCCGTTCCGTGGTACCTGGCCTACGGGTTCGTCTGCTTCGTGTGCTGGTCCCTGCGCGGCGGCAGGGGCGCCGTCTTCGGCCTCGGCCGCGGGGTGCTCAAGGAGGCCACCCGGGGCCGGCTGAAGGCGGTGCTGCCGGTCGTGCCGTTCGCCGTGACGCTCGCCTACTGGGCGGCCGTGGTCTTCGCACTGTTCACCGGCGCCGACGCGTGGACCGCGGTGGTGTTCCCGGCCCTGATGGTGCTGCCCGTGTGGGCGCACCGGACGCAGGTCGTCCAGGTCATGCGCAAGAAGCTGAGCCGTGGCGCGTACGCCCGCGCGCCGCGCGAGAGACTGCCGAACACCCCTCAGTACCGGCGCATCGGGGCGGCGGTCGACCGCGAACAGCACGCCAACCTCACGATCTACGACCCCTTCCGGCCGTTCGTCGGGGCGGGCGAGCCGTACCAGCCGTGGTCGGTCGTCGCCGAACTGAAGGGCAAGCCCCCGGGAGCCCTGCGCAAACCCCTGGACCCCGCGTCCCCGTCCGGCGCGGCGGCGGCGCCCTCCCTGCTCACGGGGCGCGAGGTCGTCGACCTCATCAAGCCGCGCCTGGAGGCGCTGCGCGCCGCGGCCGCGGAGACCAGCCGCGACCGGCTGCGCTTCCTCGAGATCGACGAAGTGGTCTACCTGCCGGTCGGGGTGGCGCGCGCCCGTGTCACCTACGAGCCCGCCCGCATCCAGGAGCACCTCGACGACGCGGTCGGCGAGGGCGGCGAGGGGCGCCGCCACTTCCTGCGCGTGCGGGTCGGGGCCTGGGACGAACAGGTCGGGATCTCCCTCCTGGTCCGTGTCCACACCCAGGGCGGGATGCTGGTGCTGGAGGTCGTACCGCACGTGCTCAACCCGGTGCGGCCCGAGTACCGGTCGGTGGACGTCATCGCCGCGCGCGGCGAGGGCCGGGGGCTGCGGGACGCCGTCGTCGCGCTGCTCACCAGTCCGGCGGCGGGAGTCGCCGCGGGGCTGTCGCTGATCCACACGGGTCTCTCGGTCTTCCGCACCTGGCTGACCCTGCCGCAGCACGCGCTGCCGGACGGGCCGGTCACCTCGGTGCGGGAGCTGGGGAGCGTCAAGGACGTCTCCCTGTTCCAGGAGATGGACATCAGCCGGTACGTGCGGACGCTGCAGGACCGCATCGCGAGCGGGGTGCAGGACGCGCTGCGCACCAAGGGCTACGAGACGGGCGAGTTCGAGCAGTACGTCGTCAGCGTGAGCGGGGGCGGCGTGTTCATCGGGGCGATGAGCGGCGGAGCGGTCGCCACGGGCGAGCGGGCCTCCGCGAAGCACACGGACACGCAGATGAAGAAGAAGGGGGGCGGGTCGTCGTGACGACGGAGCACGAGGAGCAGCAGGGGGACGAGCCCGCCGTCGCCCCGGAGCAGGGGGGCATCAGCATCGGGGTGCTGACCGGTGGCGCGGTGGCGGCCGGGGAAGGCGCCACCGCCGAGGACCGCTCACGGCGCCCGGCCGGGCAGGAGCCGCCACCGCCCCCGTCCCCGTCCGCGACGCCCCGGGCCGCCCCCGGTGGCATCGGCATCGGGGTCATGACCGGAGGCGCCGCGGCGGCCGGTCCCGGCGCCAGGGCCCTCGATGCCTCCGGGGAGCCGGTCGGCGTCTCCGAAGAGTTCCGGACGGCCTTGAGCACCCTGCGCGAGCAGCTGCGCCTGCTCGGCCCCAGTGACGAGACCTCCGAGACCGCCGCCGGGATCGCCGGGGCCGAGGAGGAGATCGGCGCCACGGGGCAGGTGCGGCGCGAGCGTCTGCAGTGGCTGCGCGAGCGCCTCGACGCCGGCGCGACGGCCGCGGCCGGGCTGGCCTCGGCGGGGACGGTCGTACAGCAGATCACACAACTTCTGGCCGGGTAGGGGTGGTTCGGCGTGGCCTCATGGGACGAGGACAGTCAGGCCTGGGTGGAACCGGCCGAACCGGACGGGCCGCCACCGGGGGAGCGGACCCGGCGCATGTCCGTCGTGGTGATCGTCGCGGCGCTGCTCGCCGCCGCGGCCGGGGCCGGGATCTGGGCGCTGGTGGGCGACGGCGGCGGAGACGGCGACGGTGGCGACTCGTCGGACAGCGCGCAGGTCCTGCCCGTTGTGCCGGCCGATCCGTGCGACGCGGTCGACAGCGACGTGTCGGACGAGTGGGAGCTGGACTCGCCCGAGCCGGACCGGAGCGACAAGGTTCCGATGCGGGCGTGCAGCTGGAACTCGGACCGGGAGTCCGCGAGGCTGATGGTCATGTACTCCAGGGACATCCCCCTGGAACCGGAGCCGACCCCCACGTCCGTCGCCGGGGTGTCGTCGGCGATGGTCAGCGGCAACGACAAGGGCTGCGTCATCCTGTGGCCCGCCTCCTTCGGGAAGGTGCTGGTCGTCGCCCAGCGGGGCACCGCCGAACCGGACCGGCACGTGTGCGACATCGCCGCCGACTTCGCCGAGGCGGTGGCCCCCGAAGTGCCCGGCTGAGCCGGGCGCGAGCCGCGCCCGACACGGTCGGATAGATTGCCTGGCCGTGACAACCACCACGCCGCCGAACGGCCGCATATTCGATGCCCTGCACGCCGGTGCCGTCCAGACCACGGCCCAGCTGCGCGCGCTCTACGAGGAACCCAGTGAACTGGTCCGCCGCAAGGAGGTGGACCGGCTCCACGACGTCGCACGCGCCGTGATCGGCAGATCGTCGCTGGTGTTCATCGCCAGCGCGGGCACAGGCGGCCACTGCGACGTGACCCCCCGCGGCGGTCCCGCCGGGTTCGTCTCCGTCCTGGACGAGTTCACCCTCGCCGTTCCCGACGCCACCGGCAACAAGCGGCTGGACAGCAGCCACAACATCGTGGAGACCGGCCGGGCCGGTCTGATCTTCGTCATCCCCGGCCGCGCCACCACCCTGCGCGTCAACGGCAGGGCCTGCGTCTCCGCGGACCCGCGGCTGCTGGAGCAGCTGACCGCCGTCGGCAAGCCGCCGCGCAGCGCGATCGTGGTCGAGGTGGAGGAGGTCTACCAGCACTGCCCGAAGGCCTTCCTGCGCGGCAACGCCTGGAAGCCCGAGCAGTGGCTCGCCGAGGACGCCGTACCGAGTTCCGCCGAGGTCACCCTCTCCCACCTGGGCCTGCCGGACGTGACCATCGAGCAGATCCGCCAGAGCGAGCGCGAGTCCCTCCTGTACCGCTACGAATGAGCGCCAAGCCCTTTACGTGAACAGTCGGTTGATCCCCGCGGCGAGGGAGCCCGCGGCGCATATGCTCCGTCCGTACGCGCGCGCATCCGCACACCTCGCGAACGTGAAGGGGACCGCCCCGTGAGTGTCCGCATTCAACCCTCCTCCCAGGTCGACGAGACGGCCGAACTCGGCGAGGGGACCACGATCTGGGATCTGGCACAGGTACGGGAGGAAGCCCGGCTCGGCCGCGGGTGCATCGTGGGCCGCGGGGCGTACGTCGGGCCGGGCGTGCGGATCGGGGACCACGTCAAGCTGCAGAACTACGCGCTCGTCTACGAGCCCGCCGTCCTCGGCGACGGGGTGTTCATCGGCCCGGCGGCGGTGCTCACCAACGACTTCTACCCGCGCGCCGTCGATCCCGACGGCCGGCAGAAGCGGGGCGGCGACTGGGAGGCCGCCGGGGTCGTGGTGGCCGAGGGGGCCTCGCTGGGCGCCCGCTCGGTGTGCGTGGCCGGGGTGCGCGTCGGACGCTGGGCCCTGGTCGCGGCGGGGGCCGTGGTGTCCCGGGACGTACCGGACTTCGCGCTCGTGGCGGGCGTGCCGGCCCGGCGGATCGGCTGGGTGGGGCGGGCCGGGGTCCGCCTCGTGGAGCGCGCGGACGAGCCGGGCGTGTGGGAGTGCCCGCGCACCGGCGCGCTGCACGTGGAGAAGGACGGCACGCTCACCGAGCGCCCCTGACGGAATGCCGGCAATTTAGGGAACCGGCATTTCCTCAAAACCACAATCAACGAACATCCGTGGGCATACCGTGTCCCTGCACAAGGGATCTGAGCAGGCAACAGGCCTGTCTCAGTGGGGGGTTGTACACGACGAGGGCACCGCGGGCAGAGCCGCGCGGCGCGGATTCCACGCGCCCGCACACCCTGCCGCCGTACGCGCGCGCTCCGGTCCGAGGCATCGCTGGGGGGTCCAGTCGGCGTCCGTCGGACGGCTCGTGCCATGGCGCAACGGGCGTCGTCGGCACGGGCGTTGTCACACGCAATCCCCCTCCGCGGAATGACGACCGCCAGGTCCGTCCGAGGAGTGATCAGAGGGGGTAGGTGTGTTGGAGCCGTACAGCTCGGACATACGGGGTGCGCGCAGCACCCGGGGAGTCGGGGTGGGGACCCGATGACCACCACACGATTAGGAGCACTGGCCCGCGAGGACCTGCCGCTGCACGCCCTCGCCGAACGGCTGCTCGCCCTGGCCGAGGCGGGCCTGCCCGGCATGTACCTGCCGGGCGCCGAGACCTTCGTGTTCACCCGGGTGGGCAAGGCCTCACCCGACGGCGTCCGCCGCCTCGAGCAGCGGGGGACCAGCACCCGGTACGCGGCCATCACCGCACTCGGAGCCCGGTTCCTGCCCGAGGACCGGCAGCGCCCGCTGTTCGGCGGGCGCACCGCCGGAGAGTTCACCGGACTGCTGGTGGAACGGCTGCCCGCGGTGACGAACCTCGGCGACGCGGCGCTCATCGCCTGGGCCGCCGCCGAAACCGGCCACCCCAAGCTGGCCGACGCCCTCGACCGGGTGGCCGCGCTGGACCTGCCCGGGCAGCCGCAGTACACGGTCGAGGCGGCCTGGGTGCTCTCCGCCCTCACCGCCGCGCGCGACACGGTGGACGTGGAGTACCGCCTCGCGGCGGCCCGCGACCGGCTGCTCGCCGCCAGGATGGCCGGCAGCCCGCTGTTCCCGCACGCCACCGGGCCGGGGCTGCTGCCCGGATACCGGTCCCACGTGGCCTGCTTCGCCGACCAGACCTATCCGCTCCAGGCACTGGCCCGGCTGCACGCGAGCGGCGACGACCCGCAGGCCCTCGCGGCCGCCGACGCCTGCGCCGCCCGCATCTGCGCGCTGCAAGGGGACGGCGGACAGTGGTGGTGGCACTACGACGCCCGCCACGGCACCCTCGTCGAGGGCTACCCCGTCTACAGCGTCCACCAGCACGCGATGGCCCCGACCGCCCTGTTCGACCTCGCCGAGGCGGGCGGCACCGACTTCGGTACGGAGATCCGCCGCGGGCTGCGCTGGATGACCGAGGCCCCCGAACTCACCGGACCCTCGGGAGCCCCGCGGGAGCCCCTCATCCGCGAGGAACTCGGCGTCACCTGGCGCAAGGTCCACCGCGGCGACCCGAAGAAGGCCGTCCGCGCCGCCCGCGGACTCACCACCCGGGTGGCCCCGCAGGCCCGGCTCGCACCCCTCGACCGGCTCTTCCGCCCCGTCGCGGTCGACCGCGAGTGCCGCCCGTACGAGTTCGGCTGGATGCTGTTCGCCTGGCTCGGGGGGCCGCAGAGATGAGCCGGAGACAGTCCCTCTTCGGGGTCGGACTCGACCCCCTGACCATGGACGAGACCGTCCGGCGCTGCCTCGACGCGGTACGCCGGGGCGAGCGGATCGAGATCGGCATGGTCAACGCCGCCAAGCTGGTCAACATGCGGCGCGACCCCCGCCTCGCCCGGGCGGTGGCCGATTGCGACCTGGTCCTGGCCGACGGCCAGGCGGTGGTCTGGGCCGGGCGCGTCCTGGGCGTCCGGCTGCCCGAACGGGTCGCGGGCATAGACCTGTTCATGCGCCTGCTCGCCGCCGCAGAGGCCGCGGACATCTCCGTCTACCTGCTCGGCGCCAAGCAGCAGGTCCTGGAGATGATGCTCCACCAGATCTCCGAGCGGTTCCCGAAACTGCGGGTGGCCGGCAGCCGCAACGGATATTTCGCGGACTCCGAGCAGGAGGCGATCGCCGACGCCATCGCGGACAGCCGCGCCCAGCTGCTGTTCCTCGGCATGACCTCCCCCAAGAAGGAGATCTTCACCGCCGGTTACGGCGACCGCACCGGCGCCCACGTGGTGCACGGCGTCGGCGGCTCCTTCGACATCCTCGCCGGAATCACCAAACGGGCGCCCGTCGTCTGGCAGCGGATGGGACTCGAGTGGTGCTACCGCGCCCTCCAGGAGCCGCGCCGCCTCGGCAAGCGCTACCTCACCACCAACACCGCCTTCCTCCTCATGACGGTCCGCGAGCTCATCCGCCGCACACCGTCTGCCGGTTCCGCGAACAGGAGTCACTGATGCGCGTCGTCGTCGTGGGACAGGGATACGTCGGTCTGCCGCTGGCCGTCCGGGCCGCCGAGGTCGGGCACCAGGTGATCGGGTACGACGTGGACGCGCGGCGGGTGAAGAGCCTCGCCGCCGGAGAGTCGTACGTGGAGGACGTCAGTTCGCAGCGGCTGAACCGGGCGCTCGAGCTCGGCACCTACCGCCCCACCGAACTGGCCCGGGACTGCGGCGGCTTCGACGTGGCCGTCGTCACCGTCCCGACGCCGTTACACGATGGAGCCCCCGACCTCCGCTACATAGAGGAGTCGGCGCGCACCCTGGCCCGGTACCTGCGCCCCGGCGCGACCGTGGTGCTGGAGTCGACCACCTACCCGGGCACCACCGAGGAGCTCTTCGCCCCGATCCTGGAGGACGGCTCCGGGCTGACCGCCGGAGCCGACTTCCACCTCGGCTACAGCCCGGAGCGCATAGACCCCGGAAACGCGGTCTGGGGCTTCCAGCAGACGCCCAAGGTGGTCTCCGGTGTCGACGCCCGCTCGCTGAAGGCCGTCGAGTCCTTCTACGGGGACCTCGTCGACACCACCGTGCCGGTGCGCTCGCCCAAGGAGGCCGAGCTGGCCAAGCTGCTGGAGAACACCTTCCGGCACGTGAACATCGCGCTGGTCAACGAGATAGCGATGTTCGCCCGCCACCTCGACATCGACGTGTGGCAGGCCATCGAAGCGGCGTCCAGCAAGCCGTTCGGCTTCATGAAGTTCACCCCCGGCCCGGGCGTCGGCGGCCACTGCCTGCCGATCGACCCCTCGTACCTGTCCTGGCGGGTACAGCGCGAGCTCGGCCAGAGCTTCCGCTTCGTCGAGCTCGCCAACGACATCAACAGCCACATGCCCGAGTACGTGACCCGCCGTGTCATCGACGCGCTCAACTCCAAGCGCCGCTCCGTCAACGGCTCCCGGGTCCTGCTGCTCGGGCTCGCGTACAAGAAGAACACCGGCGACGCACGGGAATCGCCCGCGGTGCGCGTCTCGCAACTGCTCCTCGACATGGGGGCCAAGGTGCGCGCGGCCGACCCCCACGTGGTCGAGGACGTCAAGGTCGACGCCCGGCTCGTCCGGGTCGAGCCCACCCGCAAGGAACTCGCGGCCGCCGACGTGGTCGTCCTGCTCACCGACCACGACTCCTTCGACTACGCGATGGTCATCGAGCACGCCTCCTTCGTCCTCGACTGCCGCAACCGGCTGTCCGGACCGACGGTGGAGGTGCTCTGAACCATGAGCGTGGCGAAGATCGTGTGCGTCGCCGGAGCGCGGCCCAACTACATGAAGATCAAACCGGTGATGGACGCACTGGAGCGCCGCGGCGCCGAGGTGGTCCTCGTCCACACCGGCCAGCACTACGACGAGTCGATGAACGAGGTGTTCTTCCGCGACCTCGGCATCCGCGCCCCCGACCGGTACCTGGGTGCCGGATCCGGCACCCACGCCCAGCAGACCGGCCGGGTCATGACGGCCTTCGAACCGCTGCTCGCGGAAGAGGCCCCGGACGCCGTCGTGGTGGTCGGCGACATCAACTCCACCCTCGCCTGCGCCCTGGTGACCGCGAAGGCCGGCCCGCTGCTGGCCCACGTGGAGGCCGGACTGCGCAGCCGCGACTGGGGCATGCCGGAGGAGGTCAACCGGGTCGCCACCGACCGCGTCAGCGACTACCTGCTGGCCCCCTCGCCCGACGCCGCCGCGAACCTGCGGGCGGAGGGCTACCGGGAGGACCAGATCCACGTCGTCGGCAACGTCATGATCGACACGCTGCTCGCCAACCTGGACCGGGCCCGGCGCTCCGACGTCCTGGACCGGTACGGGCTCATCCGGGGCGGCTACGGCCTGGTCACCCTGCACCGCCCGGCCAACGTGGACGACCCCGGCGCCCTGCGCGGCCTGCTGAAGGCCCTGGGCGAGATCGCCGGCCGCTGTCCGCTGCTGCTGCCCGTGCACCCGCGGGCCGCCGAACGGCTCGCCGAAGCGGGCGTACCCGACGGCATCCGCCTGGTGCCGGCCGCCGGGTACCTCGACTTCATCGCCCTCCAGGACTCCGCCCGCCTGGTGCTCACCGACTCCGGCGGCATCCAGGAGGAGACCACCGCCCTGGGCGTGCCCTGCGTGACCCTCCGGGACAACACCGAGCGCCCCATCACGGTCGAGGAGGGCACCAACGTGCTGGCCGGCACCGATCCGGCGCGCATCGTGGCCACCGCGCACCGGGTGCTCGACGATCCGCCCGCACCCCGCTGCCCCGAGCTGTGGGACGGGCGCGCGGGAGACCGCGTCGCCGGTGTCCTGCTGGACGGCGGGGCCGCGCGGACCCGGCTCAGACCGACCGATCTCGTCCAGCGGCAACCGTAGCCACACGAAGGGGAAGACCATGGACCTCGCCGAGATCTGGCGAGTCATGCGCAGGCGCTGGTACGTGCTGCTGCCCGGACTGGCGATCACGGCGGCGCTCACCGCCGCCGTGTACCTGCTGGTTCCGGTGCAGTACCGGTCGCAGAGCACGGTGACGCTCCTGAACTCCGAGAAGGCCACGGTGGCCTTCGACGGCAACCCCTTCCTGAGCACCCAGACCTCGCTCACCGGAATGGCCGACGGCCTGGCCCGCAACCTCAACTCCGACGACTCGTTGGCCGATCTCAAGGAGCTGGGCGTCACCGGAACCCCCGAGGCGAAGATCGCCGACAATGCGCTGGGCCCCTTCATGTGGCTCATCGTCACCGGGAGCGACCCGGACCGCCTCCTGGAGTCGGACCGGAGGCTCACCGCCTACGCGGAGAAGCGGCTGACCGAGTTCCAGGCGAAGCAGCAGGTCGCCCCGGACGCCATGATCCGCATGGCGACGATCGTGCCGCCGCAGAAGCCGGTGGCCGAGACCAAGACCAGGCTGCAGTACCTCGTCATGGCCGGGGGCCTGGGCCTGGTGCTCAGCATGGTCGCCGCCTTTTACGCGGAGGCGCGCAAGAGGTCGCACAAGCGCGAGCCCGAGCCCGAGGCCGAGCGCAAGCCCGAGCCGGAGCCGGAGGCCCAGGGCTCCGAGCCGGAGGAGGGGACGACCGCCCCCCTCCCCCCGACCGGGGAGTCGGCCGTGGAAAGGACGCTCGCCATCCGGCGGCCGCCCACATGGGCGCGGTCCGCCGAGGACGGGCCGGCCGCCGCAGAGCCCGAGGCGCCACAGCCCGTCACGGCGGTGCCGTCCGCCGCCGAGCCGCTCGACGAGGAGTCGACCCGTGGACACCGCCCGCGCACCGGACAGTGAGCCCGGTGAGACGGGCAAGGCCCCCGCTCCTCCCGCGCCCGCACTCCCCGACTCCTCCACCCTCGGCCGGACGGTCCGTTCGGCGGCCCGGTGGAGCCTGATCAATACCGTTGTCATGCGCCTGGGCAACTTCGCGACCGGCATCGTGCTGGCGCGCTTCGCCCTGGGCCCCGCGGAATGGGGCGTGTACGGCATCGCCCAGACCGTGCTGCTGGTCCTGCTCTCCGCGAACGAGCTGGGCGTGGGCCTGGCCATCGTGCGCTGGGAGGGGGACGCACGCCGGTTCGCGCCGACCGTGCTGACCCTCAGCGCCCTCTCCAGCGGCCTGCTGTACGCGGCGCTGTTCGCGGCGGCACCGACGGTGGCGGGTCTGCTCGGCTCGCCGGACGCCGCGGGGGTCCTGCGGGTGATGTGCCTGTGCGTGGTGATCGACGGGGTGGCACAGGTGCCCGGCGGCTTCCTCACCCGTGAGTTCGCCCAGGGCAAAAGGATGATCATCGACGCGCTCAACTTCGTGCTCAGCACCTCGGTGACGCTGCTGCTGGCCTTCGAGGGATGGGGCGCGATGAGCTTCGCCTGGGGGGCCGTGGCGGGGAACGTCGTGACGCTGATCGGCTGCGGGCTGGCGGCGCCGGGCACCCTGAAATTCGGCTGGGACCCCGAACAGGCCCGGGCGCTGCTCAGGTTCGGGCTTCCGCTGGCGGGCGCGAGCATGCTGGCCCTCGCGGTGGTCAACGTCGACACCATGGTGGTGGGCGCGACGCTGGGCAGTGCGACGCTGGGCTTCTACGTGCTCGCCTTCAACATCTCCGGCTGGCCCGTACGGATCATCTCCGAGGCCGCCCGCAGGGTCTCCTTCGCCGGCTTCTCCCGCCTGGCCGACTCACCACAGGCGCTGGCCGAGGGTTTCAGCCGAGCCCTGGGCGTGGTGATCACCGCCACCGTCCCGCTGTGCGTCCTGCTGGCCGCCCTCGCCGGGCCGGCCGTCCAGCTGATCTACGGAAGCCAGTGGGCTCCCGCCGCCGCGGCACTGCCCTGGCTGATGGCCCTCGGCCTGATCCGCATCGGCAGCGAACTCGCCTACGACTGCCTCGTCGCGATCGGACAGCGCCGGTCGCTCTTCCTGGTGCAGGGGCTGTGGCTGGCAGCCCTGATCCCGGTGCTCCTCGTCGGCGCCCGCCTGAACGGAATCGTCGGGGTCTCGCAGGCCCATGTCGTGGTCGCCGGCGGCATGGTGGTGCCCGTGTTCCTGTACGCGCTCAGCCGTGGAGGCATCGGTGTCGGCCGGGTCGCCAGGGCCTGCGCGTGGCCCTTCCTCGGCGGGGCCGTGATGGCCGCGATCATCCTCGGCCTGCAGCGCCGGCTGGGCGACGGCCCGCTCGCGCTCCTCGCCATCAGCGCGATCGCCCTGGCCGGCTACACGCTGTGCGTCCTGCCCAGCCGCGGCTTCCTGCGCGGCGCCGGCCGCGGCGACCGGCCCCACCGCGGCCGGCAGCGGTCCTCCGCACCGGTGCGGCCCACCCCACAGGACACGAGGTGAACCCGATGCCACGGCGCATCAGCCGGAACCCGCTCGCGGCACTGCTGCTCGCCGTCCTCCTGGCGGTCCTGGGCGCGGCCTGCTCGGGACCGGACCGGTCCGTATCGTCGGACTGTCCGGATGACGCGCCGACCTGCCCTGCGAGCGGGTCCTCGGCGTCACCGGGCACCGGTCCGCCGACCGCGGCCGGCAGTGCGTCCGGCGCCCCCGCGGCCGAGACCGCGTGCGCCTCTCCCCGCGACTGCGGGTTCCCCGACGCCGGCACCACCGGTCCGCGGATCGCCCTCACGCCCCACGAGACCGGGTACATGGCCGTCCGTACCGACGGGCTCGTCATCCGGGGGTGGGACATCACCGGCTCGCTCGACATCTACGCGAACGACGTCACCGTCATCGACACCAAGATCACCTCCGACAACTGGTGGGGCATCAACCTGCGCCCCGGCTTCAGCGGCCTGCGGGTCCTGCACTCCACCATCACGGCCGTGCCCGGCAAGGGGCCGGACAACGGCGGCGTGGACTACGCGGTGTCGAACATGGGAGGCAGTTCCATCGAGGTCGGCTGGTGCGACGTCTCGGTGTTCGGCGACGCCCTGTCCATGGGACAGGGCGATCTGCACGACAACTACGTGCACGACATCGTTCCGTTCGTCAACCTCGGCGGCGAGTGGCAGCACACCAACGCGGTGATCAGCGGCGGGGGCAACACCGGCCACCTGATCATCCGCCACAACACCCTGCTCAACGCGACCAGCGTCCAGCAGGGCGCCTCGGGGAGCATCGGCCTGTTCGCGGACAACGGGGTGGTCCGCAACGTCACCGTCGACAACAACTGGATCGCCGGCGGCGCGTACGCCCTCTACGGCGGTAGCACCGGCGCCACCGAGATCAAGGTCACCGACAACGTCTTCTCGACGCAGTACCACCCCTCCTCCGGCGGCTACGGCGTGGTCGCCCACTGGAACCACAGCGGCGCCGGAAACGTGTGGCGGAACAACCGGATGTCCGACGGCCGCCCGATCCAGCCCGAGCCGGCCTCGTGAGCGGCGCCGGGACGCGCCGTGTCGCGCGGGTGCCCTGGACACTGCTCAAGGCGTTGTTCGGCTGGCTGGTGCTCTTCGAGGCCAGGAACAAGGTCCTGCTGGCCCCCACCGCGGTGCGGCTGCGCCGGATCGAGGACGCCGAGACGCGACGGCTGGCCGCCGCCCTGCCGTCGCCGCCCTCGGCGCTGGTCGCCACGGTGATAGCGACCCACCGGCGCCCCGAGGCGCTGCGTGCCGCGGTGCGCTCGGCCCTGGACCAGACCGTTCGCGACCAGGTCGTCATCGTGGTCGACGACGGCGCCGGACTGCCGGAACTCCCGGACGACCCGAGGCTGTTCGCGGTCTCGCTGGCACGCAACACCGGCGTGGCGGGCGTCGTGCGCAACGTGGGCATCCGCCTCACGCGCTCGCCGTACGTGGCCTTCCTGGACGACGACAACCTGTGGGAACCCGACCATCTGGAACGGGCGTTGGCCGTCCTGGACAGCCCCGGAGGGCCCGACGGCGTCTACACGGCGCTGCGCCGCGTCCTGCCCGACGGCACCGAGAAGGACGTCCTGTCGGTGCCGTACGACCGCCGCCGCGCCGCCCGCGAGGCCTTCCTGGACACCAATGCCTTTGTCGCCCGCCGCAATCGCTCCCTGCACTTCAGCCGGCTGCGCCGGACACCGCAGGTGCTGCCCCGCGAGGACTGGGAGCTGATCCGCCGCTACGGCCGTCGGCACCGGGTCCTCCATGTCCCCCACCCCACCGTCCGATACCTCATGAACCCGGACAGCTTCTACACGCAATGGCAACAGCCCCGCTGAGGCTCGCCCCTTTTCCGCTCCGACCACAGGTGGTTGATCCCGTGCCCCGATCCCGCGCCCTCAGAAACAGATTCGTCGACGCACCCGGCTCGCTGGGCGAACGACTGCGCACCGCCCGCTGGGAGCGGTTCCACCGCTGCTTCCCCGGCATCGAGAGCATGAGCGTCGTGGACCTGGGCGGGACGGCCGAGATGTGGCTGCGTGCACCGCTGCGCGCCAAGCACGTCCACCTGATCAATCTGGAGGAACATCCCGCCGAACTGCCCGACTGGATCACTGCCGAGGTCGCTGACGTCACCGACCCGGCGGTCGCCGCCGCACTGAGCAGCCACGGCGGCTACGACCTGGTGTTCTCCAACTCGACCATCGAGCACGTGGGGGGCCACAGCCAGCGCCGGCGGTTCGTCGCCGCTGTCGAGTCACTGGCGCCGCTGCACTGGATCCAGACGCCGTACCGCTACTTCCCGGTCGAGCCGCACTTCGTGGCGCCCGGCTTCCAGTTCCTGCCGCTGGCCGCCAGGACCCGCCTGGTACGGCACTGGCCGCTCGTCCACAGCCGTCCCGACAGCCCGGAGTCGGCGATGAACGCCGTGGTCAACATCGAGCTGCTGACCGGCGCCGAAATGCGCTACCTGTTCCCCGGATCGGTGCTCCTCAGCGAGCGGGTGCTCGGTGTCACCAAGTCGCTGACAGCCGTACGAACGGAGCTCGCATGCTGAACAACCTGATCAACAGACATGACGCGGACCGGCTGCTGCGCAAGGTGCGACGGCTGGAACTGGACCCGGTGCTGGCCAAGCTGCGGGTGCGCGGCGGCGCACGGGTGGTCCAGCACTGGTCCCGGGTCGACCCGTCGCTGACCGAGTGGTGGGCGATACCGGGGGTCGTCAAGCGGTGGAACCTGCTGATGACCGGGGACGCGGACACCTCCTATCCCCAGTACGTGGCCGCGAAGCACTTCGCGCCGCGCACCGATCTGCGCGGCCTTTCGCTGGGGTGCGGCACCGGCGGAAACGAACTGCTCTGGGCGAAGACCGGTGCGTTCGGCCTCCTGGAGGGCGTGGACGTGGCGCAGCAGCGGATCGACTTCGCCACCCGCGCCGCCGCCGAGCACGGCCTCGCCGGTGTCCTGCGCTTCCGGGTCTCCGACGTCAACCGGATGGCCGGCGACGGGGAGCGCTTCGACGTGCTGCTGGGCCTGCAGTCGCTGCACCATTTCGACGACCTCGACGAGACCCTGCCACGGCTGTCGCAACTGATCGAGCCCGGCGGGACGTTCGTGGTCGACGAGTTCGTCGGTCCCACCCGCTTCCAGTGGACCGACGGCCAGCTGGAGGCGGCGAACGCGCTGCTGGCCCAGCTTCCCGAGGAGCGGCGGCGCCTGGCCGACGGCCGGATCAAGCGCCGCGTCGTACGGCCCAGCAGGCTGTCGATGGTGTTGGACGACCCCTCGGAGGCGGTCGACGCGGCGGCGCTGCTGCCGGGCCTGCGGCGCCATTTCGAGGTCGTCGAGGAACGGCCGTACGGGGGCACGGTGCTGCACATCGCGTTCTCGGGGATCGCGCACCACTTCCGTGACCAGGAGCCGGAGACGCTGGCGCTGCTGGAGCGGTGCTTTGCCGCGGAGGACGCGGCGCTCCCGGATGTCGGGCACGACTTCGTCGCCATGGTCTGCCGCCCGCGCAGCGACGGTCAGGCGGCGGTCAGGGCCCCGGCGTAGTGCGCAGGGCGCCCGGCCGGGCGAGTGCGGCCGCGGCCGCGCGGCTGGCCGGGCGGCCGAGCGCGGCTCGCGAGGCCTCCCGGAGCAGGACGGCGGCGCGGAACGCGGCCGTGGCGAGGGCGCCGTGCCGACGGCGGTACAGGCGGACGCGGTTGAGGGTGAGCAGGGTCCAGAGCCGGGGCGAGATCCGGGAGTCGCCGCCCAGGTGCACGGCTTCGGCGGCCGGCTCGAGCCGGGTGCGGTAACCCCGGTCCCGCGCACGCAGGCAGTATTCGGTCTCCTCGGAGTAGAGGAAGAAGGACTCGTCCCAGGGGCCGCAGGCGGCCAGGCAGTCCGCGGACAGGGCCATCAGGGCTCCGGTCGCCCAGTCCGCGTACGTGGGCCGCTCGTACGCGGCGGGGTCGGTGACCAGTTCGCTCAGGCGGGGGAAGCGCCCGGCCCGGCGGTTGCCGATGACGGCCTCGCCGAGGGCGCGGGTCACGCTCGGCTCCCGGCGGAGGGAGCGTACGAGGGTGCGCCCGTCCTCCTCGTACAGCAGCGGGACGCTGATCCCGATCCGGCCGCCGCGGGCCGGCGGGGCGCCGAGCCCGTCCACGAGCACCTTGGCGCAGCCGGGCCGCATCCGTACGTCCGGATTGCAGACCAGGGCCGCACGGAAACCGCCCTCCCACCCGGCGGCGGCCCCGAGGGCGGCGTTCACCCCGGCCGCGTAGCCGGCGTTGCGGCCGGTCTGGACGACCGTCGCGTCCGGGGCCAGCGAGCGGACCAGGTCCACGGTGCCGTCGGCCGAGTCGTTGTCGGCGACGACCAGGCGCCAGTCCAGCCCGGCCATGCCCTCCGGCAGCGAGGCGAGGAACTCCGCGAGCACCCCGGCGCTGTTCCAGGTCACGACGAGAACGGCTACCGGGCCGGAGCCGGGGAGGGGCCGAGGGGAGGCCGGTCGGCGGGAAGACATGGGAACTCCACGGGTCGGGGCTTCGGCGCCGCGCGCCGGATGAAGCCGAGGTAGCTGCCTCCGGCGGCGATCGTCAGGAAGAACATCCCGGCGAACATCGGGAAGCTGAGTGCGTCGAAGGTGGCGCTGATGACCAGGGAGACGAGGGCCGAGGCGAAGAAGGCCTGTCCGAGCTCACGGTCGGACTCGGTACGGGCCAGCCTGCGGATGGCACCGCCCTGGTGGATGCCGGTGAAGAGGAGGACCAGGAGCGCGATGAGCCCCAGGAAGCCCATCTCGGCCAGCGTCAGCATGTACTGGTTGTCGGTGAAGAAGAACAGCTCGGGCAGGAAGGTGCCGAAGCCGCGCCCGAAGAAGGGACGTTCGCCGACGTAGGGGACGATCGCGCCGTACTTGACGGTGCGCGCCTGGGTGCTGCTGTCGGAGTTCGCCAGGAAGGACCCGAACAGCGTGGTGATGGTGCCGATCAGCCCGGGGACGATCACCTTGAAGCAGGCCACCGAGACCAGCAGCAGACCGATCGCGGCCCACCTGCGCTGCGGCTTCCAGCGCGGCACCATCACCAGGATCACGATGAGCGCCCCGATGATGGAGGTCCGCGACACCGTGAGCGGCAGGGCGCCCCCCATCAGCACCACCGGCCCCCAGCGGCGCCACGCGCTGAGGTGCCGCCGTACCGGATCGAAGGCCTGCTGCACGGCGAAGGGCAGCAGGATGGCGAGCATCCCGCCGAACTCCAGGGGCTGCGCCGTGGTGGAGCGCGGCCGGGTGAAGGAGCCGCGGTCCAGGGTGGTGATCTGGGCGGCGGCCGACTTGAGCCCCGGGATGCTGATCCGGTCGGCGATGTTGGTCGCGGTGAAGAAGTCGTAGTAGCCGATAGCGGCCACCACCGCCCCCATCACGACGGCCCGGCGCAGCAGTACGTCCAGGCGCGCCCGGTCCTGGATCCCCGCCGAGACCAGCACCACCAGGGACACCCACACGAGCAGCCCGATCAGGCCGCGGTCCGCCGCGAGGACCTCCTTCTGCGAACTGCCGCGCGTCGCGTTCGCGAGGTACGAGGCCAGCACCGACACGGCCAGCAGGCACATCACGACCCGGGGCAGCCGGGTGCCCGGGGCCGGCCGGATGCGGCCGGTGATCCAGGCCGCCAGGTACCAGAACAGGCCCAGCAGCGCGAACACGTTGGCCGGGGTGCCCACCCCGCCCATCCCCGGCAGCGTCAGGTTCGAGGGGATGAAGAAGGCCAGCGCCAGATAGCCGCTGAGCAGCGCGACCGCGTCCAGCGGCCGGCCCCGGGCCCGCCGGTGCGCACGCCGGGCGCGCACACCGGACGACCCGTTCGCGCGCCTGCGGCGCAGGGCCGCCACCAGGCTCTCGGTCACGAAGGACAACGTGAAGCCGGCCGTCGTGCAGAGGATGATGACGCCCAGCACCTGCTGGTAGCGGCTCTTGAGCTGGGGCCGCGGCGTCTGCGGGAGCACTACGGGCGTGGTCTGCACGAAGTACGCCGGCTCGACCTTGGCCGCCGCCTGGAGCGCCCCCAGCTGCTCCCCCGCGAAGCCGGTGAGGATGTTGGTCTCCCGGAGCACCTTCTCCCGGTCGGTGCCCGTGACGGTCAGCGTGAGCATCGGGCCGGAGGTGTTCGCGGCGAAGGAGACGGTGTACGGGTCCGTGACGCCGAGCCCGTGCAGATCCCGCGCCGCATCCGTCCCCGACAGGGTTCTGATCAGCACGTCCGCGGTCACGACCAGGGAACCGCCGGCGTTGGCGATGGGATTGCCGAAGGCGGGTGCCAGTTCGGCCACGGCCTTGGAATCGATCAGCGCCACCGAACTCTGCGACTGGTACGCCACGGGCACCGACCGGTACAGGTGGACGGCCGCCAGGAGTCCGATCAGCGTCAGCGGCGCCATCACGTACCAGCGGCGCCGCAGCACCGCGAGTATCTCACCGATGGTCACCGACGGCCCCTACGAGGTACGGGATTTGATGGCGTGCCGACCCGTGCCCTGCAAGGATCGATCACGACGAAGGGAATCGTGTGTCGCCTGGTGAGATGGTTCGCGCGCTGCGCCGGCGCTGGTACGTCCTGTTCCTCGCGATGGTGCTCGCGGCCGCCGGCGCCTACCAGGTGCTCCGCCCCTCCGTGACGTACCTGAGCACGGCGATCGTGGTGCTCAAGCCGCCGGTGACCGGCAGCCAGCCGAACCAGCTCGCCAATCTGCAGCCGCCGCTCGCCGCCGTCTCCTACGCGGCGGTGCAGCAGCTGGGCTCGCCCGCCGGGCAGGCCGAGCTCAGGGCCGCGGGAGTCACCGGCACCCACCGGCTGATCCCGCGCAACAGCGGCACGAGCGTGACCCCGCGCTACCTGATCCCCTCCCTGCAGATCCAGGCCGAGCAGTCCGGCCCGGCCGCGGCCGACACCGCCGTACGGAAGGTCATCGAGCTCTACACGAAGCACCTGGCGGACCTGCAGACGGAGCAGGGCATCCCCGAAGCGGCGCGGATGAGCGTCACCCTGCTGGTGCCGCCGAACGCCGTGGCGCAGACCGGAACCAAGAGCCGGGGGCTGGCCGGATCGGTCCTGCTGGCCGGGATCGCGGGAGTGCCGGCGGCGCTGTGGACCGACCAGTTGCTCGCCCGCCGGGCGCGGCGGGCGGGCGACTGAGCGGAACGGACGGCCCATCAGATCCCCCGGCGCTTCCACGACTGCCACCACAGCCACTCGCGCCCCCGGTCGGCGACCGCCGAGAGCACCAGCGGCTGGAGGTAGGGCATGGCCCGCGCCCCGATGCGCCGGCGCCTGACCAGCGCCCGGTACTCGGGCAGCGACGCGTACCCGCCGGGCAGGCACTGCGCGGCGAACTCCACCAGATCGTCCACCGGTACCACCGCAGTGCGTCCCCGGTCGTACGCGCGGTAGGCGCGCCGCAGCGCGTACCGGGCCAGCCGGGTGCGCGCCGCCACCGACAGCCGGTCGGCCTCCGGGAGCAGCCCGGCGCACTTGTCCAGCACCGAGTCGAAGGCGACGAGCCGCTGGCGCAGGTCGTCGAGCTGTCCGCCGAAGTCCGTGGTGGACATGTTGCCGCCGTGGACCCGGTAGAAGGCCTGGTCGGCGCCGCGGACGTAGCCCACGTCGGCGTGCGCCGCGAGCCGCATCCACATCTCGATGTCCCCGGCGTGCGGGAGCTGCGGATCGTAGCCCCCGACCTTGCGCTGGAGGCTGGTCCGGACGACCACCTCCGGCGAGGTGATGCACCCGGTGCCCTCACGGAAGCGCCGCTCCAGCCACCACCGGCCGGGGTAGACGACCGACCCGGTGGCGAGGGTACGGGCCGCGGGCAGCGGTCCGCCGTGCTGGAAGCGCAGCGGCCGGCCGTAGGCGAAGCCCGCCTCCGGATGCGCGTCGAGGAGGGCCGCGGACCGCACCAGGGCCCCGGGGACCAGCCGGTCGTCCGCCGAGAGCAGGGCGACGTAGTCCCCGTCGGCCCACTCCAGCAGGCCCTCGTTGTACGTGGCGATGTGGCCGCGGTTGGTCTCGTGGACCCGGACCTCGATCCGCGGGTCACCGGCCGCCAGGTCCCGTGCGACCGCCGCGGAGTCGTCGGGCGAGGCGTCGTCGATGATCAGCACCCGGACGTCGACGCCCTCCTGTTCGTCCAGGACGCTCTTGACGCAGTCGGCCAGGAAGTGGCCGTACTTGTAGCAGGGGATCACCACGCTGACGGTGCTCACGGGCCGGCCACCTCCGTGGACCCGTCCGACTGGACGCCGTTCGGCAGGGTGGTGGTGAAGAGGGGACCGACCCAGTAGTTCACCGAGCCGAAGGTGTTCGAGGGGAACGCCGTGGACGCCCCGTACTTGTAGAGCCCGTTGGCGCTCCCGGGCGCGTCGGCCGGGGCCACCAGCGGATAGGAGCGGTGGGCGCCCGTGAAGTAGCCGCCGTCCACAGAGTAGTTGCCGTTCGGCGCGTGGTACGAGGCCACGTACGAGGTGCCGGCCGTGATGGGCACGGGAGTGGCGAACTGCAGCTGCTGCCAGCCCGACAGGGTCTCGCTGCCGAAGGTGCCGGTGGCCAGCAGGGTGCCGGAGGCGGACCACAGGCTGCCGGTGTGCGTGCCCGTGTTGCCGGGCCCCTTGTAGAAGGTGACACCCGTGACGTAGCCGTTGACCGCCGACTGGAACCGGGTGCCCAGCTCCACCGAGTTGGTGTCGTCGCCCATGTTGGCGGTACTCGGCGTCGCGCTGCCGCTCCACAGGGTGCAGGGGCAGGTCACCGTCGGAGGGCTCGCGCTGGTCGTGAAGTTCCACGTGACCGGCGCGGTCATGGCGTTGCCCCACAGGTCGGACGCCTGGACGGACGCCGTGTACACGGTGTTCAGGGCCAGCTCCGAGGACGGGGTGAAGGTCGCGCTGTTCGACGCGCCGAGGACTTTGGTGCCCGGGACGGTGGCGCCGCCGGAATCCTTCACGGTGAACACCAGCGAGTCCGCGTCGACGGCGGTGCTGAAGGTGGCCGTCACCGCCGCCGTGATCTGGGTTCCGGTCGCCGCGGACTGCGGCGAGGTGGTGCTCACGGCGGGCGGGGTCGTGCTCGCGGTGGAGGTGTCCAGGACCGCGTCCACCCAGTAGTTGCTGCCCGAGGCGGCGGTGGACGGGAATCCGCCCGTGGCGCTGTAGCGGTACACGCCGTTGCCGCCGTCGGTACCGCTGCGCAGCGCGGTCAGCGGAGCCAGCCCCGCGTCGCCCGCGGCGAAGGTGGTGTCGAAGGAATAGCCGCCGCGGGGCGCGAAGTAGGAGGCTATGTAGGTGGTGTTCGGCTTGACGGGCACCGGGCTGGAGAAGTTCAGCTGCTGCCAGCCCGAGGCCGTCTCGTTGGTGAAGGTGCCGGTGGCCAGCCGCTGGCCGGAGCTGCTCCACAGGCTGCCGGTGTGGGTCCCCGTGTTGGCGGGGGACTTGTAGAAGCGGACACCGGTGATGGATCCGGGTACCGAGGAGCGGATCTTCACGCCGAGTTCGACGGCGCTGCCGTCACCGGCGTTGACGGTGCCCGGCACGGCCGCGGCCGGCCACACGGTGCACGGGCACTGTTGGGGTCCGACGGTCAGCTGCACGGTGGTGGTGGCACCGATGTTGACGCTGTCGTCCACCGCCCGCACCTTGATCTGCACCGGGCCCGGGGCGGTCGGGGTCCACGTGTAGGTCCAGGAGCCCAGGCCCGTGGTCGCCTTCCAGGTCGTGCCGCCGTCGGTGGACACCTCCACCCGGGCCACGACACCGCCGCCGGTGTCGGCCGCCGTTCCCGTGACCGTCACGGGCCGCAGCGCCGGTACCGTGGCGTTCGCCGCCGGGCTGGTCACGGTGACGGCCGGGCCCACGGTGTCCGTGGAGGCGCTCGCCGCGACCAGGTCGCCCTGCAGGGACTTGGGCTGGACGCCCATGTCGGCGAACACGTTCACCGTGGCCTGCTGCATCCGCTTGTCCTCGGTGACCACCGCGTCGTCCGGGTTGCCGGTGGGCATGTTGGTCAGGCCCCAGGACCACTGCACCGTGCCCGCGCCGAAGACGAGGGCGCGCGAGGTCTGGTCCCGGAACGCCACCAGGCTGTGCGTCGCGGTGCCGTTGCCGTACGTGTTGCCGTAGTCGAGCAGGAGTTTGCCGTCGCTGACGTCCACCGTGGTGGAGGACATCTGGATCTGCCCGGCCGGCCGGCTGGCGTTCTCCACGTCGCTGTCCCACTCGTAGCCGAGCGTGCCGTTGGGGAACGTGGCCGTCTGGGAAGGGGTGAGGGCGGCGACCGAGGTGTGCCGCCACAGCCGCTGCTTGGCGAAGGAGCCCGGCACGGTGATCGCGTCGCTGCGGTAGCCGTTCACGCTGAACATCGAGCCGGTCAGCTGGTTCTGGGGCTGGAAGGGCCGCCCGTTGGTGCCGCTCGCCGGGTCCATGAAGGTGCCCGTCCAGATCCCGCTCGGATCGGGGATGCCGTTCGGCTGGGGGAAGGACAGCTTGGTCTCCTTGTAGCAGACCAGCGTCCGGTCGGCGGTGGAGGTGCCGTCGATGCTCGGGGCGAGGCGGGTCTTCCAGAAGACCTCGTTGCCGCTGAAGTACGTCTGGTGGACGCCGGCGCGGCGGGCGTTCAGCGCGTTCGTGAACTGGTCCTGGGTCCAGTACTCGTCGTGCCCGGAGGACAGGAACACCTTGTGGTTCGTCAGCTGGGCCGCGCCGCGGGTCGACATGTCGATGCCCGACATGTAGCTCACGTCGTACCCGTTGCGTTCCAGCCAGGAGATCATCTGGAACTCGGACCCGTAGATCCCGTTGTCCCCGCCGATGTCCATGGGCCGGTTGTAGCTGACCTCGTACGCCCGCCCGTCCGGGGCCGGGCCCGCGCCGTCGTAGAGGTCCTGGCCGCCGTAGTTGTTGTACGCCTGCCAGGTCTGGTCACTGGTCTGCACCAGGATGTCGGAGCGGCTGGAGTCGTTGCGGACCACGAACGGGTAGGGCATGACCCCGTTGCCGTCCGCCTGGTCGAAGTTGGCCACGTACAGGCCGGAGACGGCGTCGGCCGGCACGCTCCAGGCGGCCGTGACCGGCCAGTTGCCGCAGTCGACCAGCCCGGTGGCGGGCTTGGTGGCGCAGCTGCGCGGATTGCCGCCCGGGGCGAAGTTCGCCGGGTACGTCTGAGCGGCCTGGGCCGCCGTCGACATCAGGCGGGCCCCGTCGCCGCCGTAGTGGCCCAGCCGGTAGACCGACACGCGGTACGGCGTCGGCGACTGGACCTTGAACTGCAGGGTGTCGCCCGCCTGGACGCTCATCTGGGCCGGGAAGCCCTTGATGTCGCCGTACGCGCTGGGCGCGAACCATTCGGACATCGGCGTGCCCGGCTTGGAGTTCTCGCACACGATCGCGTTGGTGCCAGGGCCGCAGGGGTCGGCCGCGCCGGCCACCGCGGACGGGGGGAGGACCGTGGCCATCAGGGCCGCGATCACGGTGAAGAGACCGTACCGGAGCAGCCTCGTCCGTCTGTTCATCTGGACCTCATCTACGTCGGCACGGGGCGTCAGCGCAGGGCGTCGGCGAGCGCGGCCACGACCCGCTGCTGTTGGGCGGCGGTGATCTGCGGGAAGAGCGGAAGGGAGAGCATCCGGTCCGCGGCCAGCTCGGCGTGCGGGAAGGCACCGCGGCCGTGGCCGAGGTGGGAGAAGGCCGGGGTGAGGTGGACCGGGGCCGGATAGTGCACGCCCGCGCCGATGCCCTCGGCGTTGAGCTTGCCGATCAGGGCGTCGCGGTCCGCGCCCGCGGCGACCCGTACGACGTACAGGTGCCACACGTGGACGTTGCCCCGCGCCGTCACGGGCAGGGTGAGGCGTCCGGCGGCCACCAGGTCGCCCAGCAGCGCGTCGTACCGGGCCGCGGCGGCCCGGCGGGCCGCGTTCCCCCCGGCCAGCCGGGCCAGCTTCGCCCGCAGCACCACCGCCTGCAGAGCGTCCATGCGGCTGTTGAACCCGGCCACGTCGTGCCGGTACTTGGCGGTGCCGCCGTGGTTGGCCAGCGCCCGTACCAGTGCGGCCGTCTCCTCGTCGTCGGTCACCACCGCGCCCGCGTCCCCGTACGCGCCCAGGTTCTTGCCCGGGTAGAAGCTCGTCGCGGCGATCCCGCCGCTGCCGGGGGAGCGGCCGTCCCGGGTCGCGCCCTGGCTCTGCGCCGCGTCCTCGACGACCCTGACGCGCGCCGGCAGCTCCGCCGCCAGCTCCGCGGTGGCGGCGCACTGCCCGTACAGGTGGACCGGGACCACCGCGCGGGTGGCCTTGCCGACCGCGGCCAGCGCGGCCCGCGGGTCCATCAGCAGCGTGTCGGGCAGGCAGTCGACCAGGACCGGCCGCGCACCGATCCGGGCGACGGCGCCCGCGGTGGCGATGAACGTGTTGGCGGGCAGCACCACCTCGTCGCCGACGCCGACCCCGCTCGCGCGCAGGGCCAGCTCCAGGGCGTCGGTGCCGTTGGCGACGCCCACGCAGTGCCCGACCCCGGCGAACTCCGCGTACTCGCGCTCGAACGCGCGGACCTCCTCACCGCCGATGAAGCCGGTGCCGGCCAGCACCCGGTCGAATCCGGCCCGTAATTCCTCCGCGACCTCGGCGTGCGCCGCCTTCAGGTCGACGAGCGGTATCTGGTTCATGCGACTGGGCTCCCCATCCGTGTCCCCGGCCACCGGCCGGCGCCGTCTTCCGTGCTGTGCGCCGATGCCCGTGCGGGCACCGGCGCGTCCGCGGCAGGCCCGTCCGGCGCCTCGGCGTCGCGGGCCAGTTCGGCGAGGGCCGCGTCCGCCGCCCGGCGCAGGCGGCGGGCCGGGGTACCGGCCCAGACCTCCCCGGCGGGGACGTCCGCCAGGACGGTGCTGCCGATACCGGTCAGCGACCAGGCGCCGACCTCGGCGTACTCCCGGACCAGCGCCCCCGCACCCACATAGGCGCCCCGCCGCACCCGCACCCCGCCGCCCAGGCGCACCCCCGAGGCGAGCGTGGCGAAGTCCCCGACCGTGTCGTCATGGGTCAGGACCACCTGCGGCATCACCGCCACGTGGCACCCGACCCGGACGGCGGCGGTCAGCACACAGTGAGCGAGCAGCACCGAGCCCGCGCCGAGCACCGAGGACCCCGACACCGCCGCCGTGGGGTGGACCACCGTCGCGTAGCGGCTCGCGGGGAGCCCCAGGCGCCGCACCAGGCGGGCCCGTACGGCGTAGTCGCGCGGACTGCCGACGCAGACCACCACCCGGGCGTCCCCCAGCTCGTGCACGCGCTGCGAACCGCCCAGTACGACCGCCCCGTCGACCTCCCGGCCGTGCAGGGCCGGGTCGTCGTCGAGGTGCCCGGCGAGCCGCCACCGCGGGGCGCGGCCCTGCGCCCGGTCCGCGGCGGCCACGTCCCGCACCGCCTGGGCGGTCTCCCGGGCGAACCCGCCCGCACCGACGATCAGCAGGTCCTCCGTGCCGGGCCCGCTCATCCGCCGGCCTGCTCGCGGAGCACCGCCACCACCCGGTCCTGCTGATCCTCCGTCATGGTGTGGAACAGCGGCAGGATCAGCGAGTCGCGGCTGATCCGCTCGGTCACCGGCAGCGGCGCCGCACCGTGCCCCGCGTACGCCGGCTCCAGGTGCGAGGCCATGATCCCGCGCCGGGCCGAGACGCCCGCCTCGGAGAGCACGCCGAGCAGCTCGTCCCGGCCGACCGGGAACCCCTCGGCCAACAGCACCCAGTACGACTGGAAGTTGCCCTCGCCGTGGCCGGGGTCCCGGACCGGGTGCACGCCGGGGACGGCGCGCAGCAGCTGCGCGTACCGGGCCGCCAGCTCCCGCCGCCGGGCCACGATCGCGTCCAGCTTGCCCAGCTGCACCAGGCCGACAGCGGCCTGGATGTCGGTCATCCGGTAGTTGTAGCCGACCTCCAGGTAGCTCTCGACGATGGGCTTGGTGCTCGCGTGGCGCTGCGCGGCGGACACGTTCATCCCGTGCTCGCGCAGCCGCCGCAGCCGCCCGGCCCACTCGGCGTCGTCCGTGGTCAGCATGCCGCCCTCGCCGGTGGTGATCACCTTGCGGGGGTGGAAGGACCAGGCGGCGAGCAGCGCGCCGTGGCCGACCGACGTGCCGCCCACGGTCGCGCCGATGCCGCAGGCCGCGTCCTCCACCAGCGCCAGGTCCCAGTCGGCGCACGCCGCGCGCAGCGCGTGCACGTCCGCGGGCACCCCGGCCTGGTGGACGGCGAGCACCGCCTTCGTACGGGGCGTGCGGACCGAGTCCACGGTGGCCGGGGTCAGGTTGCCGGTGGCCTCCTCGACGTCCGCGAACACCGGCCGCGCGCCAACGTAGCGCACCGCGTTGGCCGTGGCGATGAACGACAGCGAGGGCACGACCACCTCGTCGCCCGGCCCCAGCTCCAGCGCCACGAGGGCCAGGTGCAGGGCGGTGGTGCACGAGCTCACCGCGATGCCGTGCCCGGCGCCCACCCGCTCGGCGAAGGCCCGCTCGAACTCGGCGACCCGGGGGCCCTGCGCGACCCAGCCGGACAGCACCGCGTCGGCGGCCGCCCGCGCCTCCTCCTCGCCCAGCCACGGCACCATGACCGGGATCCGGGCCTCGGCGCTCAACGGCCGGCCTCCGTGTCTCCGGCGGCGGCGCGCTCGGCCCGCCACCAGGCGACCAGGTCCCGCAGCCCGCTGCGCAGATCGATCTCCGCCGTGAAGCCCAGGCGCCGCGCGGCCTGCGAGGTGTCCGCGAGGCGGCGGGTCACCCCGTTCACGGCGCGGGCCGGGCCGTGCTCCGGCACCAGGTCCGCGCCCGCGCCCATCGCCTCCAGCAGGCCGAGCGCGAGCTCGAGCAGGCTGGTCTCGGTCCCGCTCGCGACGTTGAACACCTCGTCGGTCAGGTCCGACTCCGCCGCCAGCAGATTGGCGCGCGCGATGTCCCGCACGTCCACGAAGTCCATGGTCTGGGTGCCGTCTCCGAGGATCAGCGGCGGTTCGCCCGAGGCGATCCGCTCCATCCAGCGGATCAGCACCTCGGTGTACAGCCCGTGGATGTCCATCCGGGGCCCGTACACGTTGAAGTAGCGCAGCGCGACGTAGTCCAGCCCGTACATGGCGTGGAAGCTGCGCAGCATGCCCTCATTGAAGGCCTTCGCAGCCCCGTAGAAGGTGTCGTTGTTGTAGGGGTGGTGGCGCTCGGTGGTCGGGAAGGCCTCGGCCAGCCCGTAGACGGAGGCCGAGGAGGAGGCCACCACCTTGCCCACCCCGGCGGCGGCGGACGCCTCCAGCACGTTGAACGTGCCGTCCACCATCACCTCGTTGGCCAGCCGCGGTTCCTCCGCGCACTGGGTGATCCGGATGGCGGCGAGGTGGAACACCAGGTCGGCGCCCTCCGTCGCCTTGCGGACGGCGGCCGCGTCCCGGATGTCGCCCTCGACGACCTCCACCACGCCGCTCGGCAGGGCGCGGGCCAGGTTCGCCGCCCGCCCCCGCACGAAGTTGTCGAGCACCACGACCTCGCGTGCCCCGTTGTCCACCAGCAGGTCCACCAGATGCGAGCCGATGGTGCCCGCCCCGCCGGTGACCAGAATCCTCTTGCCTCGTACGCTGCTCAACGCCCTGCCCCTACTGAGTCGGTCACGGTCGTGCGTGGAAAGGGTCTGCGGACGTCTGGTCAGCGGCCGGTGCGCAGTCCGACGACCGCGCCGCGGAACTCCAAGCTCCGCGAGGCCGCTTCGAGAATGTCCAGCACCTTCAGGCCGGCCCGGCCGTCGGTCAGCGCCGGACGGCCCGTGCGGATCGCGGCGGCGAACTCCTCGACCATGCTGCGCAGCGCCTCCTTCTCGCCGAGCGCGGGCGCGACCATGTCGCCGGTCCGGTAGGAGACGAGCATGTCCCGGCGCTCGTCCGCGCCGATCTCCTGCGGGGCCGTCAGGTCCACTCCGCGGTCGAACACCGCCACCCGCTGGGAGGGGTTGAGGTCGTCCCACACCAGCGTCCGCTTGGAGCCGCCGACCATGGTGGTCCGCACCTTCACCGGCGAGAGCCAGTTGACGTGGACGTGCGCGATGGCGCCGGTGCTGAGCTGGAGCGTCAGGTACGCGACGCAGGACTGGCCGGTCCCGATCGGGTCGGCCCCGTGGGCGGCGACGGCGACCGGCTGGACGTGGTCCGGGAGGATGAAGTCGAGGACCGACAGGTCGTGCGGGGCCAGGTCCCACAGGACGTCGATGTCCTTCTGGACGAGCCCCAGGTTGATCCGGACCGAGTCGACGAACTGGATGTCGCCCAGTTCGCCGGAGCGGACCATCTCCCGGATGCGGCCCACGGCCGGGGTGTAGCAGTACGTGTGGTCGCACATCAGCGTGAGACCGCGTTCCTCCGCCTCCCGTACGAGCTTCAGCCCGTCCTCGTACGTGGCCGCTAGGGGCTTCTCGACGAGGACGTGCTTGCCGGCGCGCAAGGCGGCCAGTGCCACGTCCAGGTGCGTCCCGGCCGGCGTGGCCACGGCCACCGCCTCGACGGCCGGGTCGGCGAGGACCGCCGCGTAGTCCGAGGTCGCCTGCACCGTGGAGTACCCGCCCAGCACCCGCCGGGCCCGGTCCACGTCCAGGTCGCAGAGCCAGCGCAGCCGGAACTCGGGACCGGACTGGAAGTTGCGGACGAGGTTGGGGCCCCAGTAGCCCGCGCCGACCACGGCGACACCCAACGGTTCCGCGGGCCCCGGGCCGGCGGCGGCGTCCTGCGCAGTGTCCTTCACGGCGTTCTCCTTCGCTCCGCGCGACGCGCCGGCCGGCGCGTCGGCCACTCGTGGCCGGGACCCGTGCGAGGGAAGGGCGTGCCGTCGACGGCAGGCGGGAAGCCCGCGCGCCCCGTGCGTAACCTGCTCAACGGTGATGGCCCCCCACAACCGATGGAGGCTCCGCGACATCCGCGTGCCTCCGCCCCCCGGCCGCCCGGCGCTCCCCACGCGCCGGTCCGGCCACGGGCAGGCTGCGTGTTCCCCCAGGCAGCCGGCCCCGTAACGAGCGTCAATCTAGTCCACCGGGCCTGCGCCCGGGGAGAGTTGGGGACAAACGCCTGGCGTGGGTGTTCGACCGTGCATACTTCCGGGGTGACCAGCATCGTGATACCGGCCCACAACGAGAGCCGGGTCATCGGCCGCCTCCTCGACGCCCTCCTGGCAGGCACCCCGGCCACCGGAACCGACATCGTCGTCGTGTGCAACGGCTGCACGGACGACACCGCCCGGGTGGCCGGGGAACGCGGCCCGCGCGTGCGGGTGGTGGAGATCCCGACTCCCTCCAAGCACACGGCGCTGCGGGTCGGGGACGAGCACGCGAAGGGCTTCCCGCGGCTGTACGTGGACGCCGACGTCGTCCTCGGCGCCGCCGGCGTGCGGGCCCTGGCCGGCGCGCTCGCCGGGAGCCCGGACCTGCTGGCCGCCGCCCCGGGCCGCGACATCCCGCTGACCGGCTGCGCCTGGCCGGTACGGGCGTACTACCGGGTGTGGCAGCGGCTGCCGGCCGTCCGCGCGGGCCTCTTCGGCCGGGGGGTCATCGCGGTGTCCGAGGCGGGACACGCGCGGATCGCCGCGCTGCCCCCGCTGATGGCCGACGACCTGGCCGCGTCCCTCGCCTTCGGCCCGGGGGAGCGGCGCGTGGTCGAGGCCGCGCGGGTCGTGGTCCACCCGCCGCGCACCTGGGCCGACCTGATCAGGCGTCGGATCCGGGCGGCGACGTCCTCGGCCGAACTGGAGCGGTTCCAGGAGTCGTTACGCACCGGCACCGCCGCCGCCCCGACGGCGCGCACGGGCACGGCCGACCTGCGTGCCCTGCTCTGGTCGGACCCGCGGCTGCTCCCCGGCGTCGTGGTGTTCGTCGCGGCAGCCCTCGCCGCCCGCCGGGGGGCCCGCAGGGCCATCCGGAGCGGCGACTTCGACACCTGGCTGCGGGACGAGAGTTCGAGGAGCTCCTGAGCATGTACCTCGCGGACCGCTCCGCCCCCGCCGGGGCGCAGGGCGCGCCCGACGGCGGTCCCGGACGGACCCCGGTGGTGGCCTCCGCCGTCCTCGCCCTGGGCACGGTCAGCCTGGTCACCGACATCTCCTCCGAGATGGTCACCGCCGTACTGCCCCTGTACCTGGTCGCCGGACTCGGCCTCAGCCCGCTCGGCTTCGGCGCGCTCGACGGCGTCTACAACGGGGTCAGCGCCCTGGTCCAGCTGACCGGCGGGCACCTCGCCGACCGGGTCCGCAACCACAAACTGATCGCCGGCATCGGCTACGGCCTGTCCGCCCTGTGCAAGCCGCTGCTGCTGCTCGCCCACAGCCTCGGCCCGGTCGGCGTGGTCCTCGCGCTGGAGCGCACCGGCAAGGGCCTGCGCACCGCCCCGCGCGACGCGCTGATCTCCCTGTCCACCCCCGCCGGGGCGCAGGGCCGCGCCTTCGGCGTGCACCGGGCCATGGACACCACCGGGGCGCTGCTCGGCCCGCTGGCCGCCTTCCTCATCCTGAGCGTGGCGGTCGACGGGTACGACGCCGTGTTCGGGGTCAGCGCCTGCGTCGCCGCCCTGGGCGTGCTCGTCCTGATCCTCTTCGTACCGAGCACCCCCGCCGCCCGCACCGCCCCTGCGGATCCGGCCGTTCCCTCCGCCGGTGTGCGCGAGGCCCTCGGCCTGTTGCGGCTGCCCCGGCTGCGGGCCCTGGCCGGCTGTGCCGCGCTGCTCGGCCTCACCACCGTCAGCGACGCCTTCGTCTACCTGCTGCTGCAACGCCGCACCGGCATCGCCGACCAGTGGTTCCCGCTGCTGCCGCTGGGCACCGCCGCCGTGTTCCTGCTGCTGGCCGTACCCGCCGGGGCCCTCGCCGACCGCATCGGGCGGCGCACCGTGTTCCTCACCGGCCACGTCCTCCTCCTGACCGCGTACGCACTGCTGCTGTGGGCCCCGGCCCGGCCCGCCCTGCCCTTCCTCGTGCTCGCCCTGCACGGCATGTTCTACGCCGCCACCGACGGCGTGCTGCCCGCCGCCGTCGCGGCCACCGTGCCCCGGGAGCTGCGGGCCACCGGCCTGGCCATCGTCGGCACCGGCCAGGCCCTGGCCCGCTTCGGCTGCTCCCTGGCCTTCGGCGCGGCCTGGACGTTCTGGGGCACCGGCCCCGCCCTCTCCGCCGCCGCGGCCGGCCTGCTGTGCAGCGCGGCCGTCGCCGCCCGCGTGCTGCGCCCGCCGGCCGACCCGCCCCGACGCCCCCGCAGAACCCGAGGAACCCGAGGAACCCGATGACGCTGTCGCGCCGCCTGCTCGTACTCACCGCGGCCGTGCTGCTCCTCGGCGCCCTCGCCGCCGGGCTCGTCCTGCGCGCCGCCTCCCGCGCCGACCAGCCGCGGCAGGGCGGCCCCACCGTCGCCGCGGGCAGCCTCACCCTCACCCAGCCGGACCGGCTGGCCTTCCTCAACGCCGCCCAGGGCCCGCACCGCGGCGCCCTCGCCTCGGTTCCGGCCGGGACCCCGCAGGCCGCGCGCACGGCCTCCGACCTCACCTGCCGGCGCTTCCACGCCGCCGCGGGCACCGGCGTCTGCCTGCGCTCCACGCCCGGCGCCCTCGCACAGGACAACCAGGCCCTGATCGTCGACTCCGGCCTGCGCACGCTGCGCAGCTTCCCCCTGGCGGGCACGCCCAGCCGGGCCCGGGTCTCCCCGAGCGGCCGGTTCGCCGCCTGGACGGTCTTCGTCTCCGGCGAGTCCTACGGCGCCGCGTTCTTCTCCACCCGCACCGCGATCCTGGACACCCGGGACTGGCGGCTCGACGCCAACCTGGAGGAGTTCACCGTCCTCATGGACGGCCGCGAGTACCGCGCCGCGGACGTGAACTTCTGGGGCGTCACCTTCGCCAAGGACGACGACACCTTCTACGCCACCCTGGCCACCGCCGGCCAGACCCACCTGGTCAAGGGCTCGATCTCGGGGCGTACGGTCACCACCCTCGCGCAGAACGTCGAGTGCCCGTCCCTGTCCCCGGACGAGACCCGCATCGCGTACAAGAAGCGCGTACGGGCCGGCGCCTCGCTGTGGCGCGAACACGTCATGGACCTGGGAACCCTGCGCGAGCACCCGCTCGCGGAGAAGCGCAGCGTGGACGACCAGGCCGGCTGGCTCGACGACAGCACCCTGGTCTACGCCCTCCCCGCCGAGGGCGCCCCCGACACCACGGACCTGTGGACCGCCCCCGCCGACGGCTCCGGCGCCCCCCGCCTCCTGACCCCCGCGGCCTCCTCCCCGACCCGCCTGGGCTGACCCATGTCCGCTTCGTGACAAGAGTTACATCCGCCCCACAATCGAGCATTTCCCGTGAATCATTATTTCCCGGAATCGTCGTATACCGGCCGGGAGTGACATGGGACGCGCAGGCAGCTGGACGGGTAACTGGCGCATCGCCCTGCCCGCGGCGGGCGGAGCCGTCGTACTCGGCCTGGGCGGCCTCTACGTCACCGGACTCGTGGCGGGCGGCGACATCGCCCAGGGCACGCGCGTGCGCGGGGTGGACATCGGCGGCATGAGCCGGGCGGAAGCGCAGCGGACGCTGGCCGCAGCGCTCGGGCCCGGCGCCGCGGCGCCGCTCGAGCTGAGGATCGGCGACCGCGTCGAGCGGATCGCCCCCGCCGCGCTCGGGCTGTCCCTCGACACCGGGGCGACCGTCGACCGCGCCGTACGCACCAGCCACGGACCGGCCACCGTCATCGGCGATCTCCTCGCTCCCGGCGACCGGGACGTCGAGCCCGTGATCCGGGTGGACGAGGGGACCGGCCGCGCCGCGCTCGACCGCATCGGCGCCACCACCGCGCAGCCCGTGCGCGAGGGGACGATCGCCTTCGAGGAGGGCACGGCCAAGGCCGTCGCCCCCCGTCCCGGCGTCGCCCTGATCGAGGACCGGGCCCTCGACACCCTCCGCGACGCCTACCTGCGGCCGGACGCCGGCCCCGTCACGCTGCCCGTCGAGCGCACCCAGCCGCGCATCGGGGCCGAGGAGACCGGACGGGCCATGCGGCAGTTCGCCCGGCCCGCGATGTCGGGCCCCGTCACGCTCACCGTCGCCGGCCGGCGCATACCCATCAGCCCCGCCGTCCTCGGCGAGCACCTGAAGATGGCCCCCGACGGCGAGAGCCGTCTCGTGCCGTCCCTCGACTCGGAGGGCCTGCTCGCCGACCCCGCCGTGGCCCGCCCGCTCGAGGAGGCCACCCAGATCCCCCGCGACGCCGAGCTCGGCGTCGGCGCGGACGGCCGCGTGGTCCTCGGGGACCCCGGCAGCGCGGGCCGGCAGGTCACCCAGGCAGCGCTCGGCAAGGCCGTGCTGCCCCTGCTGACCCGCTCGGGCGCGGCCCGCAGCGCCGAGCTCCCCACCGTGGCGGTCCAGCCGGACCTCACGAGCGCCGAGGCGCGGCGGCTCGGCATCAAGGAGAAGGTCTCCTCCTTCACCGTGGCCTTCCCGGCCGCCCCGTACCGCACCACGAACATCGGCCGGGCCGTGGAGCTCATCAACGGCTCGGTGGTCATGCCGGGGGAGGAGTGGAGCTTCAACCGCACGGTCGGCGAGCGCACCCCGGAGAACGGCTTCGTCGACGGAATCATGATCAACGACGGCCAGTACGTGAAATCTCCCGGCGGCGGCGTCTCGGCGGTCGCCACCACCCTCTACAACGCGGTCTTCTTCGCGGGCCTGAAGCCCGTCGAGCACGGCGCCCACTCGTTCTACATCGAGCGCTACCCCGAGGGCCGGGAGGCCACCGTCGCGTGGGGCACCCTCGACCTGCGCTGGATCAACGACTCCGGCCACCCCCTGTACATCCAGGCCGAATCCACCGACACCTCGCTGACCATCACCCTCCTCGGCACGAAGAAGTACGACGAGGTACGGGCGACCAAGGGGCCTCGCACCAACGTCACGCAGCCCGGCAAGCGGACCGGCAGCGGACCCGTCTGCGAGGTGCAGACCCCGCTCGAGGGCTTCGACGTCACCGTCGGCCGCGTCTTCGTCCAGGACGGCCGGGAAGTGAAGCGCGAGGAGTTCAAGACCCACTACACGCCGCGCGACGAGGTCACCTGCACCCCGGAGCCCGAGCCGACCGGGGCCGCCCCCACCCCCTCCGCCACCCCCGCGGGGGCACCCGTCAGGTGATCGTCCGGGCGCGCTCCGTGCGCTTCACGGGTACCGGACGCCCCGAGGTGCTACAACTGGGATCGTGACCCTTCCTCGCCACCCGTGCCGGGCACGTCGGTGCGGTCACCCCTAGGCAACCGAACCAGAAGCGTCGCCGGACAGGTGTTCGTCCTCCAGGTGGCGATCGTGGTGTTGCTCGCCGCCGGTGCGCTGCTGGCTCTGGTGCTCCAGTCGCGACACGACATCGACCGGGAAGCACGCAACCGGTCGGTGGCCGTCGCCCAGACCTTCGCGCACTCCTTGGGGCTGCAGGAGGCCCTGAAGGCGCCCGACCCGGCCGCCGTCCTGCAACCCCTCGCCGAGGCGACGCGCAAGGACGCGGGGGTGGACTTCATCGTGGTGATGGACACCCAGGGCATCCGCTACAGCCACCCCCAGCCGGAGCGCATCGGACAGCGCTTCGTCGGCACGATCGAGCCCTCGCTCGCCGGGCGGGTGCACACCGAGAGCGTGCAGGGGCCGCTCGGCAAGGAGATCCAGGCGGTGGTGCCGGTCACCGCGCCCGACGGCAAGGTCGTCGCCCTGGTCTCGGCCGGCCTGACCGTGGAGAACGTGACCGGTGTCGTCGACCGCCAGCTCCCCGTCATCCTGCTGGCCATCGCGACCGGCCTGGCCCTGGCCACCGGCGGCACGGCCCTGATCAGCCGGCGGCTGCGCCGGCAGACGCACGGGCTCGGCACGCAGGAGATGACCCGCATGTACGAGCACCACGACGCGGTGCTCCACTCCGTCCGCGAAGGGGTGCTGATCACCGACGGTGACGGCCGGCTGCTCCTGGCGAACGACGAGGCCAAACGGCTCCTCGGGCTGCCGGACGAAGCCGAGGGCCGCCGCATCGACGACGTACCGGGCCTGGACCGCCGGATGGCGGACCTGCTGCTGTCCGGCCGGGTGGCCACCGACGAGGTGCTCGAGACCGGGGACCGGCTGCTCGTGGTCAACCAGCGGCCCACCCACACCCAGGGCCGGGCGGAGGGCACCGCGGTCACCATCCGCGACTCCACCGAGATGCGGCTGCTGACCAGCCGGGCGGAAACCGCCCGCAGGCGGCTCAAGCTGCTCTACGACGCCGGGGTCGGGATCGGCACCACCCTCGACGTGGAGCGCACGGCCGAGGAGCTCGCCGCCGTCGCCGTCCCCCGGTTCGCGGACTTCGTCACCGTCGACCTCGCCGATCCGGTGCTCGACGGCGACGAGCCCGGCCCGGGAGTCGACATGCGGCGCACGGCGGTCGCCGGCATCCGGTCCGACCACCCCCTCTACCCCCTGGGCCGGCTGATCGACTTCCTGCCGTCCACCCCGCAGGCCCGCGGCTACGGCACCGGGCAGGCGGAGCTGGTGCCCGTTCTGGCCGACGCGCCGGGCTGGCAGGCCCAGGACCCGCCGCGTGCCCGGGCCATCGTCGAGTACGGGATCCACTCGCTCATCGCGGCCCCGCTGATGGCCCGGGGCGTCGTGCTCGGGGTGGTGAACTTCTGGCGGTCGCAGAAACCGGAGCCCTTCGACGAGGACGACCTGTCACTGGCCGAGGAACTCGTCGCCCGCGCGGCGATCAGCATGGACAACGCCCGCCGCTACACCCGTGAGCACGCCCTCGCCGAAACGCTCCAGCGCAGCCTGCTGCCGCGCGCCCTGCCCGAGCAGAGCGCCATGGACGTGGCGCACTTCTACCTGCCCGCGCAGTCCGGGGTGGGCGGGGACTGGTTCGACGTGATCCCGCTGCCCGGCAGCCGGGTCGCGCTGGTCGTCGGAGACGTCGTCGGGCACGGTCTGCACGCCGCGGCCACCATGGGGCGGCTGCGCACGGCGGTGCACAACTTCTCCTCCCTCGACCTGCCCCCCGACGACCTGCTGGCCCGGCTCGACGACCTCGTCCAGCGCATCGACCACGACGACGCCGGGGACGGCGACGGCACGCACGTCGGCGTCCTGGGCGCGACCTGCCTGTACGCCGTGTACGACCCGGTGTCCCAGCGCTGCACGATGGCGCGGGCGGGGCATCTGCCGCCCCTGATGGTCACTCCCGACGGCACGGCGCAGATCGTGGAACTGCCGACCGGCCCCCCGCTGGGCCTGGGCGGCATGCCCTTCGAGACCGCGGAGCTGTACCTGCCGGAGGGCAGCCAGCTCGTGCTGTACACGGACGGGCTGGTCGAGGAGCGGTCCCGGGACATCGCCGAGGGCCTGGAACTGCTGCGCACGGCGCTGAGCCGGCCCGGCCTGGACCCGTACGAAAGCTGCCGGGCCGTGCTCGACGCCCTCCTGCCCGCCCGGCCGACCGACGACGTGGCGCTGCTCGTCGCCCGGACGCGGATCCTCGGCCCGGACCGGGTCGCGCAGTGGGACGTGCCGCCCGACCCGAGCGCCGTCGGCGCCGTACGCAACGCCGCGGCGGGCAAGCTCGACGAGTGGGGCCTGGGGGACCTGGGATTCGCCACGGAACTGATCCTCAGCGAACTGGTCACCAACGCGCTGCGCCACGGCCGCGCGCCGGTGCGGGTCAGGCTGCTGCACGACCACACGCTCACCTGCGAGGTGTGGGACGGCAGCAGCACCGCCCCGCACCTGCGGTACGCCGCCACCACGGACGAGGGCGGGCGCGGGCTGTTCCTGGTGGCGCAGCTCAGCGACCACTGGGGCACCCGGTACACGCCCGAAGGCAAGGTCATCTGGGCGGAGCAGGCGCTGCCCGGCCCCTCCTGAGGCACACGCTTCCGTCCCGCCTTCAGGAAATCTGCACATCGTGTGCGCGAACGGGCCCGCGCGCGTTCACCGTTGCGCGAGATGTCGGACATGTCCCGCGTGATTGATGGCCGTTTGTCCCAAACCTGCCGTGCGGCCGACGGGCCCCCTATTTCCGTTACTCGATATCGCAGAGAAGCTGTGACCATTCGGTGAACGAAGCGCCACACCCGCCATTCGAGGAGCTCGGAGGTCCGCGGAAGGGCGTCAACGGGATTGGCCCGGCAGCCCGTTCGCGTGCTTTCATCATGCCCGCTGCGGCCGTCGGAAAAGGCGGCTGAGTTCCCCCTGCACATGAAAGGTGCGCATCATGCGTGACAACATCGAGACCCGTGAGATCGACGACACCGAGCTGGACGCCGTCTCCGGCGGTGTCATCAGCGTCTCCGGCGGTCTCGCCGGCGCCGTGACCAGCGACGTCAGCAGCGTGGTCGGCCTCGTCGGCTCCCTCGACACCGTCCAGACCGCGACCGGTCTCGTCGCCGGCGTCCCCGGCCTCGTCTCGGGCGTCACGGGCGTTTCCGTGAACGTCGGTCGCGCCGGTCTCTGAGCCTGATATCGCATGAACCCCGGAGCGTCCTCCTCGGCTCCGGGGTTCAACGAATTCGGCTGAACGAATTGCAGTTGAAGGAATAGTCCGTGCAGTTTCGCCAAAAGGCTCTTTCCAAGCTGCAATCGCCGGAAGAGCTCGACCTGCCCGTACGCTTCGCGCGCCCGCAGGGACGCCTCGTCCTGGCCGTCACGGTGCTGGTCATGGCCGCCGCCGCCTTCTGGGCCGTCACCGGCACCGTCACCGCCAAACTGAGCGCACCCGGGATCCTCACCCACGCCGAGGGCGGTTACGTGCTCCAGAGCCCGGTCGCGGGACAGGTGACCGAGGTCCTCGCCGAGGAGGACCGGCTGCTGGCCCCCGGCGCGCCCCTGCTCACCGTCCGTACGGAGCAGGGTGACAAGCCCGTGCGCGCGGTGACCGGCGGCCGGCTGACGACCCTGGTCGCACGGGTGGGCTCGGTCGTCACGACCGGCGCGGACGTGGCCACCCTGGAACACGTGAAGAACCCGGACGACCCGCTGGTGGCGGTGCTGTACGTGCCGGGCGCCGGCGGCGCGGCGATCACCGTGGGCGCCTCCGTCGACCTGACCGTCCAGTCCGTTCCCCAACGGCAGTTCGGCGTCCTGCGCGGCCGCGTCACCGCGGTGGGCCGCGCACCCCAGACGCCCGCGCAGATCGGCGGCTTCCTCGGCGACAAGGGCCTCGCCGAACAGTTCTCCCGGCAGGGCAACCCGGTCGCGGTCCTCGTGCGGCTGGAGCGCTCCTCCGCCACGAAGTCCGGCTACCGGTGGTCCTCCACGGACGGGCCCCCGTACACCGTCGAATCCAGCACCCCGGTCACCGGCGCCGTCCACCTCGCCGCGCAGCGCCCCGTCGACTGGCTGCTGCCGTGAGCGCGCCGCGCAGGGCCGCCGCCCAGGGCCGGTCCCGCCGCAGGTCCGCGCACGCGCCCGCGTCCCGCAAGGCTCCCCGGCCCCCCAGGACCAGAAGGCCCCGGACCGTACGCACCCCCACCGTGCTCCAGATGGAGGCGGTGGAGTGCGGAGCCGCCGCCCTGGCCATGGTGCTCGGCCACTACGGCCGCCACGTCCCCCTGGAGGAGCTGCGCATCGGCTGCGGCGTCTCCCGCGACGGCTCCCGCGCCAGCAACCTCCTCAAGGCCGCCCGCGGTTACGGGCTCAAGGCCAAGGGCATGCAGATGGACCTGGCGGCCCTCGCCGAGGTGAGCGCCCCGGCCGTGCTCTTCTGGGAGTTCAACCACTACGTCGTCTACGACGGCATGGGCCGCCGCTTCGGCCGCAGGGGCGTGTACGTCAACGACCCCGCCAAGGGCCGCCGGTTCGTCCCCATGGACGAGTTCGACACCAGCTTCACCGGGGTCGTGCTCACCTTCGAGCCCGGCGACGGCTTCCACCGCGGCGGACGCAAGCCCGGCGTCCTGGGCGCCATACCGGCCCACCTGCGCGGCACTTCGGGCACCCTGGCCGCCGCCGTCGTCTCCAGCCTCCTGCTGGTGGCCGTCGGCGCGTCGGTGCCCGCCCTCAGCCGCACGTACATCGACATGTTCCTCATCGGCCGGCAGACGTCCCTGCTGGGCGTGCTGTTCACGGCCATGGCCGTCACCCTGGTGCTCACCGCCGTCCTCACCGGCCTGCAACAGGCCAATCTGCTGCGCGGGCGCATCATCTCCTCCACCCTCGGCAGCGCCCGCTTCCTGCGGCACCTGCTCCGCCTCCCGGTCACCTTCTACTCCCAGCGCAACCCGGCCGACCTGATCCAGCGCCTGCAGTCCAACGACGCGGTCGCCGAAACCCTCGCCCGGGACCTGGCCGCCGCGGGCGTGGACGCCGTGGTGGTCGTGCTGTACGCCGTGCTGCTGTGGACCTACGACCCGCAGCTCACCGTCGTCGGCGTGCTGATCGCACTGCTCAACGTGGTGGCCATGCGCGTCGTGATCCGCCTGAGGGCCACCGGTACCCAGAAGCTGCGCGCCGAGAGCGCCCGGCTGACGAACACCTCCTACAGCGGTCTGCAGCTCATCGAGACGATGAAGGCCACCGGCGGCGAGAACGGCTTCTTCCGCCGCTGGGCCGGACAGCACGCGGTCACCCTCGACGTACAGCAGCGGCTCGGCGTTCCCGGCGCCTGGCTGGCGATCGTCGCGCCCACGCTGGCGGCCCTCAACAGTGCGCTGATCCTGATGATCGGCGGACTGCGCGCCGTCGAGGGGCACCTGTCCGTCGGTCTGCTCGTCGCCTTCCAGGCCCTGGTGACCAGCTTCACCGCGCCGATCTCCCGGCTGGGCGGCGTCGCCGGGCGGATCCAGGACTTCGGGGCCGACGTCGCCCGACTCAAGGACGTCGAGAACTTTCCCGTCGACCCGGTCTTCTCACGGCGCGAGCCCGCCGCCGGCGCCCGCCGCCTCAAGGGCCACGTGGAACTGGACAACGTCACCTTCGGCTACAGCCCGCTGGACGCACCGCTGCTCAAGGACTTCTCGCTGTCGGTCGGCCCCGGGCAGCAGGTCGCGCTCGTCGGCGGCTCCGGCAGCGGCAAGTCCACCGTGTCACGGCTGATGTCGGGCCTCCACACCCCCTGGAAGGGGGCCATCCGCATCGACGGGATGCGCCTGGAGGACATCCCGCGCAGCGCGCTCGCCGCCTCCGTCTCCTTCGTCGACCAGGACGTGTTCCTCTTCGAGGGCACCGTCCGCGACAACGTCGCGCTGTGGGACCCCTCCATCCCCGACGAGGCCGTCATCGCCGCCCTCCAGGACGCCGCCGTGCACGACGTGGTCGCCCGCCGCCCCGGCGGCATCCACAGCCGCGTCGAGCAGGACGGCCGCAACTTCTCCGGCGGCCAGCGCCAGCGGCTGGAGATCGCCCGGGCCCTGGTGCGCCGCCCCAGCGTCATGGTCCTCGACGAAGTGACCAGCGCCCTGGACGCGGTGACCGAGCAGGCCGTCATCGACAACCTGCGGCGCCGCGGCTGCGCCTGCGTGGTCATCGCCCACCGGCTGAGCACCGTGCGCGACAGCGACGAGATCGTCGTCCTCGACCGGGGCACCGTCGTGGAACGCGGCCGGCACGAGTACCTGGTCGCCGCGCGGGGCCCGTACGCCGCCCTGGTCAAGGAGCACTGACATGACGTACGCCCACCAGGCGACGGCCCCCGTCCCCGCCGCGCCGGGCGCACCGTACGACCCGGTCGTCGCGGCCCTGGGCCAGTTGGGCGCACCGGTCGACTGCACCGGGCTGCGCAGCCTGTCCCTGGAGGGCCCGCTCGTCCTGTGGCTCGTCGTCCACGGCGAGCTGGACCTCTTCGCCGTCGACGCGGCGCAGGCCGGGCACTGGCACTTCCTGGGCCGGCTGGACGCGGGCACCCTGCTGCTGGGCCCGGTCGACGGCCCCGAGCACACCCTCGTCGCCCGGCCCCTGCAAGGCTGCCGGCTGCGCCGCATCGAGCTGCGCGAACTGCCCGCCTCCGACCACTACGCGCCGTACCCCCACGGGTGGGCCGACCAGGGCGAGTACGGCGCCCCGGCGGAGCACCACCCCAGCCCCCTGGAGGACGCCTTCGCCCGCGGCATCGGCCGCGGCCTGCGCGTGCTCTACCAGGCACCGCTGGACGGCCGCGCCACCACCGGGCACGGCGCGGCCGACGAGGACATCCTGTGGATGCACGTCACCCCCGGCAGCGTGCGGTACGGCGCCCTGTACGAGGCGAACGCGGCCGGGCACGGCGCGGCCGGCAGCCTCCTCCTCGACCCGGCGATGTGGCAGGGCATGGTCGACCAGCAGTACCGGCTGCTGTACGCCCTGGACCGCTCGATCGAGGAGCTCGAGCGCGTCCACGAGGACCGCATGGCGGCCGGCATCGAGGCCGGCCAGGCGGCCCGTACCCAGGCGGACCGGACCCTGCTGGCCTCCATCGGCCGCTCCGGCGGCCGTTCCCGGCAGCGGGGCGCGAGCGTCGACGCCACCCTCGCCGTGTGCCGCCTGGTGGCCGCCGAGGCCCGCATCACCCTGTCCGAACCGGGCGGGGCGGCGTCCGAGCGGACCGACCCCGTCGAACACATCGCGCTCGCCTCGCGGGTACGCACCCGCGTGGTACGGCTCGGCGGGCGCTGGTGGCGGGAGAACAGCGGCCCCCTGGTGGGCCGGCGGGAGAAGGACGGCGCCCCGGTCGCGCTGCTGTGGCGGCGCGGCCGGTACGAGGCGGTCGACCCGGCCGCGGGCACGCGCGAGCGCGTCGACAGCCGCGCCGCGGCCGCCCTCGAACCGCGCGCCGTCATGTTCTACCGCCCGCTGCCCGAAGGGCGCCTCGGCCTGCCCGCCCTGCTCCGCTTCAGCCTGCGCGGCACAATGCCGGAGCTGCGCGGCCTCGCCCTGGGCGGGCTGGTCGCCGTACTGCTGGGCGCACTGGTGCCCATCGCCACCGGCAAGGTGCTCGGCCGGTACGTCCCCCAGGCCGAGAACGACCTCATCGTGCAGACGGCGTCGGCCCTGATCGCCACCGGCGTGGTCGCGGCCGCCTTCATGCTGCTGCAGAACCTGTCCGTCCTGCGCCTGGAGGGCCGGATCGAGGCCACCTTGCAGCCGGCGGTGTGGGACCGGCTGCTGAGGCTTCCGACGACGTTCTTCGCCGGCCGCTCCACCGGCGAACTGGCCGGCGCCGCCATGGGCATCAGCGCCATCCGCGGCATGCTGTCCGGGGTCGGCTCGGTCTGTGTACAGGCGGGCGCGGTCGCCGTGATGAACCTCGTCCTGCTGCTCGTCTACAGCGTGCCGCTGGCGATGGCGGCGCTCGCCATGCTCGTCGTCGTCGCGGCGGTCTTCCTGGGCCTGGGGCTGTGGCAGCTGCGCTACCAGCGCCGGCTGATCAGGCTCGGCAACCAGCTCAACAACCGGGCCTTCCAGACCCTGCGCGGGCTGCCCAAGCTGCGCGTCGCCGCGGCCGAGAGCTTCGCCTACGCCGCCTGGGCCCGGGAGTTCGCCCGTACCCGCGAGCTGCACCAGCGCGTCGGCCGGGTGCAGAACGTGAGCACCGTGCTGGGCGCGGTGTACCTGCCGCTGTGCACGCTGGTGATGTTCGTGCTGCTGGCCGGACCGGCCCGCGGAGCCATGTCCGCCGCCGAGTTCCTCACCTTCAGCACCGCCCTGACCATGCTGATGGCCTCGGTCACGCAGCTGACCGGCGCCCTCCTGTCGGTCGCCGCGGTGCTGCCGATGTTCGAGCAGGTCAAGCCGCTCCTGCGGGAGCCGCTCGAGGCGGAACGCGGCGGCATCCGGCCGGGCGAGCTGACCGGCGCCCTCGAAGCCAAGAACCTGTCCTTCCGCTACACCGACGACGGCCCGCCGGTACTCGACGGCATCGACTTCCGGGTGCGGCCGGGGGAGTTCGTCGCGATCGTCGGGGCCAGCGGCTGCGGCAAGTCGACCCTCCTGCGGCTGCTCATCGGCTTCGAGAAGCCGCTCTCCGGCAGCGTCCTGTACGACGGCCAGGACCTGGCGGCACTCGACCAGGCGGCCGTGCGCCGCCAGTGCGGCGTCGTCCTGCAGAACGCACAGCCCTTCACCGGCTCGATCCTCGACTGCATCTGCGGCTCCGAGCCCTTCTCGCTCGAAGAGGCCTGGGAGGCCGCGGCGATGGCCGGACTGGCCGAGGACATCAAGGCCATGCCGATGGGCATGCACACCATGCTCTCCGACGGCGGCGGCACGGTCTCGGGCGGCCAGCGCCAGCGGCTGATGATCGCCCAGGCCCTCATCCGCACGCCGCGCGTCCTGTTCTTCGACGAGGCCACCAGCGCGCTGGACAACGAGGCCCAGCGCGTGGTCATCGACTCCACCCGAAGCCTGCGCGCCACCCGCATCGTGATCGCCCACCGGCTGTCCACGATCATGGACGCCGACCGGGTGATCGCCATGGCCGACGGCCGCATCGTCCAGCAGGGCCCGCCGGCCGACCTCCTCGCCGACCCGACGGGCCTCTTCCACGAACTGGTCCGCCGCCAGCTGAGCTGACCCCGGGCCGCTACACGGGGCAGGGGCGGTACTCGAGGCTGAGTTCGCGGTCGACGGCGTAACTGGTCCGCATCGACGCGTCGATGACCTGCTGCCAGGACCCGTACTTGGCGTAGAGCTGGTCCGCGGTCGGCCCGAGCGGGTTGCCGTACTTGGCGGTGTTCCGCTCCTCCAGGATCCGCACCTCCTCCGGGCTCATCCCGGCCCGGGTGATCTCCTTGGCCTGGTTGCGCATGTCGACGAGCTCCCGGGCGATCTCCTCGTCGGAGGCCCCTGCCTCGCGCATGTTGGCCTCGGTGCGGTGCATGTCCTCGAGGAGGCCGTGGTAGCGCATCCGCGTCCGCTGAGCCTCCACCTTCTCCCCGTACGGCAGGACCCGGATGCGGCACACGACCGGGTCGGTGCTGGGACAGGGGTCGTCGGCGCTGACGGGCGGGGAGAGGGGGGCGGTGATGAGGGAGCCGCACGGCTCCCATGCGGCGGCCGCGGAGGAGGCGGCGGTGGTCAGCAGTGCGAGGGCGGCCACGACCGGGACGAGGCCGCGGCGGAGCAGCGAAGGGGGAGGATGCATGCCCGCATCCTTGGCGGGCGCGGCGCGTCCCCACACGCGGACACACCGTTGATCACTCCTACGAGGGGCCGCGGCGTCTTGGCCGCGCTCGAGGGTTCAACGCGAAAATTCTCGATGGCGCACTAGAATGGCGGGTTGTTTGGCGCCGGACCGGAACAACCCGGGCAATCCCGGGCTCCGCCGGCGACCCGGGAGGGTTCCGGGAACGAGACGCGAGGGCCGATGGCAGCCACACCAGAGCGCGGTGAACCCACTCTGCTCGACGACGCGGCAGCGTCCGGCGACGGGGCGGTGTCCGAGGGGGGCGTACCCGAAGAGCCGGGCAAGTCCGCCCTGTTCACCGCCGGGCCCACCGCCCCGCCGCGCACCCTCGTCGACATCCTCGAGGCCTCCGTACGGGCGTACCCCGACGAGCCCGCCCTGGACGACGGCACCGCCCAGCTGACCTACCGCGCGCTGGCCGCCGAGGTCGAGCGCAGGCGGCGCGCCCTCGCGGCCGCCGGAGTCGGACTCGGCGACCGGGTCGGCGTACGGGTGCCCTCCGGGACCAACGAGCTCTACGTCTCCATCCTCGCCGTCCTCGCCGCGGGCGCCGCCTACGTGCCGGTCGACGCCGAGGACCCCGACGAGCGGGCCGAGCTGGTCTTCGGCGAGGCCGGCGTGCGCGCGGTGCTGGGCGCCGGACAGCGCGTCGACGTCACCGGACCCGCGAACGCCGCCGCCCCCGCCCCCGCAGCCCGGCCGGGCCCCGAGCACGACGCGTGGATCATCTTCACCTCAGGCTCCACCGGCAAGCCCAAGGGCGTCGCCGTCAGCCACCGCAGCGCAGCCGCCTTCGTGGACGCCGAGGCCGCGCTGTTCCTCGCCGAGGAGCCGATCGGGCCGGGCGACCGGGTCATGGCCGGACTGTCCGTCTCCTTCGACGCCTCCTGCGAGGAGATGTGGCTGGCCTGGCGCTACGGCGCCTGCCTCGTCCCCGTACCCCGCTCCCAGGTGCGCAGCGGCGCCGACCTCGGCCCCTGGCTGGTGGAGCAGGAGATCACCGTGGTCTCCACGGTGCCGACCCTGGCCGCGCTCTGGGAGCCCGAAGACCTGGGCGAGGTCCGGCTGCTGATCTTCGGCGGCGAGGCCTGCCCGCCCGAACTGACCCAGCGCCTGGTCACCGAGGGCCGCGAGGTCTGGAACACGTACGGCCCCACCGAGGCCACCGTCGTCGCCTGCGCCGCGCTCCTGACCGGCGAGGAGCCGATCCGGATCGGCCTCCCGCTGAACGGCTGGGAGCTGGCCGTGGTCGACGAGTCCGGCGAGCCCGTGCCGATGGGCGGCAGCGGCCAGCTCGTGATCGGCGGCGTCGGCCTCGCCCGCTACCTCGACCCGCGGAAGGACGCCGAGAAGTACGCCCCGCTGGAATCCCTCGGCTGGCAGCGCGCCTACCGCAGCGGCGACCTCGTCCGAGCGGAACCGGAAGGACTGGTCTTCCTCGGCCGCGGCGACGAGCAGATCAAGCTCGGCGGCCGCCGCATCGAGCTGGGCGAGGTCGACGCCGCACTCCAGGCCCTGCCCGGCGTGGCCGGCGCGGCCGCCGCCGTACGCACCGCCCGCAGCGGCAACCAGCTGCTCGTCGGCTACCTGGTCACGCAGGAGGGCTGGGACCACGCGGCCGCCGTCGAGCGGCTGCGCGCCGAACTGCCCGCCGCCCTCGTCCCGCTGCTCGCGCCGGTCGAGGAGCTGCCGACCCGCACCTCCGGCAAGGTCGACCGCGACGCGCTGCCCTGGCCGCTGTCCGAACCGGAGGCCACCGGCCCCGCCGAGCAGCTGTACGGCACCGAGGCCTGGCTCGCCGAGCAGTGGACCGAGACCCTCGGAATCGCCGTCACCGGCGCCGCCGACGACTTCTTCGCCATCGGAGGAAACAGCCTCGCCGCCGCCCAGCTCACCACCCGGCTGCGCGCCCGCTACCCGAGCGCGGCCGTCCTCGACATCTACCAGCAGCCCACCCTGCGCAAGCTGGCCCGGCGGCTGGAGAAGTCCGTACAGGACGACGGCGCGGCCCGGACCGTCGCGCCGGTCCCGCTCCGCGCCAAGGTGGTCCAGTCGCTCCTGCTGCTCCCGCTGTTCACCCTGGTGGGCCTGCGCTGGACGGTGGCACTGCTGGCCCTGGGCAACGTGCTGCACCGGTTCGGGCCCTACCCGTGGGCGCCGACCGCCTCCTGGTGGCTCGTCGCCGCGGGCGCGGCACTGCTCTTCAGCCCGCCCGGCCGCCTCGCCATCGCGGCGGGCGGCGCCCGCCTCCTGCTGCGCGGGGTGAAGCAGGGCCGCTACCCGCGCGGCGGAAGCGTGCACCTGAGGCTGTGGACCGCCGAGCGGCTGGCCGAATACGCCGGCGCGACGCAGCTCACCGGTTCCTGGCTGGAACGCTACGGCCGGGCCCTCGGCGCCAAGATCGGCCCCGAGGTGGACCTGCACTCCCTGCCGCCCGTCACCGGCATGCTCAAGCTCGGCCGGGGCTGCGCCGTGGAGTCCGAGGTGGACCTCTCCGGGCACTGGCTGGACGGGGACCGGCTCGAGATCGGCCCGGTCAAGGTCGGCGCGGGCGCGGTCGTCGGCACCCGCAGCATCCTGTTCCCCGGCGCGCGGGTCGGCAAGCGGGCCGAGGTGGCCCCCGGCTCCGCCGTGGTCGGACAGATCCCCACCGGCCAGCGCTGGTCCGGAGCCCCCGCCGGCAAACTCGGCAAGGCCAAGTGGAACTGGCCCAAGGAACGCCCGCCGCGCGCGGTCCACTGGCGGGCCATGTACGGGGCGGCCGGCTTCTGCCTCACGGCCCTGCCGGTGCTCGCCACCCTGCCCGCCCTGCTCGTGGTCAGCCGGTTCGTGCCCGCCGACGCCGGGCTCGCCGCGGCCCTGCGCGGGGCGCTGCTCGCCGTGGTGCCCGGGGCGCTCGCCTTCGGATGCGCGTACGCGCTGCTCCTGCTGGTCTCCGTACGCCTGCTCAGCCTCGGCCTGCGCACGGGCAACCATCCGACGCACAGTCGGGTCGGCTGGCAGGCCTGGACGGTCACCCAGCTGATGGACCTGTCCCGGGAAACGCTCTTCCCGCTGTACGCCGGACTGATCACCCCGGTGTGGCTGCGGCTGCTCGGCATGAAGATCGGCCGGGGCGCCGAGGTCTCCACCGTCCTGGCACTTCCCAGCCTCACCACCGTCGGAGAGGGCGCGTTCCTCGCCGACGACACCCTGACCGCCCCCTACGAACTGGGCGGCGGCTGGGTCCGTATCGGACACTCCGAGATCGGCCGCCGGGCCTTCCTCGGCAACTCCGGAATGACCGCGCCGGGCCGTACCGTCCCCGACGACGGGCTGGTCGGCGTGCTGTCCGCCACCCCGAAGAAGGCCAAGAAGGGCAGCTCCTACCTGGGCCTGCCGCCCGTCAGGCTGCCGCGGTCCGCCGCCGACGCCGACCAGAGCCGGACGTACGACCCGCCCGCGCACCTGCTGTGGGCCCGCGGCCTGGTGGAGCTGTGCCGGCTCGTCCCGGTCTTCTGCTCGTCCGCGCTGGCCGTACTGACCGTGGCGGCGCTCTGCGCGCTGATCACGGCGACCGGCCTGGGGACCTGGGGGACCGCCCTGCTGTCGGGCGTCGTCCTGCTCGCCGCCGGCGTGGCCGCGTGCGCGGTCTCGGTGGCCGCGAAGTGGCTGCTGGTGGGCCGCCACCGGACCGGCGAGCACCCGCTGTGGAGCGGCTTCGTGTGGCGCAACGAGCTGGCCGACACCTTCGTCGAGGTACTGGCCGTGCCGTGGCTGGCCGGATCGGTGCCCGGCACGCCGCTGATGGCCCTGTGGCTGCGCGCACTGGGTGCCCGGATCGGTCGCGGCGTGTGGTGCGAGAGCTACTGGCTGCCCGAAACGGACCTGGTGGAGCTGGGTGACGCGGTCAGCGTGAACCGTGGATGCGTGTTGCAGACACACCTCTTCCACGACCGGATCTTGAGGACGGATACTGTGGTCCTCCGTGAGGGCGCCACCCTGGGCCCGGGCGGAATCGTCCTGCCCGGGAGCACGGTCGGGGCCCGCAGCACCCTGGGTCCCGCCTCCCTCGTGATGGCCGGGGAATCCGTGCCCGCCGACTCCCGCTGGCTGGGCAATCCGATCGAGGCGTGGCGGTCCTGACAGGGCCAGAACGGAAGCGGCAGTGAACGGCCAGCAGACAGCGGCAGCGGACCCGTACTTTCCGGCCAACGGCGACTCCCGTTACCGCGTGCACCGGTACGAACTCGCTCTGGAATACCGTCCCGGACCCAACCGGCTGGCCGGGACGGCCCGGCTCAGCGCGATCGCCGGGCGGGCGCCGCTCGCCGAGTTCCACCTGAACCTGGCCGAGTTCAAGATAGGCCGGGTCCTGGTCAACGGCCGGGCCCCGCACTACACGCACCGGGGCGGCAAGCTCCGCCTCCGGCCCGCCAAGCCGCTGCCGGCCGGCGCCGCCTTCACCGTGGAGGTGCACTGGGCGGGCAACCCCAAGCCGGTGCGCAGCCCCTGGGGCGGCCTCGGCTGGGAGGAACTGACCGACGGCGCGCTCGTGGCCAGCCAGCCGGTCGGCGCGCCCTCCTGGTACCCGTGCAACGACCGGCCCGCCGACAAGGCCTCGTACCAGATCTCGGTCAACACGCCCTCCGCCTACACGGTGGTCGCCGGGGGCCGCCTGCTCACCCGGACCACCAGGGCCAGCACGACCACCTGGGTGTACGAGCAGTCCGCGCCGACCTCCAGCTACCTCGTCGGCCTGTCCATCGGCATGTACCAGACGGTGCTGCTCGGCGACCCCGGGCTCGGAGGCGTCCCGCAGAGCGCCCACGTACCGGCGCACCTGCTGCCGCGGTTCTCCCGCGACTTCGCCCGGCAGCCCGCCATGATGCAGCTGTTCGAGGAACTGTTCGGGCCCTACCCCTTCGGCGAGTACGCGGTGGTCGTCGCCGACGAGGAGCTGGACGTCCCGGTGGAAGCCCAGGGCCTGTCCATGTTCGGCGCCAACCACGTGGACGGAGTCCGCGGTTCGGAGCGCCTGATCGCCCACGAACTGGCCCACCAGTGGTTCGGCAACAGCGTGACCATCGCCGACTGGCGCCACATCTGGCTGAACGAGGGCTTCGCGAAGTACGCCGAGTGGCTCTGGTCGGAACGCTCCGGCGGCCGCTCCGCGCACGAGCTCGCCGCCGCCGCGCACCGGCTGCTGGCCTCCCAGCCGCAGGACCTGCGGCTGGCCGACCCCGGCCGCAAGCTGATGTTCGACGACCGCCTGTACCAGCGCGGCGGTCTCGCCGTGCACGCGATCCGCTGCGCCCTGGGCGACGCCGCGTTCTTCCGCATGCTGCGCGAGTGGGCCACCGTGCACCGCCACGGCGTGGTGACCACCGCCGCGTTCACCACCCACGCGGCCCGCTACACGACCGAGCCGCTGGAGGACCTGCTCGCGGCGTGGCTGCACGGGACGCTGCTGCCGCCGCTCCCGCTGCCGCCGATGCCGTTGCTGCCGCCGCGGCCGCAGCCGTAGGACAGGCGAGGGCATGACACTGCCCCGCCCGCCCTTGCGGGCGTGGCGGGGCAGTGTCGTACCGGCAGCGCGCGGAACGCGAATCAGCCCAGGGCGGGTTCCCGTCGTGGCACGGACGCATCGGCGTCGGCCGGACGGGCGGCCAGGAGCCGCTGGGCCAGAACCCCGAACACGATCGCGAACACCGCCCAGAGCACGGCCTGCACGGCCAGCGAGGCGACCCGGAACTCCCACAACAGGGCTGCGGGGAAACCGGGCTTGACCGCGTCGTCGTTGTCCGGCAGGAACGCGAACGCGAGGCCGACGGCGACGACGAAGCCGGCGCCGGCGGCCAGGGTGGCGTTCCAGTTGCCCAGCCGCGGGGCCAGCCGCCGGCCCGCGATGACCGCGCCGACGCCGAGGAGCACGCTGAGCAGGATCATCAGGAAGAACAGCGTGGTGCGCTGCCCGATCGTGTCGGGGTTCCCGACGGCCGGGGGAGTGGCCGGGTACTTCAGGAACGGCACCAGGTAGACGGTGGCGAAGGCCGCCGCCGCGGTGAGGGCCGCCGTCGCCCGCGGGCTGAACCCGCCCACGCGCCCCAGGGCGAAGGAGAACGCCAGGGAGGCGATGCCGCCGAGGGCGACACCGTAGACGAGAACACCGGTGGCCAGCCCGAGGGTCGACTGCACCGGTCGGCTGACCAGCTCTTCCTCCTCCTCCGCCGCCCCGGCTTCGGCGCCGTGCCCGGCGTGGGCGCCCGCCGCGTCCTGCGCGGCCTGGGCCTCCTCCACCGCGATCGAGCCGTTGACGGGGGGCTCACCCACGACATAGGCGACGGCGAAGGCGAACAGCCCGGCGATCAGGCCCGCGAGCATGCCGCGGACCAGGAGGCCTCTGACAGTTGAGGCGTACATGTGCGCGGCCTCTCAGTGGCAGGGGAAGCCGAGCAGATGACGACCGTCGTGCACCCACTCGTGCACTCCGGCACCGGAGAACACGGACGTGGCGCCCTGCTCGGCGCCGACGAAGTACAGGGCGACGAGCATCAGAAGGCCTGCGAACAGAGCCCAGGGCAGTACCGCGCGCAGGGGCAGCGGAGCCGGCAGAGAGCCGGAAGGGGTGGGGATGGCGGTGGAGACGACAGCCTCGGCCATGGTGGAACCTCCTCGGGGAACACGCGTCCCATACGGTGGTGCAGGACGACGGTCCGCGGGTCTGACTCGCCGCGGCTCACCCCAGGGGGATGCCGCCGCAGCACACAGTGGCGCGACCATGCCGGATTCACACCGGACTTCCGCCTCGCCGTCGTCACTTTGTTGAAATGTCGCCTGACCGTACCGCGCGCCGCACCCGCCGCCAAGGGCGTGAGGCCCGCATCACTTCCGCGCGCCCCCTGAGTAGAGTGCCGGCTTGTTGATCTCCGACGACCGCAACCGCAAAGGCCCCGATGACAGTCCGGCTGACCCTGATCTCCCCCGCGACGAGCGAAGCCCTGCGGGAGGTCCGGTTCGACGACGAGAGCCCCCTCGATCCGGCGGGACTCGCGCGAGCGGAGGCCGCCGCGGCCGCGACCGTCCCGGCCGCCCGCGCCTACACCTCCCCCTCCCTCCGCTGCCGCCAGACCGCCCAGGCCCTGGGCCTGCGGCCGGAGCCCTCGGCCGACCTGGCCGGCTGCGCCATGGGGCGCTGGCGCGGCCGGACCCTGGACGCCGTCGCCGCCGCCGAAGAGGAGGCCGTCGCCGCCTGGCTGACGGACCCGGCGGCAGCCCCGCACGGCGGGGAGTCGCTGCGCGAGGTACGCCTACGGGTCGGCGCCTGGCTCGACACCCTGCCCGACCGGTCCGGGCACATCACGGCCGTCGCCGAACCGGACGTCATCCGCGCGGCGGTGGTCCACGCCCTCGCGGCAGCCGACGAGACGTTCTGGCGCATCGACGTCCGGCCCCTCACCGCAACCCACTTGACCGGCCGCGCCCACCGCTGGAACCTGCGCATCGGAAGCACGCTGGAGCAAACGGCCGGGCGGTGACTCCCGATCGCCGCAGGCGGTGACGTGAACCACCGCTCGAGCGAGCCAGGACAACACGCCTAGCAGGACTCGTTTACCCCCGGGCCGAGTTCGGCGAGAGCGGCTCCCAGCCGGCGCGCGCCCTCGGCCAGTTCGGCGTGATCGGCGGTCGCGGCGAAGCCGATGCGCAGGTGGGCCGCCGGCGGCTCGGTGGCGAAGTAGCGGCTGCCGGCGCTCACGGCGACGCCGTGCTGCCGGGCCGCGCCGGTGAGGACCGTGTCGTCCACGCCCGACGGCAGGCGGATCCACAGGTGCAGTCCGCCCGTGGGCAACCCGGCCAGGGCCGCGCCGGGGACCTCCCGCGCGACCGCGGCGGCCAGCACGGCGCACCGCTCCCGCAGCGCCGTTCCGAGGGAGCGGACGTGCCGGTCCCAGGAGGGGGAGCTGAGCACCTCCAGCGCGGCCTCCTGCAGCGGGCGGGCGACGAAGAAGTCGTCGACCAGGCGCACCGCCCGCATGCGCTCCATGACCGGGCCGCGCGCCACAAGTGCCCCGATCCGCAGGCTCGGTGCGGCGGGCTTGGTGAGTGAGGTGACGTGGACGACCGTGCCGTCGCGGTCGTCGGCGACCAGCGGCCGCGGTACGGCGCCGCCGTGCCCCAGGTGACGCGCGAAGTCGTCCTCGAGCACGAACGCGCCCGAGGCGCGCGCCACGTCGAGGATCTGACGTCGCCGTTCGGGCGCCAGCACGGTGCCGGTCGGGTTCTGGAAGGTCGGCTGGCAGTACAGCAGCCGCGCACCGGTCATCGCGAACGCGTCGGCCAGCATGTCGGGCCGCAGGCCGTCGGCGTCGAGCGGTACCGGAACGGGCCGCAGCCCCGCGGCGCGGGCGGCGGCCAGGGCCCGGGGATAGGTGGGGGACTCGACCAGGACCGGGCTGCCGGGCCCGGCGATGGCCCGGAACGCGATCGACAGGGCGCTCTGGCCGCCGGCGGTGACCAGTACGTCCTCCGGCGCCACGCTGCCGCCGACGATCCGCGCGAACACCGTGCGCAGCGCCGTCAGGCCGCCGGCCGGGGCGCGGTCCCAGGCGTCCGGGCGGCGCGCCGCCCGCGCGAGCGCCGCGCTCAGGGCCCGGGTGGGCTGGAGCGAGCGGTGCACGTAGCCGCCGTCCAGCGTGATCGCCCCGGCCGGCGGAGGGCCGAGCGGGTCGGCGATCAGGTGGGTGTCGACGGCGCGGTCGGTGAGGGCGACCGTCTGCCAGTCGGTGTCCGTGCCGTCGCCGCCGACCGCGTCGCGGAGCCGGCCCCGCTGCGCGGCGAACGTCCCACTGCCCGGACGGGTCACCACCGCTCCCTCGGCGGCCAGCGCGGCGATGGCCCGCGCCACGGTCGCCGGGCCGACCCGGTACTCCTTGATCAGCTCCCGGCTGCTCGGCAGCCGGTCGCCGGGCGACAGCCGGGAGACCAGCGCACGGAGGCTGTCGGCCAACTCCCCAGAAGTGCTACCGTCATTCATGAGAGACAACAGTAGCGCTATCGGCCCGGGTCGGGAAGCACTTCGGCTGGACGTCGCCGCTCTGCGGGCCGACACCCCGGGGTGCCGCGAGGTCATCCACTTCAACAACGCGGGCTGCGGACTGCTGGCGGCGCCCGTGCGGGACGTGATGGTCGGCCATCTGAACCTCGAAGCCCGGATCGGTGGTTACGAGGCGTCTGCCGCCCGGGCGGCCGAAGTCCGCGCGTTCTACACGGAGATCGCCGCCCTCATCAACACCACGCCCGACAACATCGCCTTCGCGGGCAGTGCCACCCACGCCTACGCCAACGCCCTGTCCTCGATCCCGTTCGAGACCGACGACGTCATCCTGACCACCCGCGACGACTTCGTCTCCAACCAGATCGCCTTCCTCTCCCTGCGCAAGCGCTTCGGCGTGCGCATCGTCCACGCGCCCAACACCCCGGAGGGCGGCGTCGACGTGGAGGCGATGGCCGCGCTGATGCGGACCCACCGCCCCCGCCTGGTGTCCGCCACCCACGTCCCCACCAACTCGGGCCTCGTCTCGCCCGTCGCCGAAATAGGCCGTCACTGCCGGGAGCTGGACCTGCTCTACCTGGTCGACGCCTGCCAGTCGGTGGGCCAGTTCGTCATCGACGTGGAGGAGATCGGCTGCGACCTCCTCACCGCCACCTGCCGCAAGTTCCTCCGCGGCCCGCGCGGCTCCGGATTCCTGTACGTATCCGATCGCGTCCTGCGCGCGGGCTACGAACCGCTGTTCATCGACATGCACGGGGCCCGCTGGACCGAGCCGGGCAGCTACGAGCCCGCCGCGACGGCGGTCCGGTTCGAGGAGTGGGAGTTCCCGTACGCCACGGTGCTCGGCAGCGCCGCCGCGACGCGCTATGCACGCACGGTCGGCATCGAGGCCATCGAGCAGCGCACCCCGGCGCTCGCGGCCCGGCTCCGCGACCGGCTCGCACCGATCGCGGGGGTGCGCCTGCTCGACCGCGGTCCGCGTCTCGCCGCGCTCGTCACCTTCGGCGCAGCGGGCTGGCAGCCGCAGCCGTTCAAGGCGGCCATGGACGCCCGCGGCATCAACTCGGCGCTCAGCCTGCGCGAGTTCGCACAATTCGACTTCGGGGACAAGGACGTCGACTGGTGCCTGCGCCTGTCGCCGCACTACTACAACACCGAGGAGGAAGTGGACCACGTCGCGGACGCGGTCGCGGACCTCGCCGGCCAGGGACGGCGATGACGTTCCCCAAGCTCGCAACTCCGTTCGAGCAGGGGAGACCCCATCCACAGACGCGGGCCGAGGGGCCGTCCACGGAAAGCCTCTGGCGCAACGGCGACTTCCTCAGGTTCTGGTTCGGCGAGACCCTCTCGCTCCTCGGCACCCAGGTCACGAACCTCGCCCTGCCGCTGACCGCCATCATCGCCTTCAACGCCACCGACGAGCAGGTCGGCATCCTGCGGTTCCTGCAGCTCGTCCCGTACCTCGGGCTCGCCCTGGTCTTCGGGGTGTGGGCGGACCGGGCCCGACGGCGGCGGATCATGCTCGGCGCCAATCTCGTCCGGATGATCCTGCTGGCTCTCGTCCCCGTCCTGTACTGGACGGACGCGCTCGGCATGGGCTCGCTGCTGGCGATCGCCTGCGCCGTCGGCGTCGCCTCGGTGCTGTTCGACGTGAGCTGGATGGCGTACGTACCCACGCTCGTACGCGACCCCGGGCGCTATGTGGAAGCCGGCGCCAAGATGGGGATGAGCTCATCGGCGGCCGATGTGGCGGGGCCCGGACTCGCGGGTGTCCTGGTCGGCGCACTGACCGCGCCCGTGGCGCTGATCGTCGACGCCTTCTCCTATCTGGTGTCCCTGATCTCGCTGCTGCTCATCCGCACGCCCGAGCCCCGTCCCGGGACGCCCGCCGCCCGGCGGCACCTGCCCACCGAACTCCGGGACGGCCTGCGCCTGGTGCTGAAGAACCCCGTCCTGAGGTCGCTGGCCCTGATCGGGTTCTGCTGCAACTTCTCCATGATCACCGTATGGACGATGTTCCTGCTGTACGGAACACGCGACCTGGACCTGGGCTCTACGGTCCTCGGCGGCATCTTCGCCACGGCCTCCGTGGGCGGACTGATCGGCGCGGGGATCTCCCGCGAGGTCATCCGGCGCTTCCGGCTCGGCCCCGTCTACCTCGTCGCCCAGTCGGCCCTCCTCATCGGCCCGACGCTGATCGTCCTGGCCACCGGCCCCCGGCCGGTGATGGTGGGGATGTTCGTCCTGTCCTTCTTCACCACCTACCTCGGACTCGGCGTCGCCGGCGTCGTCATCGTCAGCCTGCGCCAGGCCAGTACCCCGCAGTCGATGATGGGCCGGATGACGGCGGTCTTCCGCACCCTGCTGTTCGGCGGCGGCGCACTCGGCGGCCTGTTCGCGGGCCTGCTGTCCGGCCGGATCGGTGCCCGGGCGGCATTGACCGTGGCGGCGATCGGCTCCGCCGCCGTGCTGATCGCGCTCGTGCTGTCCCCGGTGAGCCGGCTGCGCGGCCTGCCGTCGCCACCGGAAGAACCCGCAACGCCGGCAGCGCACGGGCAGGCCGTCGGCTGACACGGAGCACGCCGAAGGGCCCCACCTCGTGCCGTGGGGCCCTTCGGTCGGAAGAGGCGTCCCGGACCGGGGAGGGTTCGACGGCGGACCAGCCCTCCGGCGCGGGGAGCGACCCGGGGTCCGAGCCGCAACGCCGGTGTCCCGCCACGACATCGTGGCGGGACACCGGCGACGGTCCTCGGTTACAGCAGCTCCCACGTCGCGTTCCAGGAGCCGTTCGGGACGGTCTGCCACCGGTGGGAGACGTTGCCGTCACCGCCCCTGACCGCCACCTCCAGCCGCCCGTCGAGGTTGGCCGCCGCCGCGACCTGACCGGAAAGGGTGTTCCCGCCGAGACTGCCGAAGCCGGCCACCCAGCTGCCGTTCTTGACGGTCTGCCACTTGTTGTACAGGCGCCCGTCCCCGCCGACCACGAAGGTCTCCAGCCGGCCGTCCGCATTGCTGCCGACCGCAACGCCCTTGAGGGCGGAACCGCCCAGGCTCTCCCAGCCGCCGACCCAGTCGGCGCCGGGCGACTGCTGCCACGTGTGGTAGAGCTGCCCGTCCCCGCCCACCGTGAAGACCTCCAGCCGCCCGTCGTCGTTGCGGCCCACCGCGACGGCACTGCTCGTCCCGCTCCCGCCCAGGTCGCCCCAGCCCGCGGACCAGCCACCGCCGGCGCTGGTCTGCCACTTGTCGTAGACCCGGCCGTTGCCCCCGGTCACGAAGACCTCCAGCCGCCCGTCCGCGTTGCGCCCGGCCGCGACTCCGACCAAGTCCGTACCGCCCAGGCTCTCCCAGCCGCCGAACCAGTCGGCGCCGGGCGACTGCTGCCACTTGTGGTAAAGCTGCCCGTCCCCGCCGATGGTGAAGAGCTCCAGCCGGCCGTCGGCGTTGCTGACGGCCGCCACCCCGCCGCGCATGCCGCTCCCACCGAGGTCGCCCCAGCCGGACCACCCGCCGTTCGGTGCCGTCTGCCACTTGTTCAGCACCCCTCCGCCCGAGAAACGGAAGGCCTCCATACGACCCGATGTGCTCGCCGGGCTGCCCGTGCTGGTCGCGAGGGCGACACCGTCGTTGACGAACTCCATCGCGCGGCCGTACCGGATCGCGGTGAAACTCGCCAGCTCCGACCAGGAGTTGAAGCCCCGATTGCCGTAGTTGCTGTCGGCGGAGGGGTTCTCGACCGTCTCGCCGTTCTCGTTGAACGAGTAGACGTAGGCCCCCTGACTGTGGTCGGCGGGATTGCGCCAGTGCGAGAACAGTTCCATGTGCCCGTCGGGGCCGGCACCGTCCGCGTCGCGCACCATCGCGTCGCCCGGCCGGAAGTCGTCCCTGGAGATGACGTGCATGCCGTTGCCCGCCTGGGCGTTGGCCAGGAAGTCTTGGGTCAGCGGGCTCGACCCGAGGTGCCAGGCCATCGCCACCAGGCCCGAGCAGTCGCGGCGGTAGCGGTGGCCGCCGTCGATGTCCCACTCCTGGTTCGCCTGGGTGTAGGTGATGCCGCGGTCCACCCAGCTCTGTGCCCGGGTCATGATCTCGGTCCGGCTGACCGTGCCCGAGAGCGACGACGCCGCCTGTGCGGGCGCCGCGTTCATCAGTGTGACCGTACTCGCCGCGATCACGGCGGACACCGCCAGGCAGAGCCCGCCGGTGAACCGTCCGGATCGGTAGCGCTGTCGCTGTCGCTGATTTTCCATCGCTGTCGGATCCCCCTCGTCGCACCGTTGTCAGCCGCCGGGCTTCCCCTCTCCCGGCGTCCTCCTTGCTGGTGACGACGCTCCCAGCCGGCGCTCTAAGTTCTCTCTAGGTCCTTCAGGGCGCTCGCCGCATCGGCCGGCTCGGTGTACTCGCGGGCACCGAACTCGGCGAAGATCTCCATGGCCCGGCCGCGGACGGCTCCGGCACGGGCCGGCTCACCCGCCGCGGCGTACACCGCGGCGAGATCCCGCATCGTGCGGGCCCAGAACAGCGGCAGGCCCAGCGCGGTCCACACCTCCGCCGCCTCCGTCAGGTGGACCTCGGCGGGTCCGAGCTCGCGGACGGCCAGGTGGAACTCGCCGATGGTGCGCAGCACCAGGGCCTCGCCGAACCGGTCACGGTGGGCCCGGCACACCGCCAGGGCCCTTTCGAGGGGCTCCAGCCGGGCGGTGCCCAACCGGATCCTGGTCTTGGCCAGTGCCTGTTCGGCGTAGGCAACCATCAGCCGGTCGTCAAGGGCGCGCAGCATCTCCAGCGACTCCTCCAGCAGGGACTGGGCCGCGCCGTGGTCGTTCATGGCGCGGCGGACCAGGCCGGTGGTGCGCAGGGTGAGCGCCTCGCCCCGGCGGCTTCCCACCCGCCGATAGGCGGAGAGGGCATCGTCCAGAGCGGACAACGCGGGGGCGTACCGGCCCTGTTCGAGGTCGACGGAGGCTGCCAGCCGAGCGGCGTAGCCGAGCCCAGCGTCGTCCCCGACGGCCCGGAAGCCGGTGACCGCACCGCACAGGGCCTCCCGGGCCGCCGAGAACCGCCCCTGCTCCCGGTACGCGCTGCCGGTTCCGGCCAGGGTGACCGCCCGGCCCCGGACATCCCCCGCCCCGGAGAACAGGCGGAACGCCGCGCCGAAGTAGTCGTGGGCCCGGTCGAAGCGGTCCTCCGCGTAGCGGAGCTGGCCCAGACCCGACAGCAGCATCGCCTCACCGGTGCGGTTGCCCGCGCGCCGGGCGGCGCCGAGGGCGGCGTCGTGGGTGCGCCACCACTCGTCGAAGCGGTTGCGGACACCGAAGGACGAGGAGCAGAGCGCGACCGAGATCTCGCAGACCGCCACGTCGAGGTCGAGGGCGGCGGCCCGTTCGACCGCGAGGACGAGCCCGGGCGCCTCCTGTTCGAACGAGTCGGCGGGCGGGCTGAGCAGGCTCGGAACCGGCCGGGCGGTGGTGTACTCGGCGCACGGCTCCACCTCGCCGGAGGGCGCCTGCCCGCGGATCAGCCAGAGCCAGGAGCCGAGTACCCGGGAGAGCGCCGCACGCCGTTCGGCCACGCTGTCCTCGGCCTCGGCCCGCTCCTCTGCGTACACCCGCAGCAGCTCGTGCAGCCGCAGGCGCGGTTGCCCCGCCCCGGCCACGTCCAGAAGGTGCGCGTCGATCAGGGATCCGACCATGTCCTCGGCGGTCCGGTCGTCGGCGTCCAGCAGCGCGCCCACCGCCCAGGGTGCGAAGTCGACCGCGCCCAGCAGACCGATCAGACGGAACGCGCGCCGGGCGGGCGGTTCGAGCAGCCGGTAGCTCAGGGCGACGCTCGCCCGTACCTCCAGGTCGGCGACGGCCAGTTCGTCGAGGCGCCGCCGCTCGTCGGAAAGCCGGTCCACCATGGTGGTCAGCGTCCAGTGCCGACGGGTGGCGAGCCGTGCGCCCGCGGTGCGGATGGCGAGCGGCAGCTGCCCGCACATCGTGACGATCCGGCGAGCGGCCTCCGGCTCGGCGGCGACCCGGTCATGGCCCGCGATGCGGGCCAGCAGTTCCACCGAGGCGTCGGCGCCGAAGACATCGAGGTCGACGCGGTGCGCCCCGGCCAGTCCCGGCAGCCGGTTGCGCGAGGTGATCAGCACTCCGCACGTCGGGCTGCCCGGCAGGAGCGGGCGGACCTGCGCCTCCGCCCCGGCGTCGTCCAAGACCATCAGGATCCGCCGACCGGTCAGCACCGTGCGGAAGAGGTCCACCCGCTCGGCCAGGGGCTCGGGCACCTCGTGGCCGAGCGCACGCAGGAACCGGCCCAGGATCTCCCCGGCAGTGGCCGGGCTCTCCGTCACTCCGCGCAGGTCGGCGTAGAGCTGCCCGTCCGTATAGGTGGCGGCGACCTGATGGGCGGCCTGGGCCGCGAGCGTCGACTTTCCCACGCCGCCGGTGCCGGACACCACGCACACCGGCACGGTGGTGCGGGTCGCGGTCAGCGCGGTGCCGAGCGAGTGGAGCGCCTCGTCCCGGTCGGTGAAGTCCACGGTCGCGGGCGGCAACTGGGCGGGTACGGGTACCGGTGGCTGCCGCGCCTCGGTGGCCAGGAGCGCCGGATCGGCCCGCAGAATCGCCTCGTACAGACGGCGTGCCTCCGGACCGGGATCGATCCCGAGCTGCTCCGCCAGGACGCGCTTGCCGTCCTGGTAGACGTTCAGCGCCTCGGCCTGCCGGCCGACACGGTACAGGGCGAGCATCAGCGCACTGCGGCTGCGTTCCCTGGTCGGATGGCCGGCCACCAGAGCGGTCAGCTCCGCGATGTCCGGCGCGATCCCCTGCGCAGCCTCGGCCGCGATCCGCTCGTCGAGCACGGTGAGGCGTTCCTCGTCGAGGCCCGCCGCCTCTCCCCGCAGGGCATCGCCGATACCCCCGAGCGCAGGGCCGCGCCAGAGGTCCAGCGCCGACCGGAACTCCCTCGCGGCGATGTCGTGCCGGCCGGTGGCGGCGGCCCGGCGGCCCCGTTCCACAAGATCGGTGAAGGCCTCGCGGTCGACCTGTCCGGCCTCGACGCGCAGCAGGTATCCGGGCGCCCTGGTCTCTATCGCGTCGCCCAGCTCGCGGCGCAGGGACCACACGTACGTCTGGAGGAGGGTACGGACCGTCTCCGGCGGGCTCTCGCCCCAGATCGCGTCGATCAGCCTCTCGGCGGAGACGACGCGGCCCTGGTGGAGCACGAGTGCGGCAAGCAGCGCGCGCGGCTTCTTGCCGCCGAGCGGCAGCCGCTGCGAGGAACGCCACACCTCCACGGGCCCGAGCAGTCGGAATTCCATACCACCTCCGGACGGAATCTAGTGCCGCCTTCGGCCGTGGTGCCAGCGAGTATTCCCGCGTCCGCACCGGCAGCGAGTCGTAGCGTGGAACCATGCCGACGACCCCGGTGTCCTGGACCGCCGCGAGCGCCCGCCGGATGGACCGGCAGGGGCTGCTGACCCCCGCCGCGACCGCCGCGACCGCCGCGACCTCGCCCGCCGACATCGCCGGGCGGATGCTCGGCGCGCACGCCCAGGTGGCGTCCGCTGCGGAGCTCTCCATCGCGCTGCGCCTGGACGGTGCGACCCGCACGGACGTGCGCGACGCGCTGGCCGGCGGACACGGCCGGGGGCGGCGAGGACCGGGCACGCTGGTCAAGACCTTCGGTCCGCGCGGCACCATCCACCTGCTGCCGGCCCAGGACCTGCCCTGGTGGACCGGGGCCCTCTCCGCCCTGCCCGCCCGGCGCAGCCCCTTCCGCCCCGAGGCCGGGATGACGGCCGCGCAGACGGACGAGGTGATCGCCGCGATCGGCGACGCGCTCACCGGCGTCGAACTGACGGTGGACGAGCTCACCGAGGCGATCGTGGCACGGACCGGGTCCTGGGCCGCGGACCCGGTCATGCCCGCCTTCCAGACCATGTGGCCGCGCTGGCGCCAGGCCACGCACACCGCCGCCCACCACGGAGTGCTGGCCTTCGGCCGCGACCGGGGGCGCAAGGTCACCTACACCAACCCCGGCTGCACCCCCGCTCCCCCCACCCGGTCGCTGCACGAGCTGGCCGACCGCTATCTGCGCGCCTACGGTCCCGCCACCGCCCGGGACTTCGCCGCCTGGCTCGCCGCACCCGACGGCTGGGCCGTCGAGTTCTTCGCCTCCCTCGCCCGGAAGGCACTCATCGAGGAGGTGGCGTTCGCGTCCGGCCGGGCGTGGCTCGCCGCCGGGGACACCGTCTTCCCCGACGAAGCCGCGCGCGGCCTGCGGCTGCTGCCGTACTTCGACGCGTACGTCGTCGCCTGCCGACCCCGCGAGCTGCTGTTCCCCGGCTCCGCGGCCGCCCGCGCCCTGGCCGGCGGGCAGGCCGGCAACCACCCCGTCCTGCTGGTCGACGGTGTGGTCGCCGGTGTCTGGCACCAGCGCCGTACGGGGCGTCGCACCGCGCTCACCGTGGAGCCGGTGGGGCGGCTGAGCGCGGCCCAACGCCGCGCGCTGGACGAACAGGTGGAGCGTACGGGCGCGATGCTCGAGGCGACCGCGGAGCTCACCCTCGGCAAGGTCACCGTAGGCCCCCACGCCTGACCCGGCTTTCCCCAGCTCGTACCACCACGCTCTTTTCACAGTGGCAGCGCCCTTGGTGAATGGGCGTCATTTGCTCATTTCAGAAGGTGGGCCGATCCCGTACACGTGGCGCGTCCGTACTCGCCGGAAGCGGTGGCGCGTTGCACATGCTTACCCTGAACGGCGAGCGTGCAACTCGCATTTCCGCCCTTCTCGTCGAGTGTGATGTTCACGATCGGCGATTCGCCCGCAGGGACCCGAACGGTCTTCTTCCAGGGCAGCCGCACATTCTTGTCCACCGTCGCCGTGCCGGATTCGCTGGGGCCGAGGTAGGCGATCTCGGCCGTGCCCGTACCGGTGACCTCGTAGGTGACCGCGACCGAGGGGGTGGCGGCCGGCTCCGGGTCGTCAGGTGTGGACAGGATCCCGTATCCGACAAGTCCGCAGGTCGCGAGCAGCAGCACGCCGATGACGGCAATGACGTTCCGGTCAAGGGCCCTGGTTTCACGGCCCTTTGACGGTTCGACGTCCTGATTGTCCGTCACTTCAATGGGTTTCGTCGAGGCCATGAGAAGTCCGCGCTTTCGGTCGAGGTATTGCCGGATGGAAAGTCCCGGTGCGGAACCGGGACTTTATACACCACGCATCTGGCGCCGAGCGAGCCCGACGGGAATTCAGGCAGAGAGTGCAGCTATGGGGCGGCATGTCCTATTTGCCTTTGGGATTGACATTGAATTGGCAGGCTGGCTAAACACGGCAAGCACCTCAGGGCGTCCCCGCACGCGCCGTGAATTGGCATGCCTGCAAACAGTGTGAAGATCGAAGGGCTCGGATGTGAAAATTCCCTACAGGAGATATCTCTCCTGTCTAGTGGTGTCGGCGGTGGCGGGTAGCATGCTGCCGCAGGTCGCCTACGCGGCGGCTCCGGCTGACACGCCCTCGGGCGACGGCAAGGGCATCGTGGACACCGTCGCCGGATGGTTCTCCGACGATGACGACCAGCCGAAGGCCCCGGTCGGCGGGAAGCTGGCGATACCCAGCCGGGAGAAGCTCCCGAAGGGCGAGAAGCTTCCCAAGGCCGAGCGGGTCAAGGAGCTGACCGAGCGCCGCACCGCGCAGTCCCGCTTCTGGCAGTTGTCCGACGGCCGGATCGAGGCCGAGCTGACGGCGGTGCCGACCGCGTACAGGTCCGGCAATTCCTGGAAGCCGATCGACACCACGGTCCGGGCGACCGGGGACAAGGGCTTCGACTTCGCCAACACCGAGAACACCGGCAAGAGCTGGTTCGGTTCCGACGCCCGCAAGCTGATGCGCTTCGAGGCGGAGGACGGCCGCGCGCTGACCCTCGGTCTGACCGGCGCCGGTGCGCTGAAGCCCGAGGCGAAGGGCGACAAGGTCGTCTACCGGAACGCGGTCGCGGGCGCGGACCTGTCGTACCGCGTCGGCCAGGGCGAGGTGAAGGAGGACATCGTCCTGAACGAGCGGCCCACCGCGCCGGTCTCGTTCACCTTCACCCTGAACGCCGAGGGACTGACGCCGCAGGCGCGCAAGGACGGATCGGTCGCCTTCTACGGCGAGGCGCCGAACACGCCCGTGATGGTGATCCCGGCCCCCTACATGACGGACGCCAAGAAGGATCCGCTGTCGCCGACCGGTGGGACGTACTCCACGAAGGTCACGCAGCAGCTGGTCCGCGACGGTGACGGCTGGAAGCTGACGGTCACGCCGGACGCGCAGTGGCTCGCGGCCGAGGAGCGCCAGTACCCGGTCGTCATCGACCCGACGATCACCGTGACCCCCATCGCGTCGTCATCGCAGGACACGATGGTCCTGTCCGACCAGTCGGCGGTGAACTTCAACAACACCTGGAAGCTGTCGGCCGGCAAGACCGACACCGGGATCGCCCGCTCGCTGATCAAGTTCCCGCTCACCGAGATCCCGGCGAACGTCAAGGTCGACGCCGCGGACCTGAGCATGTACTACGACCAGTCGCACACCACCAACGCCAACGCCGTCACCATCGCGGCGCACCGGGCCACCGGCGCCTGGGACGAGACCACCGCGACCTGGAGCAACACCAGCGCGCTGGTCGGCGAGCTGTCCGGCACCACCGTCCAGCTGGACGAGGGCGACGCGGGCACCGCGGCCGTCGGCGAGTGGCCCACCGGTTCCACCACGGGCGGCGCCGCGACCAACGACGACTACGCGTACAACAAGAACGCGCTCACGGGTGAGACGTACACCTGGCAGCCCCAGGTCCCGCGGACCGCGACCTACCGGGTGGACGTGCACTACCCGGCCGCCGCGGACGCCGCCACGGCCGCCCCGTACACGGTCACCCACAACGGCGGTACGAAGAACTACACCGTCAACCAGACCGGCAGCGGCGGCGTCTGGAAGACCCTGGACACCAACGAGCTGAGCTTCGCCAAGGGCAACGCCGGCAAGATCGTCCTCGGGGACACCGGCAGCTCCACCACGCGTACGCTCGCCGACTCGGTCCGCCTGGTGGACCCGGCGCAGATCACCAAGCCCGTCGGCGTCTACAACCAGTGGCACGACTTCCCCGTCACCGACACGGTGCAGAAGTGGATCTCCGGCACGGCCACCAACCACGGCTTCGTGCTGAAGGCCACGGACGAGTCGGGCACCGCGCTGACCGGCGGTCCGCGCTACGAGGCGGCCGACGGCAACACCTACGGCGGCGAGACCTCGACGTACCCGCGGCTGACCGTCACCTACGGCCAGGTCGGCACCTCGCTGAACTCGCCGACCGTCGTCCGCTCGACGGGCCCCGAGCTGTCCTGGCCCGCGTACGCCAACGGCACCGGTGACACGAACCTCGACATGGTCGAGTACCAGCTGCACCGCTCCACGCAGCAGGCGTTCACGCCCTCGGCCGCGACGCTGATCGCCCCGATCGCGCCCACGGCCACCACGTACACCGACACCACCGCGGTGCCGACCCCGGACTCCAGCCCCTCGGAGATCGGCAAGTCGTACTACTACCAGCTGGCGGTCAAGACCAAGGGCGGGCAGGTCCTCGGGTCCCCGACCCGGATCGTGGGCATCCCGAAGGCCGGCCGGACGATGAAGATCATCCAGGCGGGCCAGACGGACACCACGCTCTCCTCCCTCCAGCCGACCACCAACCACGACGGCCTGAAGTCCTACAACATCGGACAGACCTGGCTGAGCGTCGGCAACAACTCCGGCACGTACGGCAAGACCCGCGCCGCCATCAAGTTCCCCACCACGGACATCCCCACCACCGCCACGGTGCTGGAGAACAAGATGTACATGTGGGGCGCGGAGACGACCAGCACCACCAACGGCGCGATCTACGAGCTGCACTCGCTGACCCGCGACTTCACCGAGACCACGGCCACGTGGAACAACGCGAACGCGACCACCGCCTGGACCACGCCCGGCGGCGACTTCTCGGCGACCGTCTCCGACACCGTCCCGCAGATCACCGACGAGGTCGGCCGGCACTGGTGGGACGCGACCGGCCTGATGCAGGGCTGGGTCAAGACCCCCACCACCAACAAGGGTGTCCTGGTCAAGCTCAAGGACGAGACGACCACCGGCCCGCAGGAGCGCACCCTGTTCCTGTCGGCCGAGGCGGCCGACGCCCAGCTGCGCCCGTACATGCAGGTCATCTACGTGGACTCGACCACCGAGGACACGTACTACGCGCCGACCACACCGGCCCGGATGACCCCGAACTCCCAGTACACGGTGGCGTTCACGGTCACCAACACCACCAGCACCGCCTGGGCCGCCGGTGAGCGCGAGCTGACCTACACCTGGAAGCTGCCCGACGGCACGGACGTGACCACCAGCGGCAACCAGCTCAAGACGGCGATCCCGGCCCTGCTGCCGGGCAAGTCCGCCACCGTCCAGGCGCAGGTCAAGACGCCGATCAACTCGGACGAGGGCAACAAGCGCCTCGACTACGCGCTCGGCTGGGACGTCCGCAAGATCTCCGACGGCAGCTGGCTCTCCGCCGGCGCCCCGGCCATCGCGCCGCTGAAGCAGAACGTCACCGTCGAGGACCCCACCTCCAACACCCTCGGCCTGGAGAAGTTCTACGCCTACACGGGCAAGAACACCGGCGCCGGCTCGACGGTCATGAACAACCTGGCCTCCGGCAACAGCGTGTGGTCCTACAACGCGTTCAACAACCCGGGCCGCGGCGTGAACACCTTCGCCCGGCTCTCGTACAACTCCCTCGACACCAGCGACAGCGTCCTGGGCGCCGGCTGGTCCGGCCAGCTCGCCGGTCCGCTGCGCCTGGGCGCCCCGCTGGAGTTCCACCCGAAGCCCAACCCGACGGAGATCCGTCTCCCGGACGGCGACGGCACCACGCACGTCTTCCGCTGGGACGCCGCCACCAGCGCGTGGAAGGCCCCCGCCGGTGTGCACTTCAAGCTGGCCGCCAAGGCCGGCCTGGACTGCCAGCCGACGAAGGACCCGGTCCCGGACGCCTGGACGCTCACACGCCCTGACGGCACGCGGTTCCTGTTCGGCTGCGACGGCCACCTCACCTCGCTCGTCGAGAAGAACGGCAACACCCAGACCTACACCTACGAGGAGCACAAGAACGGCGGCAAGCCCGCCCGCTACCTCAAGTACATCACCGACCCGGCCGGCCGGCAGTCGCTCACCGTCGAGTACTACCTGAAGCAGGACGCGACCTACGAGTACATCGACGCCACGGGCAACAAGGTCTCCGGGACGAACCTGACGAACGCCAAGATCTACGACCACGTGAAGTCCATCACGGACGTCTCGGGCCGCAAGACCTCGTTCTACTACACCGTCGAGGGCCTGCTCGGCCGGTTCACCGACGGTGTCGGCTCGGCCCAGCCCAAGGACTTCAAGTTCACCTACGACGCCACGCAGGGGAACAAGAACGTCAAGCTCGTCAAGGCCACCGACCCGCGCGGCAACACCACGCAGCTCGCGTACCACGCCCCGCAGGCCGGTGACAACCCGAAGTACCACTGGTGGACCAAGACGATCACCGACCGTCTGCTGGGCGCCACGGGCTTCGGCTACGCCGTGAACGCGGTCAACCCCAAGTTCACCGACACCGCGGTCACCGACGCCGAGAACCGCGTGACCACCCAGGTCACGGACGATTTCTTCCGCCCGGTCCAGGCCACCAACGCCAAGTCCCAGACCACCAAGATGAGCTGGGACGCGGACAACAACGTCACGTACCTGGAGGAGCACAACGGCGCGAAGACCGCCTACTGCTACGACCAGAAGACCGGCTACCCGCTGTGGCTGCGCGACGCGGAGAACAACAAGACCGGTGTCCCGCCGTCGGCCGACTGCGCACCGGGCACCTACCCGGCGAACTCGGTGAAGTACGAGTACCAGACCCGGCTGGACGGCTACTCCGCCGACCTGTTCGCCAAGACCTCCGCGGAGGGCCGCAAGTGGCAGTTCGGCTATGACACCTTCGGCAACCTGAAGACGGTCACCGACCCCAAGGGCGTCGTGACGCCCACCGCCGGTGACTACACCACCTCCTACGAGTACAACTCCTACGGCCAGCTGACCAAGGCGATCGACGCCAACGGCAACCCGACGACGTACGGGGGCTTCGGCCCCGCCGGCTACCCGGCGACGATCACCGACGCCCTCACCAAGTCGACCTCGTACGTCTACGACGCGCGCGGCCAGGTCACCGAGGTCACGGACCCGCTCGGCAAGAAGACCACGCAGACGTACGACACGTTCGGCCGTCCGCTGGTCAGCACCGTGCCGAAGGACCAGAACGCGGGCGTTCTGATCACGACGCCGGCCCCGGTGTACGACGCCAACGACAACGTCACCACCTCCACGTCGCCCGGCGGCGCGGTGTCCACGGCGGTGTACGACGCGGCGGACCAGGTCTCCTCGGCCACCGCCCCGAAGGACACCCCGACGTCCGCCGAGCGCAGGTCGAGCTACACCTACGACAAGGTCGGCAACCTCAAGACGACGACCGAGGCGAAGGGCACGCTCACCACGGCGGACGCCACCGACTACGTCACCACGCACGGCTACGACGAGATCTACCAGCTCACGTCCGTGGCGAACGCGGTCGGCGAGAAGGTCTCGTACTCCTACGACGGTGTCGGCAACCTGGTCAAGACGGTCGACCCGAAGCAGAACGCCACGTCGAACCCCGACGACTACCGGTCCGTGATCGACTACGACCTGAACCACCGGATCACGGTCGCCACGGACGCGGCGGGCAAGACGACCAAGAAGTCCTACGACAAGGACGGGCTGCTCGTCTCCGCCACGGACGCGGAGAACAACACCACGACCGTCGTCTACGACGAGCGCGGCAAGCAGATCGAGGTCAAGGTCCCGTACTCCGGTACGACGGTCCGCTCGACGAAGTACGAGTACGACCAGGCCGGCAACACCACCAAGGTGATCACCCCGCGCGGTACCGAGACGGCCACCGTGGACGACTTCGCCCAGCGCACCGAGTACGACGCGCTGAACCGCCCGGTCAAGCAGTACCAGCCGTACGACCCCAGCGACGCCCGCTTCAACAAGGCGGACGTGTACACGCGGACGGACTACGACGCGGCGGGCCGGGTCGTCAAGACCTCCCTGCCGCCGTCGACGGGCCAGACGGTCCGCAACGACACCACGTACAGCTACTTCGACAACGGCTGGACCAAGTCGTCCACCGATCCGTGGTCCATTTCCGCCAGCTACGACTACAACGAGATCGGCAAGCAGACCAACCGCACGCTGACCTCGGCCGGCGGGTCCTCGGACCGCAGCATGACCTGGTCGTACTTCCCCGACGGCAAGCTGAAGTCGAAGTCCGACGACGGTGTGCCGGTGGGCAAGTCCGTGGTGCTGGCCGACAACTCCGACACCCAGAACACCGCCTCGACGGGCACCTGGACGAAGGGCTCCCTGACCGATCAGCACGGCTACGACCACCAGGTCCACGCCGCGGGCACCGGCACCGACGCGTTCACCTGGACCCTGAACGTCCCCAAGGACGGCACGTACACCGCGTACGTGAAGTTCCCGCAGGTGGCGGGCGCCGCCACCACGGCCAAGTACACCCTCACCCACGGCACCACCACCGAGCCCGCGGTGACGAAGAGCCAGGCCACCGGCGCCGGCACCTGGGTCAGCCTCGGCTCGTACGGCCTCAAGCTGGGCGAGGTGACGAAGCTGAAGCTGGACCAGAACAGCGGCGGCGCCGTGGTCGCCGACGGCGTGAAGCTGGTGCGGGACACCACCGGTGAGACCGACAGCGAGAAGAAGACCTTCACCTACGGGTACGACGTCAACGGCAACCTGACGTCGATCGGCGACACCTCCTCCGGGGCGAAGATCGACGCGTACGCGATGACGTACACGGGCCTCAACCAGATCCAGAAGGTCTCCGAGTCGCTGGCCGGCCAGGAGAAGAAGGCCACCAGCTACACGTACGACGCCAACGGCCAGCCGGAGACGGTCACCCACCCCGACCAGTTCTCCCGGTACACCTACGACCTGCGGTCGCTGGTGCAGACCGTGTCGGTCGGCAAGACGCCGAGCGACGCATCGCCCAAGGTCACCTCGTACACGTACACGGACCGCGGCCAGAAGCTGCGGGAGACCAAGGCCAACAGCAACACGGTCGACTACACCTACCACCTCAACGGTTCGCTGAAGTCCTCGACCGAGAAGAAGGGCTCCGGAACCCTCGTCTCCTCGCACACCTACGCCTACGACGCCAACGGCAACAAGGCGCAGGACGTCGCCCAGAAGATGAACGCCGACAACCACGCGGCGTACCTCTCCTCGACGACCAACTACAGCTACGACCCGGTGAACCGGCTCGCGCAGTCGGTGAAGACGGGTACGGGCGCGGGTACGGAGACGTACGTGCACGACGACAACGCCAATGTCGTCAGCCAGACGGTCAAGGGCACGTCGACGACGTTCTCCTACGACCGCAACCGTCTGCTGAGCGCGTCGATCGGCGGACAGACCGCCGGCTACGACTACGACCCGTTCGGCCGGCTGGATTCGGTGACGAGCGCCGGCCAGGTCATCCAGCGCAACGTCTACGACGGGTTCGACCATGTCGTCGACGCGCAGAAGATGGACAGCCTGGGCGCGCTGAAGTCCACGAAGTACACGTACGACCCGATGGACCGCACCGCGTCCAAGACGGCGGACGGCAAGACGACGGACTTCGCGTACCTGGGCCTCTCCCCGGAGGTGCTGGACGAGAAGGTCGCCGGCGTGCTGACGAAGTCGTACCAGTACAGCCCGTGGGGCGAGCGCCTCTCGCAGGTCAAGCACAACACCGACGGCACGTCCGAGAACGGCTACTACGGCTACAACAGCCACAAGGACGTCGAGACGGTCACCGACAACAACGGTGACACCAAGGCCACGTACGGCTACACGGCCTACGGCGCCGACGACACCGCGGAGTTCACCGGCATCGACAAGCCGGACGCGGCCAACCCGACCAAGGAGGCGTACAACCCCTACCGCTACAACTCCAAGCGCTGGGACGCCGGCTCCGGCACGTACGACATGGGCTTCCGCGACTACAACCCGGGCCTGAACCGCTTCACCACCCGGGACATGTACAACGGAGCGCTGGCGGACATGCGCCTGGGCACCGACCCGTACACCAACAACCGGTACGCCTTCACCGGCGGCAACCCGGTCAGCCGGATCGAGGCGGACGGACATCAGCTCGAGGAGTGCGCGAGCGGAATGTACGAATGCACGAATATGGGCACGGAGGTCGTCGGATTCGGCCATAACTACGAGGCCGAAGTCAAGGACAGCGGCGGTGTCTTCGCCGATTCCTACATCGAGACGCTCGGTGCCCGGGACGCCGCCCGTGCGGTGGCCTGGAATGCAGGTCTGCAGGACGTCGGCGCGACGATCGAGCAGCTGAACAAGTACGTCACGCCCACCATGGCCACCTTGGAGGTCTTCGCGGACGCGAGGAAGAATTTCAAGGAAATGCAGAAGTCGGACAACCCCATGCTGAAGAAGATGGGTGACCGCGGTACTGCCTTCATGGAAAGCACCAGGGCTGCGAAGTGGGTCTCCACGGCTGCCGACACCAAGTGGTTCAAGGCGACCGGAAAGGTGCACGGCGGACTGGAGACCGTGGGTGCCTTCATCCAAGAGCTCATGGAGGGTGAGGATCTGATCACCGCAGGTCTCAAGGCCGGCCTCAAGGGAGGCCTGGCCGCGGCCGGCGGCTCCATCGGAGCGTACGCGGGCATCGCCTGCGGACCTCTGGCATGGATCTGCATTCCGGCCGGTGTCGCGGGTGGTGCCTGGATCGGAAGCGAGCTGGGAACCATGGCCGACGAGTCGTTGGACGAGGCGGGATTCTGGGATTGGACCGACGGCGTGACCAAGGAGGACTGATCAAGCCTTTCCTGATCAGCTATTCCTGATCAAGAACTCCTGATCAAGAAGCCCTGATCAGGAGAAACCGACAGCAGAAATGATCGAGGCGCCGCCGTGGCCACGCATTCCCGTTTCCGTGGCCACGGCGGCCCCCGCCGTAGAACTCTCCGTACAAGCGGAATGTAGGATCCCCCCGATCCATGAAAGAAGGAACGACATGTTCGACTCCATGACCTCCGGCGGCGACCTCGGCCGTTTCCAGGCGGCTTCGGGCGCCCGTCCCGGCTCTCCGGCGGGTCTGATGCCGCGCATGGTCGCCACCGCCATCGACATGGTCATCGCCGTCGCGGTCATCCTCGTTCCGCTGGTCGGCCTCGACCGGCTCCTCACGGCCGCCGGCGTCGCCGACCCCGGTGTGATCTGGCGCACGACCGCCGCCCTCTGGGTCGCGGCCTTCTTCCTCCTCTACTCCCCGCTGAGCGTCTCGCGCTGGGGCGCGACTCCCGGCAAGCGGGCCCTGCGCCTCGAAGTGGTGGACTTCGAGACCGGCGAGCGCATCGGCTACGCCAAGGCCGTCACCCGCCACATCACGAACCTCGTGGTGACCGGCATCACGGTGCTGATGGTCGCCAATGTCTCGTCGATAGCCCTCAACAAGGACCGCCGCGGCATGCAGGACAGGGCGTCTGGCAGCGCAGTGATCCACCGCCGCTGACGGCGCGGTCAGGCTGCCTTACGGGCGGTCTGCGTCGGGCTTGCCCAGGGGGCGGGGGGCCGGGTGGGTGAAGGGCCGGCTGTCTGGGGCGTCCGTGCCGGAGCCGGGGTGGCCGTCGCGTCCCGGCTCCGACAGTTCGCCGCAGTAGCCGGGCACCTGCTGCTCGCCTCCGGCGGCGGTCACCAGCCGCTGCCAGGCCGTGGACTCCGCCGCCTTGCCGCGGCCCTTGACCTTCTCGTACGCACCGCAGAGCGCCTCGTGGTCCTGGGCGGTGGCGGGCTTCGCGGGACGCCGGGCGGGCCGGGTCTCCTGGTCGAGCGGGGGCGTGGCCGGTACCGGCGAGCCGGCCGGCTCCTGCGGCGGCTGCGGAACGGACGTGCTGCGGCGCGGCTTTGGCTCGGGCGCCGGGGCCTCGCGGAAGGGGGCGGGCAGGGCCCCCGCGGCGATCGCCACCCCGCCCAGGGTCACGCTCGCGAGCAACGAGGCCAGGGCCGTCTTCAGCGAACGCCCCATCCGCCGCTCGGCGGCCGGGCGCCAGTCGTCCCGGCGCCGGGTACGGGCGGACGCGTGCAGCCCCTCGTCACGCGCGACCCGGAACGCGGCGACCGCGCGCGCGGCGCCGTCGTGGGCAGCGGCGGGAGCGCCGGCACCCTCCTGGCCCGGCGCGGGCTGGTCGCACGCCTGCGGGGCGGGGCCGAGCAGGGGCGTGGCGGCGCGCAGTGCGGCGCGCAGTGCGTCCTCGAGGCCGGCGCCCTGCCCGTTGCCCCGCTGGTCGCCAGGCTGGCCGTCTGTCATCGCGTTGCCTCCCTTCATGCCCCAAGCTCCTTCGCCAGGCGTTTCAGTCCGCGGTGCGCGGCGGAACGTACCGCACCGGGGCGCTTGCCGAGCACCCGTGCCGCGGTCGGGCCGTCGAGGCCGACGACCACCCGCAGCAGTACGGCCTCGGCCTGGTCCTGCGGCAGACCCGAGATCAGTGCCAGTGCCTGGGCCGTCGAGAGCGCCTCCAGGACCTCCCCGGCCGTGTCCCTGGCGGCGGGTAGATCCAGAACGTCTTGTTCGATCAGGGCCGGCCGGGGGCGGGACCTCATCCGCCGCAGATGGTCGAGCGCGCGGTGCCGGGCGATCGTCGCGGTCCAGCCGCGGAAGCCCGCCCCGTCGCCCCGGAACCGGCCGAGGTCGCGGGCGATCTCCAGCCAGGCCTCGGAGGCCACGTCCTCGGCGTCCTCGCCCACGAGTCCGCGCAGGTATCCCAGCAGCCCGGGATGCACGCTTCGGTACGCGAGTGCGAAGGCTGTCTCGTCACCGCCCTGGGCCCGTTCCACGGCCCGGGCGAGCGCTACGTCGTGTGCAGCGGTGGGCTCGCTGCCCGTCCCCTCGCCCACACGATCCTCTTCGCTGCCGTACGCACAGAAACTCCGGTTCCCGTTCTGGAACCGGACGGCAATCATCCTCTCAGATCAGCGCACCGCAGCCGCCACCCTCGCGGGCCGCGGGCGGATGTGACGCGGGCGGCGCCCGTGCAGCGTGAGGTAGAAGGTCTGGAGGGATTCCTGCGGGCCGATCTCGAACCGGTTCACGGTCCGGCCCAGCGGGTTCCACACCCGCCCGTCGGGCATCCGTACGCCCACGGGGTGCGCGAACCCGGAGTACAGCCGGTGCTCGGGGGAGAGGTCCACCCAGACCGCTCCGGCCTCGCGCACCAGCACCTCGCCGACGTACGCGCCGAGCCCGAGCAGGGCGCCGGACACCCGCTCCTGCTCGGTGCCGCCCTTGCGCAGGCCGTCGATCAGCCGGTCGATGATCCGCAGACTGGCCGCGGTGTAGTCCAGCGGCAGCCGGACCCTGGCGGTGGCCCGCTCGACGAACGCGGACGCGTACCCGCCCATGTCGCAAGCGCTCATCTCCTGGGCGGTCCGCCGGCCCGGCGTCCCGCTCGCGGTGTCGCTCATGTGCTCCCCACCCGTTGGCTGTGAGAGCCGGTGCGGCTCTCCGGGTGGTCAAGCGGATCCGACGGCCGGATCATCACGGGCTTGCGGCGTGACCTGCATCACAGTCGCCGTCACCTCTTCCTGTCCGGCGGCGGTCAGGCGGTGGCCGGACTTCCGTCCTGGGGTTGGCCCGGGGCCACGGGCCCGGAGTTCTGCGGGGCAGCCGGGGAACGGCGGTGCTCCGGCTTGTCCAGGACTCCGCCGTCGCGGCGCAGAACGGCGTATCCGATGCCGATGCCGATGGCTACGGGCCATTCGAGTACATCCGCCGCGCCGAGCACGGCGAGGCCCGCGTAGAGCGGAAGGCCCTTCTTGGCAGGCAGGATCTGGCGGGCTGCGGCGACGGGCAGCAGTGCGGCGCTCCAGGCGCCGTTGGCGACTCGGCCGAACGAGGGCACGGTCAGGGTGATCGTGCGCTGCTCGCCGCCGGACTCGTTCGGGGGCGGCGGGGAAGCGGTCGGCCCGGCGGGGCTTTCCGCCGGACGCTCACGGTCGTGGTCGTGCTCGCGGCCGCGGTCGCGCTTGTACTTGTGCGCGGCATGGGCAGAGGCCACAGGGCTCACCTCCAGAGCTGGACCGGGATGCGGGTTCCATCCCCTTCTCTTTGCGTATTTCCCGTATGGCCGGATTAAACGGTTTGGATCAGACTGGGCTTCCTGTCGTGCGCGGCGACCGCGCTGATCGAGGGAGGACGCTCCATGTGCCCGGTGGCCGTCACATCCCCCTGGGTGCCTTCCTTCCTCAAAACGGTCGTCTCGGGCGTCGCCGCACAGGCGACGTCGGGCGTACGGGCGGCCTGGGGGGCGGCGGCGGACCTGGTCGGCTCCCCGCGCCGTGAGGTGTGGTCGCGGCCCGGGCGCTTCTACATCGCGGTCTGCGGAGTGCACGGCACCGGCGGACAGAAGGTCGCCCGCCGGGTGGAGCGGGCGCTCGAGAAGCATCCGGGGGTGCTGTGGGCGCGGGTGAACGGGCCCATGGAACGCGTCGTCGTCGAGGTCGTCTCACCCCCGCCGCCCGAGCGTGAACTGGTGGCGCTGGTCGAACGCGCGGAGGGGGACCACGCTGCGGACGCGGCGGCGTTCGACGAGTGGACGCCCGAACCGCACCACCCGTCGGAGGGCCTGCCCTTCCCCTCCGTGCCGGCGCTCGCCGCGGACACCCTGGGGCTGGCGGTCTCCACGCTGCGGCGCCTCGCGCCCTGGTTCGGACTTCCGCCGGAGCTCGGCGGCGCCGTCGACGCCCTCCGCTACCATCCGCGGCTGCGGCATCTGGTCGAGGACGCGGGCAGCGGCTTCCTCGACCGGACCGACTCGCTCCTGCCGGTGTTCGGAGCCCTCGTCCAAGGCGTGGCGACCGGTGGCGGGGGCATCGCGCTGGACGTGGTGCAGCGCCTGGCGGTGTGGCGGGAGGCGAGCGCCGAACGCACGGCCTGGCGGGAAGGAGAAGCGCGGCTCGTACGCGGTCCCGAGGAAGCGGCGGCCGAGGCGCTGGTGATGGACCGGGCCGGCCCGGCGCCCCAGGACGCCGCGGACCGCTTCGCGCAGTGGTCGATGGCCGCGGGCGCCGCGGCCGGGTTCGCCGCGCTGCCGTTCGGCGGGTTCCGCCGCGCCGTCGCCGTCGCGGTCTCCTCCGTGCCGAAGGCGCCGCACGCGGGACGCGAGGGCTTCGCCGCGGGCCTGGGGCGCTACCTGGGGCTGCGCGGGGTGGTGACGATGGACCGTACTGCCCTGCGCCGCCTGGGCCAGGTGGACACGATCCTCCTCGAGGAGGCGGCGCTGCGCGGCGACCGCCACGAGCCGGTCGACCTCGACGTGTGCGAGGGCGTTGACCCGGTCCAAGCATCCGAACGACTGTTCTCCCTCTTCGACCCGGACGCACCGCTGGCGGTGCAGCGCGCCGGGGACTGGACGCTGGGGCCGTTGGACGCGCTGGAACGGGAAGACGGCCCGGGCGGCGCCGGCCGGGAAGCGGAGCAGCGGCTGCGCGCGCGGGGCGGCGAGAAGTTCATCGGTCTGACCCGCGGCGGCCGGCTCCAGGCGGTCGCGGGTCTGGCGACCCCGTCCGCTCCGGGCGCGGAGGCCGTAGCCGCGGCGGCGCGACGGGCCGGGGCCCGCGTGGTGGTGGCCTGCGACCGGCCCGGTGCGCGCTTCCGCTTCGCCGACGCCGTGGTCCCGGCGGGCGGCCGGCTGGTCGCGTCGCTGCGGGGCCTGCAGGCGGACGGCGCGGTGGTCCTGCTGATCAGCGGCAACCGCCGGGCGCTGGCCGCCGCCGACTGCGCGATCGGCGTACACGGCGAGGAAGAGCAGACCCCGTGGGGAGCGCACCTGCTGGTCGGAGCGGATCTGGAGGCGGCGGCGGTCATCGTCGACGCGGTCGGTACGGCGGCCGTCGTGGACCGCGACAGCCACTTCCTGGCCTCCGGGGGCAGCGGGGTCGGCGCGGTGGCCGCCTTGCGGGCCCCGGCCTTCCGGGCCACGGCGCGGGCCCTGGCGGTCGGCAACACGGCGGGGGCCGTGGCGTTCTGGCTGGGTTCCTGGCGCGCCCGGCAGCTGCTCGCCCGCCCGCTCGCCCCGCCGGTGACGAGCGTCCCCTGGCACCTGATGCCCGCCGACCGGGTCTTGGAACGGCTGCGCAGCCGGCCCGAGGGGCTCTCCGGCAAGGAGGCGGCCGACCGCCGCGCCGACTCTCCCGCGGGCGAGCCGAGGAAGCTGACCCTGCCCTACGCCTTCGTCGAGGAGCTGTCCAATCCGCTCACGCCGATCCTCGCCGCCGGCGCCGCCCTGGCCGCGGCCGTGGGATCCCGTACGGACGCCGCGCTGGTCGCCGCGATCACGGCCAGCTCCGCGCTGGTGGGCGGCTTCCAGCGGGTACGGACCGACCAGGCCCTGGCCGAGCTGTTCGCGCGCTCCGCGATCGGCGCCCGCGTCCGCCGGGCCGGCCGCGAACGGCTGGTGGCGGCCGGCGACCTGGTACCGGGCGACATCGTCGTCCTGCACCCCGAGGAGGTCGTACCGGCGGACTGCCGGCTGCTGGAAACGGAAGGCCTCGAGGTGGACGAGTCGTCCCTGACGGGTGAGTCCCTCGCGGTGGCGAAGGACCCGGCGCCCTTGGTCGCCGCGCACCTGTCGGAGCGCCGCTCGATGCTGTACGAGGGCACGACGGTCACGGCCGGGCGCGCCGTCGCCGTCGTGGTGGCCACCGGGCCGGCCACCGAGGCCGGGCGCGGTCTGGCCACCGCCCGCCAGGCGGCGCCCGAGACGGGTGTGGAGGCCAGGCTGTCCTCCCTGACCCGCTACAGCGTGCCGGTCGCGCTGGGCTCCGCCGTGGCGGTCGCCGTCTCCGGCCTGCTGCACGGCAGGCCGCTGTCCGACAACCTCGCCTCCGCGGTCAACCTCGCCGTCGCCTCCGTACCGGAAGGCCTGCCGTTCCTGGTGAACGCCGCCCAGCTGGCCGCCGCGCGGCGGCTGGCCGACGTGGGTGCGCTCGTACGCAACCCCAGGACCATCGAGGCGCTGGGCCGCGCCGACGTGCTCTGCTTCGACAAGACCGGCACCCTGACCGAGGGCACCCTGGAGCTCGCCGCCGTCAGCGACGGCGAGAGCGCCGCCGCCCTGGACCGCCTCGACGGCCGGCGCAAGCAGGTCCTCGCCGCCGCGCTGCGCGCCACCCCGCCGGCCCGGCAGGCCGAACCCATGGCCCACCAGACCGACCGTGCCGTCGTCGACGGCGCCCGGCGGGCGAACGTCACCGCGCGGGTGGGAGCCGCCCGCTGGCGCCGTACGGACAGCCTGCCCTTCGAGCCGGCCCGCGCCTACCACGCGACTGCGGGCCACACCGGCGCCGGCGCGCTCCTCAGCGTCAAGGGCGCTCCGGAGAGCGTCATCGAACGCTGTGCCGGGCGCCGGCTGCCGCAGCGCGGCGCGGCCGCCTCCCTCGACGAAGCCTCCCGCCGGGCGCTCACCGAGGCGGCCGAGGAGCTCGCGGCGGCGGGGCGCCGCGTCCTGGCCGTCGCGGAACGCCGCATGGACGCCGACGAGGCCCTGACCGACGAAGCCGTACGGGACCTGGTCTTCCTCGGATTCGTCGCCCTGGCCGATCCGGTCCGCACCGGCGCCGCGCCGGCCACGGCCCGGCTGCGCGCCGCGGGCGTGCAGACCGTCATGCTCACCGGCGACCACCCCGCGACGGCCGACGCGATCGCCTCCAGCATCAGCGAGGTCACCGAACCGAAGATCTGCACCGGGCCCGAACTCGACGAACTCGACGACGACGCCCTGGACGAGCTGCTGCCCACCGTGGACGTCATCGCCCGGTGCAGCCCCGCCCACAAGGTCCGCATCGTCCAGGCCTACCAGCGCCTCGGCCGCGTCGTGGCGATGACCGGCGACGGAGCCAACGACGCGCCGGCGATCCGGCTCGCCGACGTCGGCATCGCGCTGGGCCGCCGCGGCACCCCGGCCGCCACCGCCGCCGCCGACCTCGTCGTCACCGACGACCGGCTGGAAACGATCGTGTCCGCCCTGATGGAGGGCCGCGCCATGTGGACCTCGGTCCGCGCCGCACTCGGGATCCTGATCGGCGGCAACCTGGGCGAGGTGACCTTCAGCGTCCTCACCGCGGCCCTCACCGGCGCGACTCCCCTCAACGCCCGGCAGATCATGCTGGTCAACCTGCTCACCGACCTCGCCCCCTCCCTGGCCATCGCCGTGCGCGAACCGTCCGGCCAGACCGGCGAACGCCTCCTGAAGGAAGGTCCCCACACCTCGCTGGGGACCGCCCTCACCCGCGAGATGCTGCTGCGCGGCGCGGTCACCGCCACCGGCGCCGGCCTGGCCTGGGCCGCGGCGCGCGTGACCGGCCGCGGCCGGCGCGCCAGTACCGTCGCCCTCGCCGCGGTCGTCGGCACCCAGCTCGTCCAGACGCTCACCGCGGGCGGCCTGGACCGCAACGTGCTGGTGGCAGGACTGGGCTCGGCGGCCGTCCTCGTCGCCGTGATCCAGATCCCGGGGGTCAGCCAGTTCTTCGGCTGCGTGCCCCTGGGCCCGCTCGCCTGGGGCATCACCCTGGCGGCCATCGCGGCCGCCATCCTCCTCGGCCACGCGCTGGCCCCCGCGATCGCCCGCCTCACGGACCACGCGGACACCCTGCTCCCGGGCGAGGCCTGAGCACGCGAAGGCGGTCAGAGGCGCTCGCACTTCGCGCCGACGTTCGTGTACCAGCGCCACTCCACGACGTTGCGGGTGTTGGGCCCGTAGATCCCGTCGGCCGTCTGGCCGGTCGCGTACTGCAGCGACCGTACGGCCGCCTCCGTCTTGGCGCCGTAGATGCCGTCGGTGCCCCCGGTGTCCATGCCGTAGCAGATGCTCAGGGCGAGCTGGAGCTCCTCGACCGCCGGGCTGTTGGAGCCCCGGCCCATGACACAGGAGGTGGAGCCTCCGCTGGTTGCGGGGACCTGGGTCCAGTACCCGCTCCGGGTCACGCCCTTGGACACGGTGCAGTAGCCGTCGGCCGCCGCAGCGGTGGGGGCGGTGACCAGGATGCCTCCGACGGCTGCGGCGAGGGTGGTCAGAGCGGCCAGGGTGCGCTTCACGTACGTGTTCTCCAGAAGTGTCAAAGGGAAGGCAACTCCCCACCAGTCCGGAGAGTTCCTTCCTGCTCCGGCGTCACCGAATCTAGGCCGGAACCGATCGTCACGCTGAACGCTCGGCGCAGGAATCGTTGACGCTCAGCGCGCGGAACTCGGTGGGGCTGATTCCGTACGCCTCGCGGAAGGAGCGGCTGAAGTGCACCGGTCCGCTGAAGCCCCAGCGGGCGGCGATGGCGCTCACACGGCGGGCGCGGAGACCGGGGTGGGCGAGGTCGGCGCGGCACTGCTCGAGGCGGCGGCGCCGTATCCGGGCGTGGACGGTCTCCTCCCGGCCGTGAAAGAGCTGGTGGAGAGTGCGCACCGAGATGTTGTGGTGGGCGGCGACCGCCGAGGGATTCAGCTCCGGGTCGCTGAGGTTGTGCTCGATGAAAGCGTGGATCCGCTGCAGCAGTGCCTGGGTCCGGACTTCGGCGGGAAGCCGGTCCTCGGCGTCCAGTTGTTGGGCCAGGCAGGCCGTCGCGAGGTCGACGGCGACCGCGCCGAGTTGGCGCAGTTCTCCCGGAGTGCATTCGGCGCCGTGGTCTTCGAGCGAGGTCATGAAGGCCGCCAGGATCGCGGCCATGCCCCGGTCGCCCGGTATGCGCCGGGCCAGCACCTGGTCCAGGCGCTGGGTGCGCAGCGGCATGATGGTCCGGGGCAGCAGCAGGATCGTGGCCCGTACCTGGCCGCCCGCGGCGGGCATCTGGTTGTCGGAGGGCCGCGAGGTGTCCCAGAGCATGAGGTCACCGGCTCCGATGGTGCACTCGTTCCGGTGCTGCGACAGCGACGTGGCTCCCTTGCGCAGAAGGGCCAGCTGGTACTGCTCCGGGTCGCCGCGCCGGATCATCGCGGCCGTGCGCCGCGAACGAAGGGGCGACAAGGAGAACCTCGACGCACGGATGTCCCCCAGGTCCATCACCGCGGCCTCGCCCTGGAATTCGGCGGGCCGGTCGCTGCTGAGTGCGGCGGGCATCACCTCACGCGAGACGATGTCGGAGTACCAGTCGAACCGTTCCCCCGCCGGTACCTCACCCGTTGACACCACTGACCACATCCAGCGCCCCCTACTCACATGTCTTCGACAAGAACCAGGATGCAGCCAAAGGACGGCCGTCGGCGCTGCGAGAGGCCGGCTCGGTGGGCCGACGCAAAGCGGTGGAGATTTCGTGAAGCGTCGGATGTCGGGTCCATGAGGGGCGGAGCGTAGCGAGCAGGGCCTGGAGAACCGGGTCGATGGCATCTGACCTCCGGGAGATGCGGATGAAGCGGTTGAAGCGGTTGAAGAACCGGTTACGCAAACCACACCTGTTGGGTGTCGGCGTCATGGTGCTGCTGCTCGGCCTGGTTGCCGCCCCCACCGCCCAGGCGGCGCCGCCCGCGGGCACTGCCGCCGAGCAGTGCACCGGCAGCTGGGACGGCATCACGTACTGGGCCAAGAGTCCGGCGGGGCGCAACGGCGGCGGCTACGCGCGCACCTACTGGAACAGTTCGACCAAGCACAACTGCGTGAAGTTCTGGTCCAGCCCCTACGACGGCCTCGCCTCGCACATCACCGTGGCGATCTTCGACGAGAGCGGCGACTACTCCATCGACCCGCCGAAGGAGCATCCGGCCAACTACCGTTACTACGCCGGGCCGCTGTACACGTGGTTCGACACGACGGGGCAGTGCATCAGCGTGAGCGGCTCGCTGGTCCGGGGCGGAGTGACCTACCGGCTGAGCACCGGGCCGATCCGGTGCGGCTGATCCGCCACCTCCGGGCGTAGGGGCCGGCAGCGCGTCCCGGCCCCAGCGCCCGCCCGGGCCCGGCAAAACCGACGCGAACCGCGAACCGCGAACCGCGAACCGGTCTCCGGGCCTCAGCGGAGGCTGGCGCCCTGGGAGCGGAGTTCGCGCTGGACCGCGCTCGCCGGGATGTCCCGAGGCCGTTTGCCCTGGGTCGCCGCCAGCGCCGCACAGACACCCGCCGCTTGCCCGGTGGCCATTGCGATCGGCATGACGCGGTAGGAGGAGTGGGCCACGTGGTCACCGGAGAGGCAGCGGCCCGCGACCAGCACCCGGTCCACGCCACGGGGGAGGAGGCAGCGCAGGGGGATGTCGTAGGACTGGCCGCGCGGGATTCGTTTCAGCGTGGTGCCGCGACCGCTCGGGTTGTGGATGTCCACCGGGTACGCTCCGCGGGCGATGGCGTCGTCGAACGTGCGGGCGGTGAGCACGTCCTCGCCGGTCAGCAGGTACTCGCCCATGATGCGGCGTGTCTCCCGGACCCCCACCTGGACGCCGCTCTGGACGACGTACGAGTCGGCGAAGCCCGGCACCCGGTCCCGCAGGAAGCGGGCGATCTGTGCCATCTGGCGGTGCGCGGTGAATTCGGCGCGGGTGAGGTCCCAGACGCTGGTGCCGAGCACTTCGGTGACGCGGGTGGAGTTGACCGCGATCTCGCCGGTGTTCGGAGTGGCGAAGAACAGCATGTCCTCGCGCGGCAGGTCCAGCTCCCCGGCATCGCTGGCGGCGCGGACCAGGTCCCACAGCCCGTGCACGCCCTTCCACTGATCGGGGTTGGCGCGGGCGTACGCGGCGAATTCCTCGTGGTCGAAGCGGACCATGCGGAACATCAGCGTCATGGGCTGGGTCCAGCCGTCCTCCGGGCGGCCGATGTCGTACGCGGCCCCGGCCGCCGCGGCGATGTCGCCGTCCCCGGTGCAGTCGACGATCACGTCCGCGTCGATGACGATCGGCCCCGACTTGGTCTCGAAGACCGCCCGTGCGCGGTCCGGCATGTCGACGACACCGGAGGCGAAGGCGTGCAGCAGCGTGCGGACCTCGTGGGTCTCCAGCAGGTCGTAGAGCACCAGCTTGAACAGCTCGGCGTCGAAGGGCACCGTGTACCCGGTCTCCAGCGAAGGGCGGATCGCCGCTCCCGCGCGCACCAGCTGTTCGAGCAGCATCCACAGCACGCCGCCGACGACCGGCTCGCCCTCGCCGTGGTCGGGCGGCAGCAGGCGTGCGGCATCACCGGCGACCGCCTGCTTGACCTCGTTGTGGAAGCTCATCAAGGGCATGACCAGCGCGGCGGTGGCGTTGCCCCCGAGGAATCCGTACCGCTCCACGAGAACCACCTCGGCGCCTGCGTTCGCGGCACCGAGGGCCGCCCCGATACCGGCCGGGCCACCACCGATCACCAGCACCTGGGTGGAGCCCGCGTGAAGGGCCCGGCGCGGGGGCAGCTCGACGCTCCGGGGAACGCGCGGCGGCATCAAGTGGGACACGATTCCTCCATTGGAAACATGGCAGGTTCAGTCGGCCGCAGAGGCTGCCATCGGCGGCGCGCGGTCGACGAGCGGAGGGGGCGCGATGCGGTCCAGGTAGGCGAGGAGCCGGTCGGCGGTCCGAACGGACCGAAGCCTCAGCGAGGCCGTGCGAGCGGCCGTACGCGCCGCGCGGGCGGGCCGCTCGTCCCACAGGCGGTCCACTTCCGCCAAGAGCAGTCCCGTGTTCTCCCTGACCACTCCGCGCAGGGCGGGAGCGCCGACCTGCTGGGCGAAGTCGAAGACCTTGCCCGCGTACGGCAGGGGCAGCAGGGGGATCCCGGACAGGGCCGCGAAGATCAGGAAGTGCAGCCTCATGCCGATGGCCAGGTCCAGCTGCGCGACCATGTCGAGCACCTGCTGGGGGCGATAGGTGCCGTGCAGCACCGTGCAGCGCTCGGCGTCCGCCATGTGGGAGACGACGGCGTGCGCGTGCCGGATGTCGTCGCGTTCCATCGGGACGAAGACGACGTGCGAGTCCAGCCGGTGCGCCAGGAAGTCTCCTACGTTGGCCAGGAGCTGGTGGTAGCCCTCTTCATCGAGGCTCTCGGCCGCGCGCCCGGGCTCCCGCACGCTCATCCCCACGAGCCGCACGCCACGGGGAACCGCCTCGGCCCGCAGGAGCTCGACCCCGCCGTCCCCGGGCTCCAGCAGCAGCGCCGGGTCGGCGGTGACCGAGACCGGACGCGTCAGCCCGGCCTCCTCCAGTACCAGCTTCGACTCCTCGTCGCGCACCGTCACCTCGGCCGCGTCGGAGAGCGTCGAACGGACCCACGCGCAGTCCACCTCGTCGGACAGCGGACCCGCGCCGACGGCGTAGGTGAAGACGGGAACACCGAGATCCTGGGCGGTCCGGGCCAGCCGCAGGTACCGGCGCGCTTCGGTGTCGTAGAGGATCCCGCCGCCCCCCAGCACCAGCACGCTGAGCCGGCGCAGGTGCTCGGAGATCCGTTCCCGGCACACGCCTTCCCATCCGACGACGTCGACGTCCGGATGGACACTGCGGCTGTGCTCGGGATTGCGGGAGAACACCAGGATCCGGACATCCGGCCGCCCGGCCCGGATGCGGTCCAGCATGGCGGTGAGGATCGCCTCATCGCCCGTATTCCGGCCACCGTAGGAACCCAGCACTCCTACGGTCACACTGCTCCGGTCACCCATGGTCGGTCCCCTAGCGTGTTTCCGGGCTTGTGACGGAAGGGCGAGCGTGAGACTCGCCGTGGGGCAGGCACCGGGGGTCGGCCACCGCGCCGACAACCGGTCCCCGGCTTTTCCCCACGCTGCCCAGTTCCCATTCCTACCCTTTTACGCACGCTTGCATCGGTTCACCACTCATGGAATCTGCGTCCAGCCGGTTTCAGCCGAAGGGCCCAGGGCGTCGGCGCTTCGTTTGTCACTGAATGTGCGGGTATGTGCGGATTATGGTTCTGACACCTCCGGTGGAGCCCATGGTGGCCCGGGCCGTGCCACGGCTGCCGGGGACACGCGCGCTGCCCGGTGGCACCGTCTTCGAGCCCAAGTACGACGGCTATCGGCTGCTGGTCTTCGCCGCAGCCGGGGAGGCGTTCCTGCAGTCCCGTAGCGGCAAGGACCTCACCGCCGGGTTTCCCGAGATCGCCGAGGCCGCGCTCGCCCTGGGCGAGGACGTGGTCCTTGACGGGGAGGCGGTCGTCTACCGCGAGGGCCGGCTCGATTTCGGCGCGCTACAGCAGCGCACCAGCGGCGGCGCCCGCAGCGTCGGAAGACTGGTCCGTGAGCAGCCGGCTCACCTGATCGCTTTCGACCTCCTGCACCACGCCGGCGCCGACCTGCTCACCTGGCCCTACCGCCAGCGCCGCGCCGCCCTGGAGTCCCTCTTCCAAGGCCATGGACTGCACGCCCCCTGGGCGCTCACACCGACCACTGCGGACCCTGCTCTGGCGAAGGACTGGATGAGGCAGTGGGCGCAGCTCGGCGTCGAGGGAATCGTCGCCAAGGGCCAGGAGCAGCCGTATCAGCCAGGCCGTCGCGGCTGGCAGAAATACCGGTTCCGTGACACCGCCGAAGCCGTGATCGGGGCGGTCACGGGAACCCTGGCCCGCCCGGAGACGGTCCTGCTCGGCCGCTACACCCCGGACGGCGAACTGCGCCTGGTCGCCCGCAGCACACCCGTCTCGAACGCGCTGCGCAAAGAGCTCCGTGAACGGCTGGCGCCGGCCGAAGCCGAGCATCAGTGGCTCGACGTGCGGATCTCCTCCCACTGGGGAAGTCGCGACCCGCTCGACTTCACCTGCGTCCAACCCGACCTCGTCGCCGAGTTTCACGGCGACGCCGCCGTCGACCGCGGCCGCTGGCGCCACCCCGTCCGCCTCCACCGCCTTCGCACCGAGATCACCCCGGACGAGATTCCCGCAGCCGAGCCCAGCGCCGCACGGTCCTCGGCACCAGGCAGCCTTGCGCCGACCCGCACCACGAAGCGAGGAATCATCGCAGCGACACCGAAACGGACCGTCTACCACATCACCCCCGGCAACGACCCGGCGCAGAAGTGGCAGGTCGAGCACACGGAAGGCCGCCGGGCCATCCGTGAACCGCACCGTACGCAGAAGGAAGCGATCGAGGCCGCCCGCCACCAGGCCGAGGGACACCAGCCCGCCCAGGTCGTCGTCCACGGACGCGACGGTCGCGTCCGCACCGAGTACACCTACGCAGGCGACCCCCGCGACGTCCCGGGCTGAGCCGGCGGACGTCCCCTTGGGGCGGGCGGGACGGGCGGCGCCGTTCGCCGGCTCAGCCGGGCCAGGTGCCGGTCACGCGCCGGGTGGTTGCGGCTCCGGCCCGGTCGACGGCGGCTTTGACGACGGCGAAGACCGCGCCTTGCAGGGCCGCGGCGAGCAGGACCTCCTGCCAGGTGCGGCTCTCGTCGGTGGCGTCGGGGGCATCGTCGTCATGGGCGATGATCTTCCAGGCCTGCTTGAACGCCGCGCCGGCGACCATGCCGCTGGCGGCGCCGAGCGCCAGGCCGACCGGCTTGTAGGCGATCTTTGATGCCTTCATCGGCACCTCCGGCTGCGGCGCAGGAGCAGAAAGACGACGAACGCGGCGGCTGCGGCGAACAGCGGGGTGCGGTTGGCCTTCGCCATGGTCGCGGCCGTCTCGGCCTTTTCGCGGACCGGGCCGGGGATCTTCTCGGCGCCGAGGTGTCCGGCGCGGGCCGCGCTGTCGCGTACCTGGGCCGCGGCGTGGGTTGCCTTGTCGAGAACCGGCTCGGGGGTCTTGTCCTTCACCAGGTGTGCGGCCTGCACTGCCGTCTCCCGGAGCTGGTCGGTGACGTGTGTCGCCTTCTCGGCGGCCTGCTCCTTGAGCTCGGCCGCCTTCTCCTTGGCCTGGGCCTTGATATCGGCCTTGGCCGCCAGCGCCTCCACGGTCTGTCCGAGTTCCTCGCGGGTGTGCTCGGCCTGCTTGCGCAACTCTTCGGGTGTGGGCGTGGATTCGTCGCCCTTGGGCTGGTCGCTCATCGGTGTGCTTTCTCCTTGATCTCGGCCACGTCGGCCTTGACACTGTCGATGGCCTGCTCAGGTGCAGGGGTGCCGACCGCGGCGATCTTCTTCTTCGCGACAGCGGCCGTCACTGCCGCGATCACTGCCAGCAGGACGGCGATGATCAGAGCCGACGCCCAGACCGGGAGGAGCAGGGCGAGGGCTGCGATTGCGGCAGCGACCAGAGCCTGCGCGGCCAAGATGCCGATCAGGCCGGCACCGCCGAAAAGGCCGCCGCCCAGTCCGAAACGTTTGCCCTTCTGGGTCATCTCCGCCCGGGCCAGCTGCATCTCTTCGCGGACGAGCTCCGAGATCTGCTGCGACGCTCGCGAGACGAGGTCGCCCACGGAGTCCTGCATGGGATCCTCACCTTCCTCCACTGCCGGGTACGGATCTGGGTACGGATCTGATGGGCGCGTCGGCTGCACGATGGCGGCCGAAGGCCTCGCTCCCGTGTTGCCGCCCGGTCAGCGGGCCGGATGGGTGCCGACGGAGCCCTGGACGGGCGCGTCGGCGCCGCGCGTCCTGACCGCACGGAACGGCAACGCATGCTGTTCTCACGCCGCGCCTACCCCACAACCGCCCCATCACCCGCGGCCATGCCAATCGGCGGACAAGGAGGCGGGCCCGGCGCGGTGGCTGCGACCCGTTTCCGAGCTGGCCGCCGATCGCCGTACGGGGAGACGCTGCCGGTGATCAGGAGGGGAGCGAAGCGACGAAGGCGGGCGTCCCCGGCTTCTTCGCGGCCCAAAGGTATGGAGGCGCGGGCCTGGGAGCAGGTGCCCGCGCGCACCGGCGCGCCCTCGCAGGCGTGCTGGACTCACCGCGGGAGTGGCGGCCGCGGCGCGGGCCAGCCGGCTCCCCTTCTGATCACCGGCGATTCGGCGGGGTTGCCTGAAACGCAGTCACCAGGTCCGAGCGTCGCTCCGCATGCCGCCACGAGGGCCCGAGAGTAGGCTCGTCTACAGCGGACGGCCGTGGTGACGACACCCATGGAACCTGCCCGCACTCGCGATTCCAGTTGTGCGCCTGGCAGCCCTTTGCCCTGGGTCGCGGGAGTCCTTCGCGACATCGAGGAGTCATCGTGGCAAGGGAACTGCTGTTCTTCAATGGTCACAGTGGCCGCATCCTCACCGCTCGGCTCGACACCAACGGGCACTTCGCCGGCCTGGACGAAGGCCGGCTCAACTCGGGCTGGACCGCCATCACCGCCGTGGGGCGCGAGCTGCTGTTCTACATTTCCGGCAGCGGCATCATCGCAACCGGTCGGCTCGATACCAACGGGCACTTCGCCGGCCTGGACGAAGGCCGGCTGAGCCCGGGCTGGACGGCGGTCACCGCGCTGGGTCGGGAGTTGCTGTTCTACAACGCTGACAACGGCATCATCGCAACGGGTCGGTTGGACACGAACGGGCATTTCGCCGGTCTGGACGAAGGTCAGGTCAACGCGGGCTGGACGGCGGTTACTGCGCTGGGTCGGGAGTTGCTGTTCTACAACGCCGACAACGGCATCATCGCAACGGGCCGGCTGGACACCAACGGCCACTTCGCCGGTCTGGACGAAGGTCAGCTGAACCCGGGTTGGACGGCGGTTACTGCGCTGGGTCGGGAGTTGCTGTTCTACAACGCCGACAACGGCATCATCGCAACGGGCCGGCTCGACACCAACGGCCACTTCGCCGGCCTGGACGAAGGAAAGCTCGACTCCGACTGGGCGATCGTCGTAGCCGTCACGTGAAGGTCAAGCGAAAGCGCCTCTGAGCTCTCGCCGAAGGATGTCGACTTCGCATGCGGCGTCGTCCGAGTGCGCCGCGGTGCCCCCCCCGCGATATGACACTCGTTATAAACCGGGTGTGGCCTGCCTCCTATTACAGTCGTCATAGGAGGCAGGCGTTACCGTCATCACCGTGAACACCTCGAAGAGCCGTCTGGGGCTGGAGCAGCGCCGCCGGCTGGCTGAGGCGCTGACCGAAGCCGTCGGGTCGCCGGCCGGCGCGTACGGGAATTCCCGGTCAGACGGCTGACTCAGGCCCCGATCGCCGTGGCGATGACGGCCTGGAGCTGCGCGGCGGTGCGGTCGAGGGGGTCGGTGCTCCGTTTGGCGCGGCACATGGCCACGGTGCCCTCGACGGAGGCGACGACGAGCGTGGCGATCTGAGCGGCCAGCTCGGCGTCGGCGCCGTGCTCCCGCAGCGAGCCGGCGAGCAGGCCCTCCCACTGCTCGAAAACCTCGGCCGCGGCGGCCAGGGCGGGCGGGACCTCGTCGGCGGGGGGTTCTTCGATGGCGACGGCCAGGACGGGGCAGCCGGCGTGGAAGTCGGTGTCGACGACGATCTTCCGCCACAGGGCGAGAAAGGCTTTCAGTCCGGCGGCCGGGCCCGCTTCCAGCTCCTTGCGCAGACTGCGGGCCACCCACTCGCCCGTGTGGCGGACGGCCTCCGTGGCCAGCTGCTGCTTGCCCTCGGGGAAGTAGTGGTACGTCGAGCCGAGCGGCGCCTTGGCGTGCTTGGCCATCTCCCTGATGCTCGTGGCGCTCAGGCCGCGCCGGCTGATCATGTCCGCGGCGCCGGCCACGATCCGCTCGCGGGACGGCGTGCTGCTCTTGGGCACCTTCTCCACCCTCCTCCGGCTATAACGCTCGTCATAGTCTACGGTCCCCTGGCGAAGGGGCAGGCCGATGCGTGAGCTGACGTACGCAGCGCGCCGCACCGTCGAGTGGCGCGAGGCTCCCGACCCCCGGGTCCAGGCGGCCGGCGAGGCGATCGTCGCGCCGGTGGCCGCCACCTCCTGCGACGTGGACTCCGTGATCCTGGCCGGACACGCCACGCGGCGGCAGCCGCACATGCGGCACAGCATCGACCCGCTGTTCGCCCTGGGCCACGAATGCGCGGCCCGGGTCGTCGACGCGGGCGACGCGGTGACCGGCGTAGCCGTCGCCCGCGCCCTCGGCGCCTCCGACGTCCTCTACGTCGACCCCGACCCCGCGCACCGCCCCCTCGCCGAGACCTACGGCGCCCGCACCGCCGAGGAGTTCGACCCGATCCCGCACGGCTTCGACCTCGCCGTCGCGGCCACCGGACGCGTTGGCCAACTCGCCCTCGCCGTGCGGCGGGCTCGGGGTACGCGCCGTTTCGGAGGAGTCTCGGGGCGAGTGTGCCGGCGTCGCGACCTTGCGCGTTCGCGCCCGTGACACTGCCCGCTCTGGCCCTTGACCGGTTGTGCGCTGTCGTGCCAACTCCTGGGCGCAGGAGGGCAACGCGGTCGGTCGGGTCGCTCCTAGCTTGAAGAAGTGCCGAGCCGCGGACGCGGCGGGCACGCTACCGATTGCTTCGAGAGGACCCCTCATGTTCGACATCAACAAGGTGCAGGCCGCCCCGAGCAAGGATCTGCTCACGCCCGACAACTCGGTCATGCTCTTCGTGGACCACCAGCCGCAGATGTTCTTCGGCACCGGGAGCGGCGATCGCGCCGCGATCATCAACAGCACCGTGGGCCTCGCCAAGGCGGCTCAGGCATTCGATGTGCCGGCCGTCCTGACCACGGTCGCCGCCGAGTCGTTCTCCGGGCCCCTGCTGCCCCAGCTCGCCGAGGTGTTCCCCAAGCACGAGGCCATCGACCGTACGACCATGAACGCCTGGGAGGACGAGGCGCTCGTGGCGGCGGTCAAGGCGACCGGGCGCAAGAAGATCATCCTGTCCGGCCTGTGGACCGAGGTCTGCCTGGTGCTGCCCGCGCTGTCCGCGCTTGAGCAGGGGTACGAGGTGTACGTGGTCTCCGACGCCTCAGGCGGCGTCAGCCCGGCCGCCCACGAGCACGCGCTCCAGCGGATGATCGCCGCCGGCGCCGTCCCGGTGACCTGGGTGCAGGTGCTCCTGGAACTGCAGCGCGACTGGGCGCGCCAGGAGTCGTACGGCGCGGTCATGGAGATCGTCAAGGCCCACGCGGGCGCTTACGGCCTGGGCGTCGTGTACGCGCAGAGCGTCATCGGCGCGCACGCCGCCGGCTGACCCACATGGACACCGGCATTCTGATCCTGCGTCTGCTGGTGGGACTGCTCGTCGCCGGCCACGGTGTGCAGAAGATCAGCTCACACCTGGGCGGCAGGGGACTCGAGGGTGGTACCGAGGAGTTCCGCGCCGACGGCTTCCGCGGCGGTGCCCTCACCGCCCTGGCGGCGGGCGGCGGCCAGATCGGATCGGGCCTGCTGCTCGCCGCCGGTTTCCTGACCCCGCTCGCCGCGACCGGCGCCATCGGGGTCATGACGGTCGCGCTCACCGTGAAATGGCGCCACGGGCTCTGGGTGCAGAACGACGGATACGAGTACCCGCTCGTCCTCATCGGGACCGCCGCCGCTCTCGCCGCCACCGGACCGGGGGCCTGGTCCCTCGACGCGGTCCTCGGCCTCACGCCGTACCCGCTGTGGTGGGCGGCCCTCGCGCTCGCGGCCGGTCTCGGCAGCGGGTTCCTCACCCGGCTCGTCCTGCACCGGCCCCCCGCCCCGGCGGTCGCCGACCGCTGAGCGCGAGCCGCACAGACCGGGTCCGGCCGGCCGCGTACCCCCGACCGGGCCGGCCGGGCCCTTCCCGCCCTCTCTCCCGAACAGGAGCACCCGATGGACACCCTCACGACCCCGCACGGCGGCGGCCAGCCGCTGCTGCACCAGCAGGGCGCCGAGACCCAGGCGTTCGGCACGCTCAAGCAGTTGCCGATCGGCCTCGGCCACGACACCCGCATGTACGCCTGCCAGCGGCTGAACCGTGTTCTCGCCGACACGCAGATCCTCTACTCCCTCTACAAGAAGCACCACTGGCTCATGCGAGGGGCGACCTTCTACTCGCTCCACCTGATGCTGGACAAGCACGCGGAGGCCCAGCTGGCCATCGTGGACGCGCTGGCCGAGCGGGTCCAGAGCCTCGGCGGCGTCGCCGTCGGGGACCCGCGCCACGTCGCGGAGCTGACTGCGATCCCCCGGCCGCCGGACGGCGTCGAGCCGGTGCCCGTCATGCTGTCGCGGCTCCTCGACGCGCACGAGCGGATCCTGACCGACGCCCGGGACGCCGCCGCCCGGCTCTCCGGGGAGGGCGACGAGGGCAGCGCCGACCTGCTCGTCTCCGATGTCATCCGCACCGGTGAGGCGCAGGTGTGGTTCCTCGCCGAGCACCTCGTGGACACCCCTCTGGTGCGCGGCTGATGGACACGTACGACGTCGTCGTGGTCGGCGGCGGTCCGGCCGGCGAGGTCGTCGCCGACCGGACCGTCCGGTCGGGGCTGACCGCCGTCGTCGTCGAGGCCGAGGCGGTCGGCGGTGAGTGCTCCTACCGTGCATGCGTGCCGAGCAAGGCCCTGCTGCGTCCCGGCGCCGCCCGAGCGGCGGCCCGGTCGGTCGACGGGGCCCGGCAGGCGGTCACGGCGGCACTCGACCCGGCACGCGTCCTGGCCCGGCGTGACCGTTTCACCGGGCGCGGTGACGACACCGGCCAGGCCGACTGGCTCGGCGGTGCGGGCATCGCGCTCGTACGGGGGCACGGACGGCTCGCCGGTGAGCGCCGGGTGGAGGTGACCGGGGCCGACGGCACGGTCCGTACCCTGCGGGCCCGGCGCGCGGTCGTGGTCTGCACCGGCACGGAGCCCGCCCTTCCGCCGGTCGAAGGGCTCGACCGGATCGGTGTGTGGACCAGCCGGCAGGCCACCACGGCCGACGCGGTGCCCGAGCGGCTCGTCGTCATCGGCGGGGGAGTGGTGGCCTGCGAGATGGCCACCGCGTGGCGCTTGCTCGGCTCCTCCGTCACCCTGCTCGTCCGCGACCAGGCCCTGTTGACCGGCTGGGAGCCGTGCGCCGGCGAAGAGGTCACCCGGGGGCTGAGCGATCTGGGCGTCACGATCCGCTTCGGGGTGTCGGCCGTCCGGGTCGCCCGTGACGCCGCCACCCGCACGGTGACCGTGAACACGGACGACGGCGCGGCCCTCGCCTGCGACGAGGTCCTCGCCGCCGTCGGCCGGCGCCCGCGCACCGCAGACCTCGGCCTGGACTCCGTCGGACTGCCGGCAGGCGACTGGCTCCCGGTCGACGACACCTGTCGGATCACGGCGGTCGAGGGCACATGGCTCTACGCCGTCGGCGACGTGAATCACCGTGCGCCGCTGACCCACATGGCCAAGTACCAGGCCCGCGCCTGCGCGGCGGCGATCGTCGAGCGAGCAGCGGGGCGCCCGGCCGTGACCGGCGGCCGGCAGCCGTGGAGCGCGGAGGCCGACCACATTGCCGTCCCCCAGGCCGTCTTCACCCGTCCCGAGGTCGCGAGCGTCGGTCTCACGGAACGCGCGGCACGCGAAGCGGGTCTCGCGGTACGCACGGTGGAGTACCGCATCGACGACGTGGCCGGCGCCGCGCTCCACGCGGACGACTACCGCGGCCTCGCCAAGCTCGTCGTCGACGAGACCCGGGGAGTCGTCGTCGGCTGCACGCTCACCGGCCCCCTGGCGACCGAACTCGTCCACACCGCCACGGTGGCCATCGTGGGCGAGGTCCCCCTGGAGCGCCTGTGGCACGCCGTGCCCGCCTTCCCGACGGTGAGCGAGGTCTGGCTCCGGCTCCTGGAGGCGTACGGCCTCTGAGGCGCGGCCCCGCCCGACCGCCGCACCCGCTCTGCCCCATCGGCGCACCCTCCCGTCCCCCGACCGGCGTACCCCCGCCCGCCCTCGCGCACCCGAATGCCTCACCACCCGACAAGGAAACACTCATGCATCCCAAGAGGCGCACGCTCGCCCTCGCCCTGCCGGCCACGCTGGCCGCCCTGATGGGCGCCGCACCCGCCGCACCCGCCGCACCCGCCGCACCCGCCACACCCGCGAGCGGCCCGGCCGCCGCCGACGCCGACCGGCACGGACCCAAGCCCACGATCGTCCTCGTCCACGGGGCGTTCGCCGACGCCTCCAGCTGGAGCGGCACGATCAGGCGGCTGCAGCGCGCCGGCTACCCCGTCCTGGCCCCCGCCAACCCGCTGCGCGGTCTCGCCGCGGACACCGCCTACCTGCGCAGCGTGCTGGCCGCCGTCGAGGGCCCCGTCGTCCTGGTCGGCCACTCCTACGGCGGCGCCGTCATCAGTGGCGCCGCGCTGGGCGACAGCCGTGTGAAGGCCCTCGTCTACATCGCCGCGTTCACCCCGGACAAGGGCGAGAGCGCGGCCGAGCTCGCCGCCAAGTTCCCCGGCTCCACCCTCGGTGACACGGTGAACCCGCGGTCGTACCCGCTGCCCGGCGGTGGCACCGGCACCGAACTCGTCATCGAACGGGCCACGTTCCACCGGCAGTTCGCAGCCGACGTCTCCACCGCCGACGCGGCCGTCATGGCCGCGACCCAGCGTCCGGTCGCCACCGCCGCGCTGGAGGAGAAGGCCGGGGAAGCGGCCTGGAAGACGATCCCGTCCTGGTCGCTGATCGCCACCGCCGACAAGAACATCCCGCCGGCCGCCGAACGGTGGATGGCCCGGCGCGCCGGCTCGCACATCACCGAAGTGGACGCGTCGCACGCCGTGGCCGTCTCCCGTCCGGCCGCGGTCACCGACGTGATCCTCGACGCCGTACGGGCGACCCGCTGAGCCCGACCTGCGACCCTCTCGTACATCCCCAGGAGGAGAACCCCTCATGAAGAACCGTCCGATCCTCGAACCCGCCGCCCAGGCCTTCGCCGATGCCACCGCCCGGCCGCCGTACCTCCACCAGATCCCCGTCGCCGAAAGCCGCAAGGCCGTGGACGGTGTCCAGAGCGGTGAGGGAGTCCCCCTGCCCGAGGCCGACGAGGAGTGGATCACCGTCCACGGCGGCCCGACCGGCGACGTCCGCGCCCGGATCGTCCGCCCCCGCGGCGCCACAGGCCCGCTTCCCGTCATCCTCTACATCCACGGCGCGGGCTGGGTCTTCGGCAACGCCCACACCCACGACCGGCTCGTCCGCGAACTCGCCGCCGGCACCGGGGCGGCCGTGGTGTTCCCCGAGTACGACCTCTCGCCCGAGGCCCGGTACCCCGTCGCCATCGAGCAGAACTACAGCGTCGCCCAGTGGATCGCCCGCGAGGGACACCACAAGGAGCTCGACGGCACTCGGATCGCCGTCGCGGGCGACTCGGTCGGCGGCAACATGAGCGCCGCCCTCACCCTCATGGCCAAGCAGCGAGGCGACGTCGTGCTCGTCCAGCAGGTCCTCTTCTACCCGGTCACGGACGCGAGCTTCGACACCGACTCGTACCACCGGTTCGGCGAGGGCTACTTCCTGCGCCGCGACGCCATGAAGTGGTTCTGGGACCAGTACACGACCGCCGAGGCCGAGCGGGCCCAGATCACCGCCTCCCCGCTGCGCGCCTCCACCGAGCAGCTCACCGGCCTGCCGCCGGCCCTGGTCATCACTGCCGAGGCCGACGTCCTGCGCGACGAGGGCGAGGCGTACGCGGCGAAGCTCCGTGCCGCCGGCGTCCCCGTCACCGCCCTGCGCGTCCAGGGCGTCATCCACGACTTCGTGATGCTGAACGCACTGCGCGAGACGCAGGCCGCGGAACTCGCCATCGGTCTCGCCACCGACACCCTCCGCAAGGCCCTCGCATGACCGGGCCGTCGACGAGCATGCCGGTGGCGGGCTTCGTCCCCGCCCCGTGTCGGAAGCACGAGCACGCCGACCTCCTCGTCCGCAACGCCAAGGTCTTCACCGGTGACCCCGACCGGCCCGAGGCCCGTGCCGTCGCGATCCGCGACGGCAGGGTCGCGGCCCTGGGCGACGACCACGACCTCGCCCACCTCGTCGGGCCGGGCACCAAGGTCGTCGACGCCCTCGGCCGCCGGGTGATCCCCGGCCTCAACGACTCGCACCTGCATGTCATCCGGGGCGGCCTGAACTACGTCCTGGAGCTGCGCTGGGACGGCGTACGAAGCCTCCGACACGCCCTCGCGATGCTGCGCGAGCAGGCCGGCCGCACCCCGAAGGGGCAGTGGATCCGGGTGGTGGGCGGCTGGACCGCCGAGCAGTTCGCCGAGCGCAGGATGCCGACCGTCGCCGAGCTGAACGCCGCCGCCCCCGACACCCCGGTCTTCGTCCTGCACCTGTACCAGTCGGCGCTGATGAACCGGGCCGCGGTGCAGGCGGCCGGATTCACCCGCGACACGCCGGATCCCCGCGGCGGACAGATCGTCCGGGGCCGGGACGGCGAACCCAACGGCGTGCTCCTCGCGGCGCCGAGCGCCCTCATCCTGTACTCGACCCTGGCCAAGGCGCCGGCTCTCGACGAGGCCGACAAGCGGACGTCGACGCGCCACTTCCTGCGCGAGCTGAACCGCTTCGGACTGACGTCCGCGGTCGACGCCGCCGGCGGGTTCCAGAACTTCCCCGACAACTACGCCACGGTCGTCGACCTCGCCCGGTCGGAGGAGCTGACCCTCCGGATCGCCTACCACCTCTTTCCGCAGACGGCCGGTCAGGAGCTCGCCGACCTGAAGCGCTGGACCGAGATGGTCAAGCCCGGGGACGGGGACGAATGGCTCCGGCTCAACGGCGCGGGAGAAAACCTGACGTGGGCCGCCGCCGACTTCGAGAACTTCTCCGAGCCCCGGCCCGAACTCGCCGCCGGCTACGAGACCGAATTCGAGAGCGCCGTCCGACTGCTGCTCGAGAACGGCTGGGGCTTCCGGCTCCACGCGACCTACGACGAGACGATCCGCCGCGACCTGGCCGTCTTCGAGAAGCTCGCGGCCGAAGGGCTCTTCCCCGGCGGCAACCGCTGGCTCTTCGACCACGCGGAGACGGTCTCGGCCGACAGCCTCGACCGGATCGCGGCCCTGGGCGGCGCCCTCTCCGTCCAGAACCGCATGTCCTTCCAGGGCGCCGCGTTCCTCGACCGCTACGGCGCCGAGGCCGCCGCCCACACCCCGCCGGTCCGGGGCATGCTCGACCGAGGCCTGACCGTCGCCGCCGGAACCGACGCCACCCGCGTCTCCTCGTACAACCCGTGGGTCGCGCTCCACTGGCTGGTCACCGGGCGCACCGTCGGCGGCACGGCCCTCTACCCGGCCGGGAACCTGGTCGACCGGGAGACCGCCCTCGGCCTCTACACCCGGGGAGGGGCGCAGCTCACCGGCGAACAGGACGTCAAGGGCGTGCTCCGGGAGGGGCGTTACGGCGACCTCGCGATCCTGTCGGACGACTACCTCACCGTGCCCGAGGCCGTCATCCCCGACATCGAGTCCGTCCTCACCGTCGTGGGCGGCCGGATCGTCTACGCGACCGCCGAGTACGAGGGCCTCGACGAGGCCGTCCCGCCGGTGAGCCCCGAGTGGAGCCCGGTGGCCCACTTCGGCGGTTACCGGAGCGGTGCGCAACAGGCGGTGTCCGTGGCCGAGGCCGTCGCCGAGTCCGAGCAGCACCGCCGCTGGCGCGTCGCCCGCGGCTCCGTCCCCGACACGGCGCCGTCCTTCGTCGACCCCTGCTTCGAGCACTGAAAGAGAGATCCACCCGATGTCCGCAGCCTCCCCCGCCGCCGACAGCGGCGACACCCCGGCGACCTCGCCGGACGCGCCCCAGGGACGCCGTTTCGAACCGGACCTCCGGTCGATGACACGGATCAACCTGCGCCCCATCGCCTCACCCATGCCGCTCGGCTTCTTCACGATAGCCATCGCCTCCGTGATGACGGGCTGCCTCCAGCTCGGGCTCTTCGACGAGGCCGCCCGCGCCGCCGTCGCCTTCACCGTGCTCCCGGCCTTCGTCCTCCAACTCCTCGTGAGCTTCCTGGCCTTCGGCGCCCGTGACGTGATCGCGGCGACGCTGATGGCGGTGTTCGCCGGCAGCTGGCTGCCCTACGCGCTCATCATGCTCAGCGGCGCGGCCGACGGCCTTCAGGTCCTCGGCGTGTTCAACCTGGCGCTCCTCTGCTTCGGGGCCCTGATGACCGCCGTGACCCGGCCCAAGCGCGCGCTGTGGCTCGTCCTCGCGGTCTCCCTCCCCCGCTGGGCGGCCACCGGCCTCGCGGGCATCACCGGCGCCGAATGGCTGACGCGCACGTCCGGTGCGCTCGGCCTCGTGGTGGCGCTGGTCGCGATGTACACGGCGTTCGCGCTGATGCTCGAGGACATGCGCAGCGAGCAGGTCCTGCCCATCGGCCGCAGCGGCCCCGCTCACCTCGCCGTGGAAGGCGACCTGGCCGTCCAGCTCCGCAACCTGGAACGCCAGGCGGGCGTACGCCGCACGCTCTGACCGCGCCCACCCACCCCCGTCACACCACGACCGCACAGGAGCAACCCATGGAACCGCAGGTGACGGACCGGCCCGAGAAGTCCCGGTACGAGATCCTCGCCGGCGACGACGGCACCGAGACCGCGGGCTTCGCCGAGTACCGCCTCTCGGAGGGCGAGATCGCCTTCATCCACACCGAGATCGACAGCCGGTTCGCCGGCCGGGGTTTGGGCGGGCTGCTCGCCCGCGGGGTCCTCGACGACGCCCGGTCCCGAGGGCTGCGCGTCCTGCCGTACTGCCCCTTCATCCGGGGCTGGGTCGGCAAGCACCCCGAGTACACCGACCTGGTGCCCGAGACCAGGCGCGCCCGCTTCGGCCTGTGAAGCACCACACGAACACCACACATCCGCCTCCCGCCTCCCGCATCCCCAGCCCCATCCCCCGTCACGCACTGAGGAGTTCCCCCATGTCCCGACACGCCCGCCCCACCGCCGTCCTGGTCCACGGCGCCTTCGCCGACGCCTCCAGCTTCGCCCGCGTCATCCCCGAACTGGCCGCCGCCGGCATGGAAGTGGTGGCCCCGGCCGTGCCCAACCGCAGCCTCGTCGACGACGCCGCGTACATCGCCTCGGTGATCCGCGCCGTCGAAGGCCCCGTGATCCTGGTCGGGCACTCCTACGGCGGCGCCGTCATCACCCTCGCCGGCACGGAGGACAACGTCCGCGCACTGGTGTACCTCGCGGGATACGCGCTCGAGGAGGGCGAGAGCCTGGGCGAGCTGCAGGGCCGCTTCCCCGACTCCGGCCTCGCCGACGCGCTCGTCTACACGCCGTTCCCGGTGGCCGGCTCCACCGAGACCGGCACCGACGTCTCGGTGGAGATCGAGAAGTTCCCCGCCCTCTTCGCGGCGGACGTCGACCCCGACCTCGCCGCGGTGCTCGCCGTCTCCCAGCGCCCCCTGGCCGCACGTGCCTTCTCGGAGGCGGCGCCTGCCGCGGCGTGGAAGACCAAGCCCTCGTGGGGTCTGGTCGCCTCCTCCGACCGCACGATCAACCCCGATGTGGAGCGCTACGGGTACGAGCGCGCCGGCATGACCACCGTCGAGGTCGACTCCTCCCATCTCGTCATGCTCTCCCAGCCCAAGGCCGTGGCGGAGCTGATCCAGGACGCGGCCCGGTCCACCGCCCACTGACCCGATCGTTCAGGATCGAACGATTAGTCGATAATGTTCGAGCGCTGGTAGCTTCTGATCGCCCCCGAGGACCCCTCGGCGGGCGATCGGAGGAGATACACCCATGAGGTTCGGCGCGAGGCTCGCGCTCGCCGTCATCGCCCTCGCCGCCCTTGCCACCGCCTGCGGTGTTCCGCAGGACAGCGGTCCGCAATCGCACACCGCCGCGGACTGCGGGCCGTACGCCAGGTACGGCAAGCACCCCGGCACCAAGGTCACCGTCTACGCGGAGAACCGGGACCGGGAGGCCGACCTGTTCGAAGAGACCTGGGCGGACTTCGCGGACTGCACGGGAATCGACGTCCAGTACGAGGGGGACGGGGAGTTCGAGGCCCAGATCCAACTCCGGGTCGACGGCGGGAGCGCCCCTGACGTGGCGTTCTTCCCTCAGCCCGGGCTCCTGGAACGCTTCGCCCGGGCGGGGAGGCTCAAGCCCGCGGGCGCCGGGGTCGTGGCCCTCGCGCAGCAGGGCTGGTCGGCTGACTGGAACAGCTACGCGACCGTCAACGGCACCCTCTACGGCACGCCGCTGGTCGCGAACGTGAAGTCGTTCGTCTGGTACTCGCCGCAATTCTTCCGCGACAGGGGACTGGGCGTTCCCCGCACCTGGTCCGAGCTGATGGCCGTGACGGAGAAGGTCGCGGCGTCGGGTGTCAAGCCGTGGTGCGCGGGCATCGAGTCCGCCGAGGCGACCGGCTGGCCCGTGACGGACTGGATCGAGGACGTCCTGCTGCGTCAGCAGGGCACGGACGTCTACGACCAGTGGGTCGCCCACGAGATCCCGTTCAACGACCCGCGGGTCATCAAGGCCATGGACACCGTGGGGTCCATCCTCCAGAACGACCGGTACGCCAACGGCGGTTTCGGTCCGGCCCGTTCGATGGCGTCGATCTCCTTCCAGGAGGCCGGCACACCGATCCTCACCGGCGACTGTGCGATGCACCGCCAGGCCTCGTTCTATGCCGACATGTGGCCGAAGGGCACCGAGATCGGACCGGACAAGGACGTCTACGCCTTCCTCCTGCCGGGGGCCGACCCGGCCAACCGCCCCGTACTGGGCGGCGGAGTGTTCACGGCGGCGTTCGCCGACCGTCCTGAAGTGCGGGCCTATCAGGAGTATCTGGCCTCCGCGGACTTCGCGAACGCGCGCATGAAGAAGGGCCCGTTCGTCTCGGCGAACAAGGGCGTGGATCTGGCGAACGCCGCCACCCCGGTCGACAGGCTCTCGATCCAGCTGCTCCAGGATCCCCACACACAGTTCAGGTTCGACGGTTCGGACCTGATGCCCGCTTCGGTCGGCGCCGGGACGTTCTGGAAGGGATCCGTCGACTGGATCGGCGGCGCGAGCACCCGGCAGGTCGCCGACTCCATCGAACGGTCCTGGCCGAGCCACTGATGTCGTTCGACGTCGTCGCCCAGCAGCCCAAGCTGCTGTACCTGCTCCAGGGCGTCGCCGCCTTCGCGGCGGTGGTCTCCCTGATCCTGCTGGCGCTGCACCGGGGGCCGGTTCGGAGAAGGGCCGCGGCCCTTCTGCTGCTGGCCCCCGCGCTGCTGCTGCTCACGATGGGCCTCCTCCTGCCCGCTCTGCGCACCCTGGCGCTGTCGTTCACGGAGAACGGGGGAGACGCGTGGGCCGGCTTCGACAACTACGTGTGGATGGTCACCGACCCCCGGGCGCTGGTGGCGCTGCGCAACACCCTGGCGTGGGTGGTGCTCGTGCCGCTGCTGGCAGCCTCGGTCGGTCTGCTCTACGCGGCGGCCGTCGTACGGTCGCGGTTCAGAGCGTTCGCGCTGTCCCTCGTCCTGATGCCGATGGCGATCTCCTTCGTCGGCGCGGGTGTCGTCTGGAAGTTCGTCTACGCCTACCGTCCCGTGGAGGCCGGGCAGATCGGGCTGCTGAACCGGCTCGTCGTCGCGTTCGGCGGCGAACCGAGGCAATGGCTCGTGGACTCTCCCTGGAACGTCCTGTTCCTCATCGTGGTGATGGTGTGGACACAGGCGGGCTTCGCGGCCGTCCTGCTGGCCGGCGCGATCAGGGCCGTGCCCGGAGAGCTGACCGAGGCGGCCCGACTCGACGGCGCGTCCCCCCGGCAGATCTTCTGGCGGATCACCATGCCGTCGATCAGGCCCACGCTGCTCGTCGTGGTCCTCGCCCAGGCGATCGGCACCTTCAAGGCCTTCGACATCGTCAAGACCATGACCGGCGGACAGTTCGACACGGGCGTCATCGCCCACGAGATGTACGACCAGGCCTTCCGCTACGGCGAGACGGGCCGCGGTGCGGCGCTCGCGGTGCTCCTCTTCGTCCTCGTCACCCCCTTCGTCGCCCACCAGGTCCGGGCACAGCGGAGGACAGCGTGAACGGCGTCCGGGAGCGTCTGGCCTCCCGCGCCTTCACATCCATCGCCGTGGTGATCGCGGTCCTCTGGACGACACCGACCCTCGGTCTGCTGCTCTCCTCGTTCCGTCCCGAGGAGGAGATCAAGACGACGGGCTGGTGGACCGTGTTCGGTGCGCCACACCTCACGCTCGACAACTACGGCGAGGTGCTGTCCGGCGGCGGGAACGGGTCGGGGCGGCTCGCGGAGTACTTCGTCAACTCCGTCGTCATCACCCTCCCCTCGGTGCTGTTCCCGCTCGTGCTGGCGTTCTTCGCGGCGTACGCCCTGGCGTGGATCGACTTCAGGGGGCGGGACGCGCTCGTCGTCGGCATCTTCGCGCTGCAGGTCGTGCCGCTCCAGATGGCGCTCGTCCCCCTCCTGAAGCTGTTCTCCCAGGGCTGGCTGTTCCTGCCCGCGTGGAACCTCACCGGTCCCGCGCGTTTCGGCCAGGTCTGGTTCGCCCACACGGTCTTCGCGCTGCCGTTCGCGGTGTTCCTCCTGCACAACTTCCTGGCCGGGCTGCCCCGGGACCTGATCGAGGCCGCCCGCGTCGACGGCGCGTCGCACGGGACGCTGCTGCTCCGGATCGTGCTGCCCCTGGCCCGTCCGGCCCTGGTCTCCGTCGCCATCATCCAGTTCATCTGGGTGTGGAACGACCTCCTCGTGGCACTGACGCTGTCGGGCGGGACGGCCGAGACCGCGCCGATGGCGGCCAGACTGGCGAGCCTGGCCGGGACGTACGGCAACGAGTGGCAAAGGCTCACCGCAGGAGCCTTCGTGGCGGCTTTCGTCCCGCTGCTCGTCTTCTTCTCCCTCCGGCGGCACTTCGCACGGGGACTGCTCGCCGGATCGGTCAAGGGATGAGCACCGACCGGCCCGGGGGAGCAGGCATGGCGGTGCCCGGGAGCACGGCGCTGAGCCGGCCCGGGCTGCGGGGCCGCGAAGCCGAACTGGAGCGGCTGCGCGCCCTGGTCGAGGCGGTGCGGGGCGGCGAGGGAGGAGCGATCGCGCTGCTCCTGGGCGAGCCCGGGATCGGGAAGACCGTACTGCTGCAGGAGACCGTCTCGATCGCGCGGGCCCACGGGTTCGCCGTCAGCCATGGACGCGCCGAGGAACTCCACGAGCTGGCACCGCTCGCCTCACTGGCCTCCGGCCTCCTGCACGGTGACCCGCCGCTGCTGTCCAGCAGGGACTTCGCAGACCTCGCGGGCCATCACGACCAGCGCATCTGGCTCGTCGAACGGCTGGCCCAGCTGATCGAGGAACGCTCGGCGGGCACGCCCGTACTGATCGCGGTCGACGACGTCCAATGGGCCGACCCGCTGAGCCGGTTCGCCCTGAGTGTCATGCCGGCACGGCTGCTCAGCTCCCCGGTCCTCTGGCTGCTCACGGGCAGGAACGACCCGGAACTCTACGGGCAGGGGCCGCGGACGACGACCCTCCCCCTCCGGCCGCTGTCCGACACGGCCCTGGCCGAGCTGGCACGGGACGTCCTCGGCGGAGACGTGCCGGCGCAGGTCGCGGAACTTCTCGACGGGGCGGGAGGCAACCCCTTCCTCGCGGCCGAGATGCTCACGGGCATCGCGGCGTCGGGCGCGGACGCGCCGGAGCCGCCGGAGCGACTGGTCCTCGGTGTACGCGACCGGCTGGCCGACCTCCGGCCGGACACCCTCCACTTCCTGCGGATCGGCTCGGTCCTCGGCCGCGCGTTCTCGCTCGCGGACGCCGCCGCACTGTGCGGCCGGCCCGCCTCCGGACTCAGCGCCGAAGTGGACGAGGCGATCGCCGCCGCCCTGCTCCACGACGACGGCGAACGCCTCCTGTTCCGCCACGACCTGCTCCGCCAGGCGGTGTACGCCGATCTCGCCCCCTCCGTACGCCGGGCGCTCCACCGTGAGGCCGCGAGCCGGCTCGTCGCGGCGGGCCGGAGCTCCACCGACGCGGTCCCGCATCTGCTGAAGAGCGCCGAACCCGGCGACCAGGAGGCGATCGGGCTGCTAGGCACGGCCGCCACGGACGTGATCGCCGTGATGCCCGACCTCGCCGCCGACCTGGCCGTACGCGCCCTGGAACTCGTACCGCCCCATGCGCCCATGGTGTTCGACGTGGGAGAACGGGCCATCGTCGCGCTGACCCGCGCGGGCCGGTACACCCAGGCACGGGATACCGGCGACACGCTGCTCGCCCGGCAGCCGCCCCTGGACGTCTTCGCCCGTCTGCAGTCCGTACTCGGCGACACGCTGTGGCACCTCGACGACGTCCACGAGCTGACCCGCCGCTCGACGGCAGCGCTGGCCGCCGTCACCGACCCGGTGATCCGCGCCCGGCTCACCGCCCGGCAGGCCCTCGCCCGGTCCCGCGGGCGCGACCTCGGGGCCGCTCGCGAGACCGGCGAACGGGCGCTCGCCGAGGCGGAGCGGTCCGGTGACCGGGAGGCCCGTGTCCTCGCGCTGTGGGGCCTCGGCGAGATCGCCCTCAACGCGGGCGACTGCGCCGCCGCCGTCGAACACCACACGGCGCTGAGCGTGTTCGACACGGCCTTCCTGCCCGAGGAGGCCGTCGCCCGCATCCACATGGACGACTTCGACACCGTACGGCGACTGCTCCGGACGGCGGGCGACGCTCCCCTGCGCCCCGCCATGCTGAGCTGGGCCCAGGGAACCCTGAACATGGGGCTCGGCCGGCTCGACGACGCGGACGCCGACCTCGTCACCGCCGAGCGGCTCGAAGCGGACCTCCACGTGCCCGGCAACCTGGTCAACATCCGTGTCAACCGCGGCCTCCTCGCGATGCTGCGCGGCGACCGCGAAGCCGCGCGGGAACACCTGGACGTCGTGCGGGCGACCGTGGCCGAGCGGCCGAACACGGGCAACCACGCCGCGCACCAGTACTTCGAGGCCGTCGTCGCCGACGCCGACGGCGACCACGCGGCAGCGGCCGAACTGGTCCGATCCGTGCAGCGTGACCATCCCTTCCTCCGATGGCGGCTCCTACGCCCGCACGTCGTCCAGGCCGTGCGGATCGCCCTGCGCGGCGGGGACCGGAACCTGGCCGAGGAGCTCGCGGCCCAGGCGGCAGAGCACGCCACCCGCAACCCTTCCGTGCCGACCGCACAGGGGACGGCCGCCCACGCGGCCGGCCTGGTGAACGCCGACCACGGACTCCTGGAGCGATCGGTCCGCGTCCTGCTCACCGGCCTCCGGCAGCTGCCCCTCGCCGCCGCATCCGCCGACCTCGGGCGCGCTCTTCTCGCGGCAGGCGACTCCGCCGCGACACCCGCCCTGACCAGGGCGCACGACATCTACGCCCAGGCGGGGGCCGACGCCGAGGCAGACCGGGTCCGGGCCGATCTGGAACGGGCCACGAGCCGATCCGGCCGGCGCACCGGAGGCCTCCGGCCGCGCCCCGGTCAGGGCTGGGACGCGCTCACGGCCTCGGAACGCAAGGTGGCCCGGCTGATCGCCGCGGGCCACACCAACCGGTCGGCCGCGGAGGCCCTCGTCGTCTCCCCGCACACGGTCAACACCCATCTGGCGTCGATCTTCCGCAAGCTCTCGGTGCGCTCGAGGGTCCACCTGGCCCGGATCGTGCTTGCGGAGGGCGGCGCCGGAACGGTCACCGGCGGCTGAGCAACCTCTGCGCCCCCGTGCAAGGTGTGGTGCGCGGTACGGCAACAGGAGGCGCAGGACCGGTCCTAGCGTGACGGGCATACCGCGCCGCTCCGACGCGCGGACCAGCCGACCGAATCGAGGAAGCATCCCCATGCCGTACATCACCGTGGGCCAGGAGAACACCAACCCCATCGAGCTGTACTTCGAGGACCGGGGTGCCGGGCAGCCCGTCGTCCTCATCCACGGCTTCCCGCTCGACGGCCATTCCTGGGAGCGCCAGAGCGCCGCGCTGCTCGACGCCGGGTACCGCGTGATCACGTACGACCGCCGCGGATTCGGGCAGTCCTCGCAGCCGGCCACCGGCTACGACTACGACACCTTCGCGGCCGACCTGAACACCGTGCTGGAGACCCTCGACCTGAACGACGCCGTCCTGGTCGGCTTCTCCATGGGCACCGGCGAGGTCGCCCGCTACGTGTCCGCGTACGGCTCCGACCGCGTCGCCAAGGTCGCCTTCCTGGCCTCGCTCGAGCCCTGCCTGCTCCAGAGCGACGACAACCCGGACGGCGTCGCCCCGAAGGAGTTCTTCGACGGCGTCGTCGCCGCCGTCAAGGCCGACCGCTACGCCTACTACACGGCCTTCTTCAACGACTTCTACAACCTCGACGAGAACCTGGGCACCCGCATCAGCGAGGAGGCCGTCCGCAACAGCTGGAACACCGCGGCCGGCGGCGGCTCCTTCGCCGCGTCCGCCGCGCCGGCGACCTGGTACACCGACTTCCGCGCCGACATCCCCGCCGTCGACGTGCCGGCCCTGATCCTGCACGGCACCGCCGACCGCATCCTGCCGGCCGAGGGCACCGCGCGCCCCTTCCACAAGGCGCTCCCGTCGGCCGACTACGTCGAGATCGAGGGCGCCCCGCACGGTCTGCTGTGGACCCACGCCGAGGAGGTCAACACCGCCCTCCTCGCCTTCCTGGCGAAGTGACGCAGCACCGTTGACCCGCCGGGGGGCGCCCGAGCCCCCCGCCGCCCCCCCCCCCCCCCGGGCCCCCCGCCGGCCCCCCCCCCCCCCCCGGGGCCCGCACCCCCAAGCGTGCGGGCAC